>JAJZFS010000076.1 GCA_021805245.1 Pseudomonadota bacterium | reverse complement strand
CCACAACGACCGCGTGGCCGGCTTCGTCAAAAGCGCAAAGTTCACACCCACCGGAGAATTCGACGCGCTGGCCCACATGGACGCCATCATCATGTGCGTGCCGACGCCGCTCGACCGCAACCGCGAACCGGACATGACCTACATCGTGAAAACGACGGAGACCATCGCCAAACATCTGCAACGCGGGCAGTTGATCGTTCTGGAGTCAACCACCTATCCCGGCACGACCAGCGATGTCGTGCGCCCCATCCTTGAAAACGCCACCGGTCTCAAATCCGGCACCGACTTTTTCCTCGCCTTCAGCCCCGAGCGCGAAGACCCGGGCAATCCCGACTTTCACACCGCGATCATTCCCAAGGTAATCGGCGGCGACGGCGACACGGCGCTGAAACTCGCGCAAACGATGTACGACCAGTTCATGAAAAAGACCATCGCCGTCTCATCAAGCGCGACGGCGGAAGCCGTGAAGCTGACGGAAAATATTTTCCGCTCCGTCAATATCGCGCTCGTCAACGAACTGAAAATCATCTACGACGCCATGGGCATCGACATCTGGGAGGTGATCGAGGCGGCGAAGTCCAAACCCTTCGGCTACATGCCGTTCTATCCCGGCCCCGGCCTCGGCGGACACTGCATCCCGATCGACCCGTTTTATCTCACATGGAAGGCGCGCGAATACAACATCACCACCCGCTTCATCGAACTGGCGGGCGAGATCAACGTCGCCATGCCTGTTTATGTCGTGAACAAGCTCGCCGAGGCGCTCGACCGGACAGCCGCCAAGGCCCTCAATGGCGCACATATTTTAATCATCGGCATGGCCTATAAAAAGAACGTCGCCGACATCCGCGAAAGCCCCTCCTTCGCCGTCATAGAGCTGCTGAAGCGCCGCAAAGCCAACGTTATTTTCCATGATCCTTATGTCGACGTCATTCCGCCAACCCGCGAGCATGCCGACTTTACCGGCCTGAAATCGACCCCTCTGACGGCGGAACTCCTCAAAAAGCAGGATGCGGTCATGATTATCACCAATCATGACAATATAGATTATGCCATGATCGCGGAAAACGCGCCGCTGGTCGTCGATACGCGCAACGCTCTTTCCGGAATGAGCGATCGGGACAACATCGTGAAAGCCTGACACACCCCCCGCCGCATAAAGCTTTTATTTCTTTTTTTGCATAGCTTGGCTAAACTGACGTGTGGGATATTATGTAGGGGATCCATATGTTTAGTAAAAAGAAAAAACTTGGCGGCGCGAAGCAAAAACTCGAAAACGCACGCAAGATGCGCGACGCCGGATATTACGATGTCGACACGAAGCGCAGCGCGTCCGGCAGGAAAGATATAGGCGGCCAGTCACAATACCCAAGCCAGACCTACTACGTCGCCGTTGTCTACGTTCTCTCCGTCATCATCGCCATCATGATCAACAGCTACGGCGTCAACCCGCTCAACGGGGTGCACATTACCGGCATATCGATCCTCGACCAGTTTATCACCGGCGCGGAAAAACTGCATCTGACCGGCAACGCACAAAACGACGAACTCATCACTATCTTCGCGCGTGGCGCGGCATTCTTTTTCCTTGCCGGCATCGCGCCGATCATTGCCGCGCTTCTGGAGATGACCTTTCTTAAATACCGCGTCATGCCGCTGGTCACCTGCTGGTTCTTCCTCGTCCTGCTGCTGTTGTTTAACCTTGAAGGCCATAACATCATACACTTCTTCCAAAGTATCTAATGGCACATGCGGCGACGATGTGGGCGGTTTTCCTGGGGCTCATCGCCGCCCTGATGGTGCTCGACCTCGGCATCCTGCACAAAAACAACCACGTCATCGGCATCCGCGAAAGCCTGACGTATAGCGCGGGATACATTCTGATCGGCACCGGCTTCGGCGCATGGGTCTGGCATGAAATGGGCCGCGCCGCCGCCGCGCTCTACTGGACGGGCTTCATTGTCGAAAAAACCCTCTCCATCGACAATATCTTCGCCATCTCGCTGGTTTTCTCGGCGCTGTCCATCCCGCGCAAGCACCAGTACCGTGTGCTGGTCTGGGGCATCCTCGCGGCCATTCTGCTGCGCGGCGTGATGATCGGGCTCGGCGCGCAAATCGTCTCCGATTTTCACTGGGTACTCTATCTCTTCTCGGCGTTCCTGATCTTCACCGGCGTCAATATGGCCTTCGCCGAGGAAGAGGCCGAAGAGGTGCCGAAAAACACAGTGCTGCACTTCTGCAAGAAATACATGCGCGTAACGGAAAAACTGCACGGCGACAAGTTCTCGATCATGCTGAACGGCAAATTTTGGTTCACGCCGCTGATGCTGGCGCTCGTCGTGGTGAATATCGTGGACGCGATCTTCGCCGTCGACAGCGTGCCCGCCATTCTCGCCCTGACCACCAATACCTATATCGTCCTGACCAGCAACATTTTTGCCATTCTTGGCTTGCGCGCGCTCTATTTCGCGCTCGATGCCATGCTGCACCGCTTCGAATACCTCAAATACGCGCTCGCCGCCGTGCTGGTTTTCATTGGCGGCAAGATCTTCTATGTGGACTTCGTCCTGCACCACCCGTTGCCGCCGGTCTTCTCGTTCGCTGTCACCGTTTTGCTGCTCGCCACGGGTGTGTTCTATTCGCTCTACCGCACCCGTCACGAGCCCTTTAAACGCCATCCCAAAAAGTCCAAGAAGGAGCCTAAATCATGACCATTCAAAAAGCCGCCGTGATCGGCGCCGGTGTCATGGGCGCAGGCATCGCCGCCCACCTCGCCAACGCCGGCCTCTCCGTCGAACTGCTCGACCGCGTCGACGCAAAAGCAGGGGACGACCGTAGCGCCATCGCCAGAGGCGCCATCGACCGCCTGCTCAAAACCAAGCCTGCGCCGCTGATGCACACACGCAACGCCAAACGCATCCGCCCCGGAAATACCGAGGACGACATCGGCCGCCTGCAGGAGGTCGATCTCATCATCGAGGCCGTCTTCGAAGATCCGAAAGTCAAATCCGACATCTTCAAAAAGATAGACGCCAACCGCCGGCCCGGCACGATCGTCGCCTCCAACACGTCGACCATCCCGCTCGCCGACCTGATCAAAGACCAGTCTGCCGCTCTCAAAAAAGATTTCGTCATCACCCACTTCTTCAACCCGCCGCGTTACATGCCGCTGCTGGAGCTGGTGACGTCCGGGCACAACGACAAGAAGATGATCGCGGAACTGACGTTCTTCATGGATGAAAAGCTTGGCAAGGGCGTCATCCCCTGCAACGACACACCGGGCTTCATCGGCAACCGCATCGGCACCTTCTGGATACAGACCGCCATCAACGAGGCCTATGCACGCAAACTCGCCGTCGAGGAAGCCGATGCCGTGATGGGCAGCCCGATCGGTGCGCCGCGCACCGGCATTTTCGGCCTCATCGACCTTGTTGGCCTCGACCTCATGCCGCATATCACCAAAAGCCTCACCACCCTGCTGCCGCCGGAAGACGCCTATTGCAAGAACAACAAGTCCTGGCCGGTGATCGACAAAATGATTGCCGACGGCTACACGGGGCGCAAGGGCAAAGGCGGCTTCTACCGCCTCGATGAAAACCACAACAAGCTGGCGATCGACCTCGCAACGGGCGCAGCGCGCCCGTCAACGCGCATCAAGCTTAAAAAACAGCTGCGCGACCTCGTCACATCCGATGATAAGCTTGGCAATTACGCCTGGGCAGTTCTGTCGCAAACCTTGTGCTATGCCGCCGAACACGCGCACGAGATTACCGACACCATCGCGCACGTCGACGATGCCATGAAACTCGGCTACAACTGGAAATACGGCCCCTTCGAATTGATCGACAAGATCGGCGTGGATTATTTCATCGACCGCGTGAAGAAAGAAGGCAGAACGGTCCCGCTGTTCCTCGAAAAAGCCGCGGGCCGCAGCCTCTACCGCACCAAAACCGGCAAGCTGCAATATCTCGACAATAACGGTGTTTACCAGGACATCGTACGCCCCGAAGGCGTGCTGCTGCTCGCCGACGTCAAGCGCGCGTCGCGACCCGTCGCGAAAAACTTCTCCGCCAGCCTGTGGGATCTCGGCGAAGGCATCCTCTGCCTCGAATTCCACTCGAAAATGAACTCACTTGATTTCTTCAGCCTGCGCATGGTCAACAAGGCTTGTGACATCATCGGCGACGGAAAAGGATATTTTAAAGCGCTCGTCATTCACAACGACGCGGACGATTTCTCCGTCGGTGCCAATATCGGCGTCGCGCTCTATGCGGCAAAGCTGAAGCAATATTGGATCATCGACAAAATGGTGAAGATGGGGCAAAAAACCTACAAACGCCTCAAATACGCGCCCTTCCCCGTCGTGTCCGCGCCCAGCGGCAAGGCACTGGGCGGCGGCTGCGAGATTCTCCTTCATTCGCATCACGTGCAGGCGCATGCGGAAACTTATCCGGGACTCGTCGAAGTCGGCGTCGGCCTGCTGCCCGCATGGGGCGGCTCCACAGAGCTCCTCACCCGCGCGCAGCAAAGTGAGAAGATCGCGCACGGACCGATGCCCGCCGTCGCCTTCGTCTTCGAAACCATCTCGACCGCGAGGGTCGGCTTCTCCGCCTATGAAGCGCAAGATTTATTGTACCTGCGCGAAACGGACGGCATAACGATGAACAAGTCGCGTCTGCTCGCCGACGCAAAAGCCAAAGCCTTCGAACTGGCGCAGCACTTTGAGCCGGAAAAACCGTTCGACCTTGAATTGCCCGGCCCCGGCGGCCGCGCAGCGCTCAACATGGCGGTGGACGGCTTTTACATGCGCGGTTTGGCCACACCCTACGACGTCGTGGTTTCCGACCGCGTGGCCACTGTGCTGACCGGGGGCGATAAGGCTGGCCCGAACGTGAAGCTGACGCAAGACTACGTGCGCGAGCTGGAACACGAAAACTTCATGGCGCTTGTTCACGATCCGCGCACCCTCGCGCGCATCGAGGCGATCATCAAATCCGGCAGGCCCTTGCGCGAAGAACCGGAGCCAGCGCAAAAGACCGCCGATCTCCGCGCCGCTGCAGACCGCATCGCACCCGTCGCGCACACGGCCAACGACAACGAAGGACTGATCGCCGAGACGAAACCGAAGTTCAACTGGCCGCATATTAAAAAGCGCTGATGTGATATTATAAGTATTTGAAGAATAACAGTATTTAATTCATTGACGTATCCATAATATGGGTATATTTTCCGTATGAAATTACATCTACGGAGAACCTCATGAACTTTTTTGGAGACAAAGTGAATTATAGCGAGATCGGCCGCACGGGATCGCCGGAACGCTTCGCGCAAACGCTCGCTAAAGTCAGCGGATCGAGAAAAAAAATTCTGTCCTTGTGCGACGGCGCGATCGAAGCCCTCGACGAAGGGCGCCCCGAAAACATCCAGATTTTGTTCCAGACATTGCACAAGCTCGGTCAAGGCACATCGTTCCGCGTATTATACAAGCTGACCGACGCAGCCCGTGAGCACGCCGCAGCGGTCATGGCACAGGCCTTCGCAACGACGCCCGAAACGATCCGGAAAGAGGTTCTTACGAACGCGCTCGCCGAGGTTTTCGACTACAATCTCAATGAAAACGAAAAATTTATCGAGACCGTAATCAAAAACGGCGCTGATGCGAACGTCGCACAAAACGGTTTCCACGGAGCGCTACTTGCGCGCGCCGTCGTTAATAATGCCTCCCCGAAAATTTTAGATATGCTCTCTGAATATGGCGCTGATGCGAACGGCGCACTCAACAGGGCCTATTCCGCCAATCAGGCATACAGCAGCGCGCATATCAATACTCTAAAGCTGCTAAAAGACCTGCAGGACAAAAGAGCTCAGGCAGCCAAAAAGCCACAAGACGCGGCCAACGAAGCGTCCGATGAAGACGTGCCGACGATGCTGAAGCAAATTCAGGAGAATATCCGCGACCTCACCGCCGCGGTCGGCATTCTCGCTGAACGGATCGATGCGCAGCAGGCCGCGCAAAAGAAGCCGCAAGACAAGACTTATCCAAAAATTTAAACCCGCCTAATCGCGGCGGTTGCTGGCGACGGGTTTCGGCGCGGGCACGAAGCGCTTGCGCGCCTTGGCGGCGGCCGTCGCGCCGACCATCGTGCCGGCATAGAGCTGCTTGCTCGCCTCGACGATATTGACGCCGCCAAAAGCGTTGAACAGCGCGCTGCCGACTTTCTCCCACGCGCCCGCCGTCGTCAGCACCAGCCGCGAAGACGCCGGCGGAAAAAACAGCGCGCGCTCCGCATGCTCGGGCACGAACATATGCTCTTTCAGCGCCTGCCGTATCTGCCCGAGGGAATAGGGCGTTCCGTGGCCGAAGGGCGTATTGTCCATCCGCGCCCAGATGCCGGAACGATTCGGCACGATCAGCAGCAAACGTCCCTGGCCTGAGAGAACCCGCCATGCCTCCTGCAACACGGCCTCCATGCCGCCCGCACTATCGAGCGTATGAATCACCAGCAGACGGTCGACGGAGTTGGATTCGATCGGCATTTCCTCCTCGTCGCATATGGCGACGACCCCGTCGCCTTCCGACGGCCAGAACACCGCGCCCTGTTGCATCGGCATCAGCGCGACAATGCGTTCGGCCTCGCCGAAAAACGGACGCAGGTACGGCGTGGTATATCCGAGGCCGATCATGCGCTGGCCTTTGACGTCCGGCCAGAAGCTGCGGATATGCTGGCGGAGAATGCGCTGCACGACCTTGCCCTGCAGCGTGCCGTAAAATTCCTTGAGATCGATAGCGCTATTGTACATATTTTATAGCAGCTCCCGTAAGGCCGGAACGAGCGGCACATCCGCCGGCGGCATGGGATATTTTCCGAAGTTTTGCGGACTGACCCAGGCCAGTGCCTGCCCCTCCTCCGCTGTTACGTGTCCACGCCAGACGCGGCAGACATACAGCGTCATCAGCAAATGGAAGTCGTCGTAGCGGTGTGAAGCAAAAGTCAGCGGCGCAAGACAGGAAGTCGAGGTGTCGATGCCCAGCTCTTCTTTCAACTCGCGCACCAGCGTTTGTTCCGGCGTCTCGCCCGCCTCGATTTTGCCGCCCGGAAATTCCCACAGCCCTGCCAGATTTTTTCCCGCCGGACGTTGCGCCAGCAAAACGCGGCCATCGGCATCGACCAGCGCAACCGCGGAAACCCATACGGTCTTCAGCGGCGGAATGGCGGCTGGCGCGGCTTCAAAACAATTTGACATCAAGGAGAAGGCGGTTTTCTTTTAGGAGATTTCTTAAATTTTTTATAGTCCGCCAGAAGCTTCGGATAGGCGGCGGCAAGCAGTTGTGAATCCAGCGTGGCGCTGTGGCCTTCGCGGTCGCGCTCGGACCGGTCGATCTTGTAACGGTCGAGAATTTTGTCGAGGCGCGCCTCGTCGCTGCCGAACATTTCTTCCGACCAGCGGCGCACATTGATCCACTGGCTGGCGGGGAAAGGTTTCACGCCTGCCTCTTTCATCTCTGCGGCCAGCATGTCGATGTCGAGGGTATAGTCGCTGCCATCAGAATTTTTGGTCGTGCGGCAGGTGATGATGATGGGAGAATTGCCAATGAAATCCTTGAGATCTTTGGCGATCTTTGAAAAGACGGGCTTGTTCTTCACCATCTCGTTGGTGATGCCGTGGATCTTGATGGTCTCCTCGGGAATATCGCGGCCGGGGTTGATGATCACCTCAAATTCTTTTCCCGTCGGCTTGCGGTCGATCAGCTCGATCGCCGTCACGGAAACGAGGCGGTGCCCGTCCGAGACCTGCAAGCCAGTGGATTCGGTATCCAGTACTATCTCGCGCAACACAGAAACCTCCTTTGAAACCGTCCCTCTAAACATAGACATAAAACAAAGCGGGTCAACAGATTTTTGTCCGCTGACCCGCATTGTCATTGAAAGATGATGGATTACAAGAAATCCATATTTATCAATTAGTTAATTAGCCTTTTTTATGGTCTCTCTCAGGCTTTCCGTTCATGTCGAAATGCTTGATCTCCGCTTTGGCGCGCAGCTTGATCACCAGTTCCTGAACGGCATTCCGCCCGAGGCTACGACGGATAGCCATCTCGGAATCTGCAAGAGAAGGCATCTGAACCTTACGCTTGCTGACGACATAGATGACATGCCAACCCATGCTCGTCTCAACGGGCGCCTGGGAATAGGTGCCTGGCTTGAGGCTGAAAGCAGCATTGGTGAAGGCGTCGAACTGGGGCGGAAGCTGCCCTTCCGTGAACCAGCCCACATCACCGCCATTGGCGGCCGAAGCATGGTCGGTTGAATCTTCCTTCGCAAGCTCCGTGAAGTTCGCGCCATGGTTCAGTTGTTTAATGATTTCCTCGGCCGCTGCTTTCGTCTTGACGACGATATGACGGGCATGCACTTCGAACTTGTCCTCGTTGACGGCTTTGAGATGATCATAAGCCTTCTTGACGGCGCTATCCGTCACATTTTTCTTCACATAATTTTCCAGATAAATCTGCTTGGCAAGCTGCTTCTTCAACAGTGCGAGCTGATGCTTGTATTCGCTCGTCCTTTCGATGTTGGACTTTCTCGCCGCCTCGGAAATCAGCTTTTCATTGATCATCTGGTTAACGACGATGGGGAATACCTTGTTCATATCGGCAGAGCTTATTTTATTCTGCTTCAGAACGCTCTCAACGTCGCTTTTGAAAATCTTGTTTCCGTTAACGATTGCGACAACGGTGCCGTTCTCTGTTTTTGCCTGTGCCAGAAGCGGCATAGCAATGACCGATATTACGGCAACTATCAGGACGGCAAAACCAGCCTTTTCCTTACGTGATAACATTACATATTCTCCGTGATTATATTTTACACAATCTTTTAGCGGCACTACCCATGCCTCAAAAGGCCTATAGTAGGATTTTTATAATGCTTTTCCACTTTTAATCAAGTTTTTTATCAAGCGAAAAAGGTTGCATTGACATAGGATTAATCTTCATTATATCTCACTTGTAGCATTTATATGTAACAGCAACGGCACGCAAGACACCGGACGCTTATAATAACAGTATAGTACGGAAAATGATCAAGATGTTCTCATCACTGGCACGTAAGATTCTCGGCACCTCCAAAGAGCGCGACCTGAAGCACTTCAGGAGAGTGGTTGAAAGGATCAATGCACTCGAACCCGAGATCCAGAAACTCAACGACCTTGAATTGCGCGCCCAGACCGGCAAACTCAAAAGCCGCCTCGCGAAAGGTGAAACGCTCGACCAGATTTTGCCGGAAGCCTTCGCCACCGTGCGCGAAACGGCGCGGCGCACGCTGCAGCAGCGTCCCTTCGACGTGCAGCTGATGGGCGCGATCGCCCTGCACGAAGGCTATATCCCCGAAATGAAAACCGGTGAAGGCAAAACGCTCACCGCCACGCTCGCCATCTATCTCAACGCCCTCACCGGCAAGGGTGTCCACGTCGTCACCGTCAACGACTACCTCGCCCAGCGCGACGCCCTCTGGATGAAGCCGATTTACGACATGCTGGGCCTGAGCGTGAAATGGATCATCAACGGCCTGGACGACGACGAGCGCCGCGCAGCCTACGCCGCCGACATCACCTACGGCACCAACAACGAATTCGGTTTCGATTACCTGCGCGACAACATGAAGTTCAGCATCGACGAGATGGTGCAGCGCCCGTTCTATTACGCCATCGTCGACGAAGTGGACTCCATTCTGATCGACGAGGCGCGCACGCCGCTCATCATCTCCGGCTCCATCGAGGACAACGCCGACGAATACCGCACCATCGACAAGGCCATCCCCAAGCTCGTGCCCGAAGACTACGAGAAGGACGAAAAGCACAAAAGCATCGCCCTTACCGACCGCGGCAACGAGCATATAGAACAAATTCTCCGCGACATGGGCATTCTGACGCAAGGCAACCTCTACGACGCGCAGAACATCACGCTCGTCCACCACGTCAATCAGGCCTTGCGCGCGCACAAGCTCTTCCAGCGCGACGTGGACTACATCGTCAAGGATGACGCCGTCGTCATCATCGACGAGTTCACCGGCCGGATGATGGAGGGCCGCCGCTTCTCCGAAGGCCTGCACCAGGCCCTTGAAGCGAAAGAGAACGTCAGCGTCAACAACGAAAACCAGACGCTCGCCTCCGTCACCTTCCAGAATTATTTCCGCATGTATCCGAAACTGGCGGGCATGACCGGCACGGCGCTGACCGAAGAAGAAGAATTCGAAGGCATCTATAACCTGCGCGTCGTCGAGATCCCGACCAACGTGCCCATCGCCCGCATCGACGAGCACGACGAGATCTACCGCACGGCTAATGAAAAATACAAGGCCATCACCAAACTTGTGCAACAATGTCAGGAAAGGCTGCAGCCCGTCCTCGTCGGCACGACGTCGATCGAAAAGTCGGAACTGCTCTCCAGAAACCTGCGTAAAATGAACATCAAGCACAACGTGCTCAACGCCCGCTACCACGAGCAGGAAGCCGCCATCATCGCGCAGGCCGGCAAGCCGGGTGCCGTCACCATCGCCACCAACATGGCCGGCCGCGGCACGGACATCAAACTCGGCGGCAACTTCGAAATGCGCGTCGAACAGGAGATCCCCGCCGACCTGCCCGCCGAAGAGCGCGTAAAAATGATCGAAAAGATCCGCATGGAGATCGACGAGGCCTACAAGATCGTCAAGGAAGCGGGCGGCCTTTACGTCATCGGCTCGGAACGGCACGAATCCCGCCGCATCGACAACCAGCTGCGCGGCCGTTCCGGCCGTCAGGGCGATCCGGGCGCCTCCAAGTTCTTCATCTCGCTGGAAGACGACCTGATGCGCATTTTCGGCTCGGAGCGGATGGACAAAGTCCTCCAGTTCCTCGGCCTTGAGGAAGATCAGGCCATCATCCACCCGCGCATCAACGCCACCATCGCCGGCGCGCAGAAAAAGGTCGAGGGCCTGCACTTCGAGGCCCGCAAAAACATCCTGAAATTCGACAACGTCATGAACGACCAGCGCCGCGTGGTTTACGACCAGCGCCGCGAGATCATGATGTCCGACGATGTCTCCGACACCATCCACGACATGCGCCACGAGGTGATCGAGAACTTCGTTGCCGACGCCATCCCCCAGGGCTCCTACGCCGAACAATGGGACACTGACCTGCTGAAGAGCCGCGCCTTGCGCGATCTCGGTCTCAACATTCCGGCGGAAGACTGGGCGCACGAAGAAGGCACCGACGCGCACGCCATCTCCGAACGCCTGAAAAAAATGATCGACACCAAGCTGACAGAAAAGCATGTGCATGTCCCGTCCGAAGTGATGCGGCAGATCGAAAAAACAATCCTGTTACAACTGCTTGACCAGATCTGGAAGGAGCATCTGCTCAACCTCGAATATTTGCGCCAAGGCATCCACTGGCGCGGCGTCGGCCAAAAGGACCCGCTCAACGAATACCGCCGCGAAGCCTTCACCATGTTCGAAGGCATGCTTGACAGCTTACGCGAAAAAGTCACCAGCACGCTCTGCCTGATCGAGTTGCACGCCGAAGACGAACCGCCGCCGCTCCCGCAACTCAAACCGCCGTCCAATACCGTCCTTTCGCACGGGGAAAACCCGTTCGACGAGGATCTTTCCTCCGTGCCGCGTCCTTATGAAGCGCCGGCTTTCGATCAGGAGGATCCGGAGACATGGGCCAAAACGCCGCGCAACGCCGCCTGCCCCTGCGGCAGCGGCAAGAAATATAAGTATTGCCACGGCAGAGTTGCTTAAGGATAATAGGCTTTCGGCGTCATTCCGGCGCTAAAATTTATTAAAAAGCCCGTGTCCATTGCAAATGCCCGTTACAAAGCAGCAAGTTATTTTGAGCCTTTACCAGACCGTTCGCACCCTGTCGGACACCATCGGCCTCAAAGAATCCTACACGCCCGGCCACCAGCATAACGTCGCGCAGCTGGCACGCACCATCGGACAGCTCATCGGGCTAGACAGCGACGCCGTCGACGGCCTGCGCATCGGCGCCACGCTGCATGATTTCGGCTTTGTCCGCATTCCGTCGGAAATCTTAAGCAAACCCGCCAAACTGACCGAGCAGGAATACGATACCGTCAAACAGCACCCCGTCCACGGCTACCAGATCCTGAAAAGCATCGAATTTCCCTGGCCCGTGGCGCGCATGATCCTGCAGCACCACGAGCGCCTCGACGGCTCGGGCTATCCCGGCGGGCTCAGCGGCGACGACATCATTCCCGAGGCGCGCATCGTCGCCGTCGCCGACGTGGTGGACTCGATGACCTCCGACCGCCCATGGCGCAAGGCCCTGCCGGTCGAAGAGGCGCTGGAGGAGATAAAAACGGGCCGCGGCACAAAATACGATGCGGCCGTTGTCGACGCCTGCCTCGAGATCTATACGAACCGCAAAGAACTGCTCGATCCCAGCTTTTATGACAGGCGCAGCGGTTAAAGCTTTATTAACCTCTCGTTGTTAACATTATCCTGTGCAAAGGTTTGCATATTCCTGTCCTGGAAATGCAGACCGCTCAAGAGGGAACCAATCGCGAAGGGCCTGCCAGAAGTGCGGGCCCTTCGTGTTTTCAGGGTATAAAAAACCCTGCCGGCATACGATGCGCGGCAGGGTTTTTTAAAAGTCTCAAGCCTTAGCCTTGCGAAGGACCCTGCGGGCCTTGTTGCGGCTTGTTGGCAGGCTTCGGAGCGTCCTGTTTCGGTTGCGCCGCGCCTTCGAATTCTTCCTTCAGCTTGGTGTAGAATTCGAACTTCTTCTCGTGCGGCAGACGCGAAAGCCCGCTGCGAACGTCGTCGGCAGCCTCTGCTTCATAACGCGCCGTCGGGGAGTAGCGGTCAAATTCCGCCAGTTGCTTGGCCAGTTGATCTTCCGTCATCTTGTAGCCTTTGAAGGCTGCTTTGGAACGGCGATAGCCGACCAGCAGGTTGGCGGGCGCCGCGATCACGGTGGAAACGCCGGCAACGACAGCCGAAAGCGCCGTCGAAACGGCAAGGTTGCCCGCCGTAAAAACGGGGCGCGGCAGAAGAATGCCGGACACTGCCGCCGTCGCAGCATAGCCAATGCCCGTCACCAGCGCACCGGTGCCTATCATGCCGGCGACAATGGGGCCGCCGAAAACGGTTGCCGCACCGACAGCCGCCATGGCAGCAAGGCCACCAGCCGTGTTGCCGATCCAGGAATAACGGGTTCTGCCTTCTCTATCGCTGATGTTATAGGCCGAACGCGCGGTGTTGCGCAGGACGATGCCGACCGGCATGCCGATCAGGGAGGCGTTGCCCACCATCATCTTCTTGCTGGCGCCTTCAACGCGGCGCGCGATGCCGTGGTAAATCTCGAAAGGTTTTTTGTACGTGACGTATTTGAACGCGTTGACGATGCCGCGCAGGTTGATGTCAACTTTTACTTCCTGCAGCCCAGCGAGATCCTTCTCAGAGAGCGATTCAATGCCTTTGGCAGGCGCTTTCTTATTAGCCATAACTTTAATCCTTTATGAAAATGTTTGACGCGTTCTTCAACGCAGGGCGGACGTTAGGTGAAGGATTGGTCTATGTCAATACGCCTTTTGGAAATTTATATTTTACAGAAATAATGACGTAAGGCTATAGAATCATGCCAAAACCTGTTTTACAGCGTGGCGCCACCCGGAATAGAGCTTTTCCCGCTCTGTATCTTTTATGGCCGGCGCGAAGCGCCGCGCGCAGTGCCAGTTCTTTTGAATATCGTCGAGCGAGGAAAAAACGCCCGCGTGCAAACCGGCGAGATAAGCCGCACCGAGCGCCGTCGTCTCGGTCACGGCGGGGCGCAACACCAGCGTCGCCGTCATATCGGCGAGGAACTGGCACACCCAGTCGTTCTTCACCATGCCGCCGTCGATGCGCAGTTCATTGATCGGATACCCCGCATCGTCGATCATCGCCTGCAACAGGTCGCGCGTCTGATAGGCCTGCGCTTCCAACGCCGCGCGCACGATATGCGCCGATGTCGCGCCGCGCGTGAGGCCGACCAGCGCGCCGCGCGCGTGCGGATTCCAGTAAGGCGCACCGAGTCCCACAAACCCCGGCACCATGTAAACACCGCCGTTATCGGAAACGGAGCGCGCCAGCTCTTCGCTCTCTTCGGCGGATTTGATGATCCCGAGTCCGTCGCGCAGCCACTGCACCACCGCGCCCGCGACAAAAATCGCGCCCTCGATCACGTAAGTCGTTTTTCCGCCGAGACGATAGCCCACCGTCGTCAGCATACCGTTTTGCGAGACGCGGAACCCGGAGCCAATATTGGCCAGCGCGAAACAGCCCGTGCCATAGGTGCTTTTCACCATACCGGGGGAGAAACATGCCTGCCCGACCAGCGCGGCCTGCTGGTCGCCCGCCATGCCCGCGACGGGTATTTCCGCGCCGAGAATATCCGTCGTGCCAAACAGGCAGCTGTTGTCGCGCACCTCCGGCAGCATGGCGCGCGGAATATCGAACAGCGCGAGCAGCTCGTCGTCCCAGTCCTGCGTCACGATGTTGAACAGCAGCGTGCGCGACGCGTTGGTGGCGTCGGTCGCATGCGCCTTGCCGCCCGTCAGCCGCCACAGGAGAAAACTGTCGACCGTGCCGAAAGCAAGTTCGCCGCGCGCGGCTTTCTCGCGCGCGCCGGAAACATTATCCAGCACCCATCTGATCTTCGTGCCGGAGAAATAGGGATCGAGCAGCAAGCCGGTCTTTTGCCGCACCGCGTCTTCATGCTCTTTGAGGCCAGCGCAAAAATCCGCCGTGCGCCTGTCCTGCCAGACGATGGCGTTGCACAGCGGCTGCCCCGTCTTGCGGTCCCAAACGATCGTGGTCTCGCGCTGGTTGGCGATGCCGATGGCGATGATTTCAGACGCAGACGCCTCGGACTGCGCCAGCGCGGCGCGGCACACGTGCTGCGTGTCGCGCCAGATGTCTTCGGCGTCCTGCTCGACCCAGCCGTTTTGCGGATAATGCAGCTTCAGTTCCTTTTGCGCGACGCCGCCGATGCGCCCTGCAGTATCGAATACGATCGCCCGCGTGCTGGTGGTGCCCTGATCGATGGCGAGCAGCAATCCGTTCATTTACGTTTTCTTCGACAACATGGATTTCACGACCCGGCGAACGTTCTTCAGCGTTTCATCGGAGATATGCAGGCCGAGCTTCGACCGCCGCCACAAAATATCGTCCGCTGTCAGCGCCCATTCGATATTGATGAGATAGGCGATCTCGACTTCATAAATGTTATCGCCGAGATTCTCGCCGAGATCTGACATCCGCTTGAAGCCGCGCAAAAACTCGCGGCAGCGCGCGCCGTAAGCGCGCGCATAGCGGTAGGCCAGAGCTTCCGGCAACCAGTTGAACTCGCGCCGCAGCGTCTTGTAGAACATTTCGAAGTTCGCCGCGGCGCCCTCGCCGCCCGGCAACGGCGCGGCCGCCGTCCAGTTGCCCTTGCCGCGCCCGAGCAGTTCGACGGTTTTCTCGCCCGCCTCTTCGGAGAGTTTGCGGAAGGTGGTGATCTTGCCGCCGTAGACGCTCAATATTTTTCCGCCCTGATAATCCTCGACGTCCAGCAGATATTCGCGCGTCGCGGCTGCGGCGCTCGGCGCGTCCGGTTCCTCATGCAGCGGACGGACGCCGCTATAGGTCCACTCCACGTCCTCAGGCTTGATCTGGCGGCGGAAATAACCGTTCACGGCGCCGCAAAGATATTCCACCTCTTCCATGTTGATGCGCACTTCGTCAAGATCGCCGTGATAGTCGATTTCGGTGGTGCCGATCAGCGTGTATTTTTTCTCGTAGGGAATGGTGAAAACGATGCGCTTGTCCGCCTGCTGCAAAATATAGGCCTGATCGCCCTGATAGAGCTTCGGCACGATGATGTGGCTGCCCTTGACCCAGCGCACCTTGAACTTCTCCAGCCCTTCCTTGGCGAGCGACAGCACCTTATTGACCCACGGTCCCGCGGCGTTGACGACAAGCTGCACATGCACGCGTGTTTTGGAATCGGTGATGTGGTCGTGCAGCGTGGCGATCCAGCCCTGATCTTCCGGATGCCGCTCGAGCTTGATGCATTCCGTGCGCGTGAGCACCTGCGCGCCCTTTTCGTAGGCATCGAGCGCATTGACGACCACCAGCCGCGCATCGTCCACCCAGCAATCGGCATAGGAAAAACCGTAGCGGAAATCAGGCTTCAGCGGCTGGCCCGTCTTGGTGCCCGCAAAAGAAAGCCCCTGTGACGCGGGCAGCGATCTCCGCCCGCCGAGGTGGTCGTAAATGAAAAGCCCGAGACGGATCAGCCAGCGCGGACGCAAGGCCTTGTGATGCGGCAGAACGAATGTGACCGGCCAGACGAGATGCGGCGCGGCGCGCAGCAGAACCTCGCGCTCGATCAGCGCCTGACGCACCAGCCGGAACTTCCAGTATTCGAGGTAGCGCAGCCCCCCGTGGATGAGCTTGGTGCTGGCGGAAGACGTCGCTCCCGCGATATCGTCCTTCTCGCAGAGCATAACGGACAGACCGCGCCCGGACAGATCACGGGCGATGCCGGCGCCGTTGATGCCGCCGCCGATCACCAGAACGTCCAATGTCTTCATTGTCGTCAAATCAAAAACCGTTTCGTTGCAGGCCGAGCCGTTACTTCCTTGGGATTATGCGATAATCCGGCGCATGCAGAAACAGTAAAAGCCTCCATATGACATAACATACGGGAAATTACGCCTGCAAGCAGCAGCGCACCGCATTTTCAGGGGAGCATATCATAAAACGGCGGGGCCGGAAAAATCAGAGAGCAGGCTTCCCGTCGGATTTCGGCTTGCTGTCCTTGGACGCGGCGGGCGTCTTCTTCTGCGCCGCCTTCGGGGCGTCGGGCAAACGCCTGGTGAGCTCGTCGCGCAGCGCCGCGATCTCGGCACGCAGTTGGCTCAACTCTTTTGCCACATCGCTTTCCTGCACGGCAGGTTCGCCGGTGATGGCCTCGCGGTAGGTTTTCAGCTTGTGGACGGCCAGTTCGCGCTTGTTGTCCTTGTCCCAGAACGGCTTGGTCTGGATGCGCAGCAGGGCGTCCTCGAAGGTGGCGCCGTTTTCATGCAGCAGGCCAATAACCGTCTGTGGGTAGCCGTTGGTGACGGCCATGGCCATCGCCCGGCCGGGCGCGCCGGAGATAACGGCGTTCGCGTCCGCGCCGACCGTGATCAGGGCCGTGATGAAAGGCTCTTCGCCGTGAAACTCGACCGTGGTGAACACGTCGGACAGCGTCTTGTCGAGAAACTTTTGTTTCTGCTCTTCGGGGATTTTGTCGATCGCCAGAAGAATGACGGCGGCTTTGTCTTCGCTATCCTCGACGTTCTTCGTCAGGTTGCACAGCATCTGCTGCGGCGGAATGTTCAGCGGAAAAAGATCCGGATGGGCGAGCAGCGTCTGGATATTTTCAGGATGCCCGTCGCGGAAAGCCGCGATGGCGCCGTTCTGCAATTCCTGCGCGCGCTGCTCGGGCATGTTGGCGAACAATTCCTTGTTCTGCGGGTACAGCTTCATCAGGTCGTAATCCTTGCCGGCATCGTAAAACGTCAGGGCCGTGTTTTCGTGTTCCGTCGCGCCTGTTTCTTCCTGCGATTTCTTTCCGAACATAGGGTCTTCCTCCTGATAAAATGACTTTGAAAATCCGCATGAAAATAGCATCGCCATCTTGGTTATGCAATAATATTATTCTGGAAACCTGTAAAGTCAACTAACATGTTGAAAAATATGACTATATACTTTAACCTTTGATCTGCTCTGAAAGCCTTGAAACACCCCGTTTAAGAGAGAACCGCCCCTGATGGACACAAATGCCCTCAAGACGATCGACGCCTGCCAGAAAAAACTGGTCGAACTGGTACAAAGCGTCAGCCAGAACACGCCGGAGGGCGAAACGCCAGATGTCGCGCCCGTGGCGCAGGAGCTCTCGGCAGTGTATGTCCGGATGGGCGACCTGTTGCTGGCCGCCAACGACTTGGAAAACACCGCGACCTGCTATGCCGCCGCCCAGCAGATCGACCCCGCGATCACGGCCACCACGCCCTGGCAGCAAAAAAACAAGGCGTTCCTCGCCGCCCTGCTGGCGCAGAACCCGATGGACACGGCGCTGCTCAAGCTGTTGGGAGAAACCCACCGCCGCCTGCAGGAGTATGACGAGGCGCTAAACTGCTTCAAACGCGCGCGCCAGCTCGACCCGAAGGACGCCGATACCCTCTGGGCGCTTGCCACCGTCCAGCAGAACATGGACGATGACGCGGCGGCGGCGGAAACCTACAAGGAGGTCATCAAGGTCAAACCCCTGCTGACCAAGCCCGCCAACAAGACGCCGGCGGATTTTTCGCTCCTGATCCTCTTCGCGCCCGGCCTCGGCAACACGCCGACGGAATTTTTGACGGACAACCAGCCTTTCGAAACCAACAGCTATCCCGTCCTGCCGGGCGTTGAACATGACGCCGCGATGCTCAAGCAACACGCGCAGGTCGTCTTCAACGTCGTGTCCGAAGCGGATCAGGACGACGCCATTCTGCCGGAAGTGTCGCGCCTCGCCGCCGCGACCGGCCTGCCCGTTATCAATGCGCCGGGAAAAATCGCCGCAACCGCGCGCGGCAACATGCCGGGGCTGCTGAAAGACATTCCGCATTGCAAAGCGCCGCGCATTGTCCGCCATGCCGCGGGAGAACCGACCGATGCGAAGTCTCTGGCAGAAAAAGTGTCCTTCGCCGCACCGTTTCTGCTGCGCCCCGCAGGCACGCACGGCGGCAAGAATTTTGAAATCGTCAAAAATTTCGCGGCGGCGGAAAAAATATTGAAAAAAGAGACGGACCAGAATCATTACCTGATCGAATACATCGACTACAAGTCTGCCGACGGCCACTTCCGTAAATACAGATTCATTTTTATCGACGGCGCAATCATGCCCTACCATCTGGCTATCTCCGACAAGTGGAAAGTCCACCATGAAACGACGGAAATGAACGTGCATCAATGGATGCAGGACGAAGAAAAAGATTTTCTGGAGAATCCCAAGGCGGTTTTTTCACCCGAACATTATCAGGCTTTGCAAAGCATCTATAAAGCCGTCGGGCTCGAATATCTCGGCATCGACTGCAGCATAGACCGCGATGGAAACCTCGTTGTTTTCGAGGTTAACGCCACCATGCTCGTGCACGGAACGAACCACGAATATCCTTACAAAACGCCCTACGTCGAAGCGATCAAAAAATCATTCGCAGCGATGCTGCAAAAATATGCGTCCTGAAAATTTGACAAGATTGCGAATCCGTGCGACCTTTTGTGCGGTGCAATACACAGACATGGAAACATGACGGATCCCAAAGCACAGAATAGACCGCCAAGCACAGGCCAGCCTGAACAGCCAAATGTTTTTCTTTTCAATTCCACCCCGCGACCAACCGCCATTCGGCGGTTTTTTTATGCCTGAAAAACAGAAAGGACATGACGATATGAACCCCGCAGACTTTTATTCTTTTCAATACGAAACGGTCTTCATCTCCGACACACACCTCGGCAGCGGCAAAACGGCCAGCCCCTATCTTTATGAATTTCTCAAACATCTCGACTATACGAAACTGAAAGACCTCTACCTCGTCGGCGATGTCGTCGGCGGCTGGGAACACGAGGACGGCAAGGCGAACCCCATGCCGGAAATGGAAAAACGCATCCTCGACATTCTGAATTACGCGGCAGCAAACGGGGTCAAAGTCCACTACATCCCCGGCAACCACGACGAGAAACTCCGCCCGCTGGTCGACAAACTGCAAAACCGCAAAGACTTCGACACGTTTTCGAAAAATATCTCCTTCGAATCCGAAGCGATTTTCGAAACCGGCGGCCCCGATAACAAAAAATTCAAGGTGCTGCACGGCGACAGCCATGATCCGAAACTCTTCACCAAACACTGGTTCCGCCCCGCGGAGAAGGCCGTCAGCAACGGATACGACGATTTCGTCCGGCTTGAAAAGCGCTTCGCGCGCAAAATCTACGAGGATCTCGGCATAGACCTTTCGGCGGCCAAGATGTTCAAAGACGCCCTCAAAAAAACCATCAGCTTCCTTTATTCGCACAAGTCTATCATCGAAAACATCAAAGAAGGCAATCTCGACGGCATCATCCTCGGCCACACGCACGGCGCCGGCACGGAAGAACTGAAGGTCGGCGAGCGCACCGTGCATATCATCAACGACGGCGACTGGGTCGAAGGCGCATCCTATGCCGGAACGGAAAAAAGCGGCGAAATCCCCCAAGTCAAAGGCTACAAGGAAGAACGCAAAAAACGCGGGTTCGACGTGCTGCCGAAAGAAACGGACGAACACCCCGCGCATTTCGCCGCCCGCCGTGCGGAAACGGAGCGGCAGGTGCAGGCGATGAACGCCCTGTGGCCGCAGCGCGACCGCAAAAAACTCGAAACGGCCTACAACGCCGCCGTCAAAAAAACCGAAAAGCTGCAACAAAAAAGCGTGCGGCTCGAAGCCGCCCTCGAGCGCGTGGGCCATACGGGCAAGCTCGATGCCCAGACACAGCATCTGCTTGAAAAAGCCGCCGGTAAAAAAGGTATCTTTAAAAGACGCCAGAAAAAAAGGCTCACGGATATTTTCAACAAGCATGCCGCAAGCGAAAAGCTCGTCCGCGCGGATATCGTTTTCACGCAAACGCTGCTCCGCGAGCTGCTGATACGCAACGGCCGCGACATACAGAAACAAACCAAGGATATAAGCAACGCGGCCCGCAAGCTGGATTACCAAAACGCCGCCTTTAGACGGATTGCCTGATTTTTCTCCACCTGCTAACATGGCGCAACGACGAGAAGAGGACGCCATGCCCGAAAAACAGACCACACATGCGCCCCGCCTGATCCTGCCGCGCTGGCACGACCTGCACGCGCATTTCCGTCAGGGCGAATTGCTGCGTCCGCTCCTGCGCGCGCACGCAGCAATGGGCTGTGCGGGTATCCTCGCCATGCCCAACACGGTTCCGCCGGTGGCGAAGGTCTTCCCCGCCGGCGCAGCATTCGACTGCTGGAGCATCGAGGAATACCGCGATCTGCTGCACGAGGCGGGCGGCGGCGGCTTTGACGATATCATCGTGCCGCTCTATCTTTCGGAGATCACCACGCCGGAAATGATCGCCACAGGCGCGAAGAGCGGTCTCTTGCGCGCCTGCAAATATTATCCGCCGCGCGGCACCACCAACGCCGAACACGGGCGCCCGCTCAATCATTACATTCAAAACGGCGTTTTCGAAGCCCTGGCGGAACACGGCATCATCCTCTGCGTCCATGGCGAAGAACACGGCCTCCCGCCCGAAGCCTATTTTGACAGTGGCACAAACGCGGAAACGCTCTTTTACAAAGAGCGCATGCCGCCCCTCGTTGAAAAATTCCCCAAGCTCAAAATCGTCGCCGAACATGTCTCGACCGCGGCAGCGGTGGAGTTTGTCCGACAGGCGGGAAAAAACCTCTCCGCCAGCGTCACGCCGCAGCATCTGCTCTACACGGCGGGGCATTTGGCGCAAGGCTGCAAATATCATCTTTACTGCCTGCCGCTTTTGAAATTCGACGCCGATCGCGCCGCACTGCGCGCGGCCGTCACAAGCCCGCACAACTGGCAATTCTTCGCTGGCACGGACAGCGCTCCGCACGCGAAAAAGGTCACCGCTTGCGGCTGCGCGGCGGGATGCTTCACCGGCGGCATCGCACCGCAGCTTTACGCCATGGCGTTTGAAGATGCGGGTATCGACCTCACATCGCCGCAAGGACAGGATATTTTCGCGCGCTTTCTCTGCCGCAACGGCCCCGCTTTCTACGACCTTCCTGTATCGAAAGAAACTTTCACGCTTGTAAAAGAAGAACAGGCCGTCACGCCGCTCGCAACGCCGGAGGGAGATATTGTCACACTCGCCGAAGGCGCGGGACTCAAAACATTGCCATGGCGCATCGCATGAACCCGCTTCACTTATTGCCGCCGGAAACCGCGCACAAACTCACGCTCTTCGCCGTTAAACACAAACTTTCTCCCATTGCGCCGCCGGACGACCCGGCCACGCGCCTTGAGCTGTTCGGCAAAACCTTTCGCAATCCCGTCGGCCTTGCTGCGGGCGCGGACAAAAACGCCGCGGCGCTCGCCGGATGGGCGCGACTGGGTTTCGGCTTTGTCGAGGCTGGCACCGTCACGCGTTTCCCGCGTCAAGGCAACCCCAAACCCCGTTTATGGCGTCTGGGAAATGGGCATATCGTCAACTGGATGGGCCTGCCGAACAAAGGTATGGATCTTTTTGTCGCACACCTGACACAGTTTCAAACCGCACCGGAACGGAAAAAACTTATCGTCGGCGCGAGCATCGCCTCGCCCGAGAACAGCACGGATGATTTACGCGCTCTCGCCGCCGTCATCGCGCCGCTGGCTGATTATCTCACCGTTAACATTTCCTGCCCGAACGTCGATGCCCACGACCATAGCGCGACAGCAATGCAAGAACAGGTCACAGCCGTCGTCAGCGAAGCGGGCGCTACCCCCGTTCTCATCAAGCTCGCGCCGGAAACAAACAAGGAGACACTGCAAAAAACGGTGGAAAGCGTTTTGTGCGCAGGCGCAAAGGGCTTTATCGCCACCAACACGATACCGTGGAGCAAACATGAACTCCTCGGCAATACGTCCTTCATCTGGCCGCAAAGTAACGGCACGGCGGTCGGCGGCTATAGCGGGCCGTTACTGCTCGAGACCACAGACAGCATGGTACGCAACATTCGCGATATTGCAGGCGCAAACATCCCTCTCATCGGCTGCGGCGGCGTGCAAAGCGGAAAAGACGCGCGCCGCCTGTTCACCGCAGGCGCGAACGCCGTGCAAATTTATACGGGATTGATTTATAAAGGCCCTAGACTGATCGCCGACATCAACCGCACATACTGCGCGCAGCGGCAACAGGGTCAGCCGCCTGCGTGATCGGCCGGCCGATCACCAGATAATCCGCGCCCGCCGCGGTAGCTTCCGCCGGCGTCATGACCCGTTTCTGGTCACCTTTGACCGCACCCGCAGGGCGTATCCCCGGCACGACAAGGATGACGTCTTTCGGCAGTTCTTTACGGAGCAGAGCAATCTCACGTGGCGAGCAAACAATGCCGCCCGCGCCCGCTGCCACCGCCAGCCGCGCCAGCCGCAACACCTGCGCTTGCGCATCATCGCCCTGCCCGATGGCAGCAAGCTCATTCGCATCCAGACTGGTCAGCACCGTGACGGCAAGGATTTTCGTATCGCCTGCAGCCTCGACCGCCGCACGTATCATCTCGCGCCCGCCGGACGCGTGAACGGTCAGGAAATCCGGCCGGCATCCGGCAACGGCAGCACGCGCAGCGCCCGCGACCGTATTGGGAATGTCATGCAGTTTGAGATCGAGAAAAAGTTTCGTCCTCGCGCCCGCCGCAGCTTGCACTTTTTTAACGCCCGCCGCGCCGCGGGCCGTGAAAAACTCCAATCCCAGCTTAATATCGACCACGCCTTGCAGGCTTGCCGCCAGTTTTTCGGCGGCGGCCAGATCCGGCGTATCGATGGCGCAAAAAATTCCCGTCATGCGGCCTCGGCAAAATCGCGACGGGTGAAAAGAGCATCGAACGAAAGTTTCTCCCGCGCAAAAACGGCCGCGGCGCCCTGCTCGCGGTCGACAATCGTCATCACTTTCACCACTTCACAGCCCAGCTTGCGCACTTCCGTGACGGCCTGCAGCGCGGAACTTCCGGTCGTCGTCACGTCCTCGACAATCACCACGCGGTCGCCTCGTTTCAGGTCCGTGCCTTCGATCATCTTCTGCGTGCCGCGCGTTTTGGCTTCCTTACGCACATAGAAGGCCTGCAACGGCTTTTTTGTGCCAAAACTTTTTACGCAAACAGCAGATGCAATCGGGCATGCGCCCAGCACCAGCCCGCCGATGGCCGTCGCGTCCAACCCCTTGAGACGCTCAAGAATGGCATCGGCGACAAGGTTCGCGCCTTCGGGGTCGAGCACGGTCGGCTTCATGTCGAAGAAGAAGCTGCTCGCCGCGCCCGAGGCGAGCTTGAAATCGCCGCCGGTGTTGTAGGATTTTTCGCTGATGATGTGCTGAAGGCGGTTCATGTCCGTCATGCTGTTTTCCTTTCAAGATACTCCTGCAGCGGACGGACGCCCAACGGCCCCGCATGCTTGAGGTAAACAATGGTATCCACCGCCACGCGCGCGGCGGAGATCGTCGTATAGTATGGAATTTTGTTATGCAGCGCGGCGCGGCGCAGATTGCGTTCATCGACGACTGACTGTAACCCTTCCGTCGTATTGAGCATCAGGTCGATGGTGCCGTTGATCATCGCATCGACGACGTGCGGCTGCCCTTCGTGCACCTTATTGACCTTGCGCGCACGAATACCCGCCTCGACAAGATGCTTCGCCGTGCCGCTGGTGGCGACGATTTTGAAACCCGCGTCGGCGAGCTTGGCGGCGAGCGGGATAATACTGTTTTTATCGGAGTCGCGCACCGAAATAAACACCGTGCCGGAAAGCGGCAGCTTGGAACCCGCGCCCAAACGCGCTTTGGCGAAAGCACGGCGAAAGTCGCGGTCGATGCCCATGACCTCGCCGGTCGAGCGCATTTCCGGTCCAAGCGTTACCTCCACGCGCGGGAAACGCGCAAACGGGAACACCGGCGCCTTGACCGCGACATGGCGGAACACATGATTGTGCAACATACCTTCTTCAAACAGAGCAGGGATTTTCTCACCCAGCATCAGCCGCGTCGCTGCGGTGACCAGCGGCATGCCCGTCGCCTTGGCGACGAACGGCACGGTGCGCGAGGCGCGCGGATTGGCCTCAATCACATAAATCTCGTAACGGTCGAGATCGGCGGGATCACGGCTGATTTGCACGGCATATTGCACGTTCATATGACCGATAACCTTCAACGCCAGCGCCAGCTTTACGGTCTGGCGGCGCAAATCTTCTATAATGTCGTCGCGCAGCGAATGCGGCGGCAGGACACAAGTGCTGTCTCCCGAGTGGATGCCCGCTTCTTCGATATGCTCGAGAATGCCGGCGATGAAAACGTCTTTACCATCAGACAGCGCATCAACATCAACCTCGATGCAGTTTTGCAGGTATTTATCGACGAGGATATCGCCTTCGCCGATGATCTCGGTGTTGTCGGAAATGTATTTTTGCAGCGCCGCCGTATCATGCACGATGCGCATGCCGCACCCGCCCAGAACATAAGACGGGCGCACGATCACCGGAAAACCGATTTTCTCCGCCAACATGGCAACCTCGCCCGCCGTGCGGGCGATGCCGTTGGACGGCTGGCGCAAGTTCAGATCGCGCAGAACTTTGGCGAACTGCTCGCGACTTTCGGAAAGGTCGATCGCGTCCGGACTGGTACCGAGAATTTTCACGCCCGCATTTTCGAGCGCACGGCATAGCTTCAGCGGTGTCTGCCCGCCGAGCTGCACGATCACGCCGAGAAGGTCGCCTTTCTCCTGTTCTGTTTTGATGATGTCGAGCGTTTTTTCAATCGTCACCGGCTCGAAATAAAGACGGTCGGACGTATCGTAATCGGTCGAGACGGTTTCGGGGTTGCAGTTGATCATGACGCTTTCGATGCCACGCGCTTCAAGCGCAAAGGCCGCATGAACGCAGCAATAGTCGAACTCGATGCCTTGTCCGATGCGGTTGGGGCCGGAGCCGATGATGATGGCTTTTTTCTTATCCGACGGCGCGGCCTCGCAGGCATTACCCCATTCGTAGGTCGAATACATATAAGCCGTCTGCGCGGCAAATTCGGCGGCGCAGGTATCGACGCGCTTGAACACCGGACGCACGCCTGCGGCATGGCGTTGTTGTGTAATCTCCGCTTCTTTTGCGCCCGTCAGCGCGGCAATGCGCGCATCGGTAAAACCGAGTTGCTTGGTCTCCATCCAGTCCGTAACGCCATTTTTCTTCAAATGTTCTTCATGTTCCACCAACGCCGCGATGCGCTCGAGGAACCAGCGGTCATATTTGCTGCAATTATGCACTTCATCGACCGTGAAGCCGTGACGGAACGCCTGCGCCGCAACAAGGATTCTATCCGGCCGCGGCTGGGACAATGCAGCGATAACGTATTGACGGTCAAACTCCGCCCCGTCGGGCGTCAGGTTCATCTCTTTCAAGCCCGTCAATCCCGTTTCAAGAGACACAAGCGCTTTTTGCAGGGATTCTTCAAACGTGCGGCCGATCGCCATCACCTCTCCCACCGCCTTCATCGAGGTGGAGAGCAACGCCTCCGCGCCCTGAAACTTCTCGAAGTTGAAGCGCGGGATCTTCGTCACCACGTAATCGATCGCCGGCTCGAACGAGGCGGGCGTCACGCCGGTAATGTCGTTGGTCAGTTCGTCGAGCGTATAGCCGACGGCGAGCTTGGCCGCGACCTTGGCGATGGGAAAGCCCGTCGCCTTCGACGCCAGCGCGGAGGAACGGCTGACGCGCGGGTTCATCTCGATCACCACCTGCCGCCCTGTTTCGGGATTGACGGAGAACTGCACGTTCGAGCCGCCGGTTTCGACGCCGATGGCGCGCAGAATATCGATCGAGGCGCGGCGCATCTGCTGGTATTCCTTGTCGGTGAGCGTGAGCGCAGGCGCGACGGTGACACTGTCGCCCGTATGGATACCCATCGGGTCGACGTTTTCAATGGAACAAATAACGATACAGTTGTCGTTGCGGTCGCGCACGACTTCCATCTCGTATTCCTTCCAGCCGAGCATGCATTCTTCGATCAGCACCTGGCTGACCGGCGACGCATCCAGCCCCGCCTTGACCACCGTCTCGTATTCGTCGCGGTTATAGGCGATGCCGCCGCCGGTGCCGCCGAGCGTGAAGGACGGGCGGATAATCGCCGGCAGGCCGACGTAATCGAGAATCTCCAGCGCTTCGGCGAGGTTTTTCACCGTCTTGCCGCGCGCGCATTCGAGGCCGATTTCTTCCATCTTCCGTTTAAAAAGGTCGCGGTCCTCGGCGAGTTCTATGGCGCGCTGTTTCACGCCGATCAGTTCTATGCCGAGCGTCTCCAGCGTGCCGTGATCGGCAAGCGCGAGCGCGACGTTCAACGCCGTCTGCCCGCCCATGGTCGGTAGCAACGCATCAGGGCGTTCTTTTTCAAGGATACGGGCGGCGACCTCCTCGGTGATTGGCTCTATATAAGTTGCATCGGCAAGCGCGGGGTCGGTCATGATCGTTGCGGGATTGGAATTGATGAGAATGACGCGGTAGCCCTCGTCCTTCAGCGCCTTGCACGCCTGCGTTCCCGAATAGTCGAACTCGCAGGCCTGCCCGATGACAATCGGCCCCGCGCCGATGATGGCGATGGATTTTATGTCGTTGCGTTTCGGCATATCAGGCTACTTTCTTTTTGGCGTCGCGTATCTGCGCGGCGAAACGTTCGAAAAGGTAATAACTGTCTTGCGGGCCGGGCGAGGCTTCGGGGTGATATTGCACCGAGAAGGCCGGACAGTTTTTCAACCGCAAGCCCTCGTTGGTGCCGTCGAACAGACTAACGTGCGTCACCTCCGCCGTCTCCGGCAGGCTTTCGGGGATGACATGAAAGCCGTGGTTCTGGCTGGTGATTTCGATTTTGCCCGTGGCAAGATCCTTCACCGGATGGTTTGCGCCACGGTGGCCGAAAGGCAGTTTTTCGGTTTTTCCGCCCAGCGTAATCGCCAGCAGTTGATGCCCGAGGCAGATGCCGAACAACGGCAGGCCTGCTTGCAAAAGATTTTTGATGATCGGCGCGGCATAAGCGGCCGTCGCGGCCGGATCGCCCGGGCCGTTGGAAAGGAATATGCCATCGGGATTCAGCGCGAGAATTTTATCGGCTGGAAAATCGCACGGCACGACGGTAAGTTTGAAGCCCTGCGCCGCGAGGCAGCGGAGAATGTTGCGCTTGACGCCGTAATCGACGACCACGACATGCGCGTCGGCTTGCTGCGCCACGCCATAAGCGTTCGCTTCCGCAGACCAGACCGACTGGTCCCACGTATAAACCTCTTTGGTCGAAACGGTTTTGGCCATATCGCATCCGGCCATGGAGGGCAGCCCTTCGAGCTTCGCCTGCAAGGTAGAAATATCTATGTCCTTGCCGTGACAGATGACAGCGTTTTGCGCGCCGTGTTCACGAATATGATGGGTCAGTGCGCGCGTATCGAGGCCGCAGATGCCTGCCAGGCCGCGGTCTTTCAGCCAGTCGTTGAAATGCCCGCCTGAACGGTAATTCGAGGGTGCGGTAATATCGGCGCGCAAAACCAGGCCGCGTGCGAAAGGCTTTGCGGCTTCGTCGTCGTCGGGGTTGGTGCCGACGTTGCCGATATGCGGAAAGGTGAAGGTGACGATCTGCCCCGCATAGGAGGGATCGGTCATGATCTCCTGATAGCCCGTCATCGATGTGTTGAAACAGATCTCGCCGCCTGCGGCGCCCTCGGCACCGATCCCGCGTCCCCAAAAAACGCTCCCGTCGGCGAGTATCAGCGCCGCGGTCGCGTGGCTGGGACGGTTGGTGTCGGTCATTCCTTAAATCCCGGAATTTCGAGTGGACTGGGACTGGAATAGCACAATGTCCCGCAAAAACAAAGCGACAAAACCGCCTGCACAAGCTATTCTTTGCGAAACAACGGGATAGTACGGCATGTCCACACTTGAACATAACAACGAAACCGCTGCAGAATCATTGTCTTTCCGGCATTTGCTCGGCGCGGCCGACGTCTCTAAAGGCGACCTCGAAACGATTCTCGACCGCGCGGCGCAATATCACGCTGATGCCAAAAACGGCAAACCGATCCCCGCCGATTGCACGGGACGCATCCTCGCCACGCTGTTTTTCGAGCCCAGCACGCGCACACGTTTCTCCTTTGAAAGCGCGATGCTGCGCCTCGGCGGGCGGGTCATCAGCCTTGAGCAAGGCGAAGCATCATCAGTCAAAAAAGGCGAATCGCTCGCCGACACAGGCCGCATCATCAGCGCTTATGCCGACCTGATCGCCGTACGACATCCGGACGCGGGCAGCGCAGCCGCACTCGCCTCGCAATCCCTCATCCCCGTCATCAACGCGGGCGACGGCGCCAACGAGCACCCGACGCAGGCACTCGCCGACCTTTACACTGTTCGGCATGACAAGGGCAGATTGGACGCGCTCACCATCGGCATTGCGGGAGATTTGAAATACGGCCGCACCGTGCGCTCGCTCGTCACACTGCTCGGGCTTTATCCGGATATTCGTTTCGTCCTGATCTCGCACCCGTCGCTGCAGATGGACGCGCCGCCCGCCCATGCCGCGGTTACCGACAACATCGCGGAGGTGATCGGCGATCTTGACGTGCTTTACGTCACCCGCGTGCAGAAGGAGCGTTTCAAAGACACGGCGGAATATGAAGCTGTGAAAAACGCTTTTACGCTGACGCCCGCGAGCCTTGAAAAGGCGAAGAAGGACATGATTTTAATGCACCCGCTGCCGCGCGTGAACGAGATCGGCCCCGCGGTGGACGCTTTACCTCAAGCCAGATATTTTGAACAGGCCGCGCGCGCGGTTTTCGTCCGCATGGCGCTGCTCGCACTGATGCAAGCCCCCGCGTCCGTGACTGACTGACTAGCTGACTGACATACTTATTTCTATTTCTATTTTTATTAGGAGAAAATGATGGCAAAAGAATCTTCCCAAGCAAACCTTGAATTTTCAAACGTATGCCTCCACACGCTTTATCACGGCACGCGCAGCATCCCCATCGTCAAAAGGCTTTATCCATCACTGCTGAAAATGTGGGCGCGGCTGACCTGGCCAGAAGGATACAAGGTCAAGCGTTACAAGGGCATATTGTTCCTCCTCAACTACCGCAGCCATGTCGACCGCAAGATCGGCCTGCACGGCGGATACGAGCACGACAGGTGCGACTGCTTTTTCGGCGAGATGGCGAAAGGGTGTGATGTCTTCGTTGATGTCGGCGCGAGCGTGGGCATTTACGCGCTACAGGCGGCGCACCGCAACCTCGCGAAGGAAATCCTCGCCTTCGAGCCGGACCCGCGCAATTTCGCCCAGCTGGTGTTCAACATCTCCCTCAACGGCTTCACTGGCCGCGTAAAACCCTTTCAAGAAGCCCTGTCGAGCACGCACGGCACGCTGCAGTTTGAAATGGCGACGGAAAGCCGTGCCATCGCATCGCAAGTGGTGGCCACGGCCGGACAGGCGGGCGCGGAAACCATGGGGCATCTGACGCCGGGAACAGGTACGCTGTGCGAAGTAAAGGCGCGCCCGCTGGATGAAGCCCTGCCGTGTCAGGGCAAAAAGGTTTTCATCAAGATCACCGTTCAGGGGCACGAACTGGATGTTTTAAAAGGCGCGGCGGAACTGCTCAAAAACAACGACTGCTTGCTTGAAGTTTATATCTGGCCGGAGAACCGCGCACGCGTCTTGAAGCATCTGGAAGACGCGGAATACAAGGTCACGCACATCATCCGCGAATACTATCATTACCTGACGAAAGCGTAACTCTATCCGCTCTTAAGCCCGTTTCTTTCTATAGCGCTTCGACATCGCCGAAAAGACCGCCTTTTTCAGGGGCGGCGTGGCCGAGCGGCTCTTGCGCGCGGCATTATGCACTGACATGACCCTGTCTTCAAACCACATGCCGCCTTCGGCCTGATAAAGCGCCTGCAATCCCGCCATGTCCGCCAGATAAAACGGCAGCAGCGAGAACTGCAAAACATTCCGGCAGACAAGCGAGGACGGATGCGCGGCAACCGCCTCTTCGCCGATGGTATAATGCGCTTTTGCTTTGCCGCCGGCGATGAAATCCTTCTTTTTGCCGGATGCCCTGCTCACTTCCGTGTTATGTGCGGCAACCGTGCAATCGGGGTTGTTTTTAAGCGCATCCACCTGCGTTTGCAGCTTGAGGGGATCGCTCCACACATCCCCCGCCTCGAGAAACGCGAGGTATTCGGTATCGATGGCGCGCAGCGCGCGGTGCAGCGTCTTTTCCGTACCCATTCTGAAACCGCTCATCAGCGGCTTGATGATGTCCGGATGCTTTTCCTGATAGTCGCGGACGATTTTCTGCGTTTTGTCGCGGGCATAATCCGCCGCCACCTTGACGATGAATTTGAAATCCGTCTTCTGCGCCAGAATGGAATCCAGCGTCTTTGCAATCACGCCCTCGCTGTCATAGGCGGGCACGATCACCGTCAGCAGCGGCTCTGCCAAAAAGCTTCTGTCTTTCACCGCCTCGACGATCAGCGAGTCCCCGCGCCAGTCGATGTTTTGCAGCTCGGGATAATCGCTTTCGTTCATCTTCTTGTCGTGGATGTGGTGCAGGAAGAATCCGGCCTCGTTCAGCCGCGCCGCCATTTCTTCAAAGTTGTAAATGTATTGGTGTTCGCCGTTCTCGCGCATGGTGAGATTGAACATGAAGCAGCGGTTGGGATACCAGCTTTGCGTCTCGAGGATTTTCTCCCATTCCGGCGGACGCGCGTCTTCCTTGGTATGCGTGCGCCAGTTTTCTTTCGAATAGGCCGCAACCAGAAAATCCAGATCGGGGCAGGAAATGCGCAAGACCCCGCCCGGCTTGAGCACGCGGTAGGACTCGGTCATGAAGGCCAGCGCGGCGTCATAGGGGATATGCTCGATGAAATGCTCGGTATAGATGAAATCGACGGAGTTGTCGGGAAACGGAATCCCCTTCACAAGGTTGTGCAGGATTTCCTTCTGCGTCGCGGGGTGCAGGTCGATGTTGACCCAGCCTTCCTTGTAGTTCTCGCCCGCGCCGGCATGCAGCTTGACGGGGCCGGTCGCGGTCGACAGGATTTCCTTCACCTTGGCGGCTTTCAGCGCATGGCCCGCAGCCATCCGGCCAAGCTTGTAAAACGGATAGGCAGGCCCCAGCCTTTTGCGGATGGTGCGTCTCTTTTTCTCGCGGAATTCCTTCTGCTGCTCTTGCGTCATAGCCTTGAAATCCTTTTCGATGGCGCAAGATAACAACAAATTTTCCGCAATAGAAACCCTTTTTAGGCCACACGTTAGTGTTTTTATAGGGTCTGGATTGTCTTGGAAGGAGAAATGGTGCCAGAGGCGCTCCCGAACCCTGTCAGCAACGCAATGAATTCAATTATTTATATCTGTGAGATTTTTTCAGGTACCCAGAAAAGTACCCACCGTCCCACTTGCTGGGCTTTTCTGAACCAGAAGATAGCCCGAGAGTAGCCCTAACGGGATAAGTTTTCAAGCCACCACCATAGCACACTACACGATTTCTTCCATGTTCAATTTTTTCTGTTTAAACAAAACACGAAAAACAAGGTTTAAATTGTGCAAACTTGGGTTGCCCTTGTTGCTGAACATTTGCATGAGGCTTTTGGTGTAAATGCCCGTCTTCTTCACCAGCTTTTGGAAGTCTCACGTTGCATTGATATAGTTGATATATATGAGAGAATCAGTTCAGATAATTATCCGTAAAAACATTGCGGCTAAAAAGAAAACACTGTATATTACAGCTACTTAATGTGAATACCTCCTCAAGAGATCGGAAAATCAAATGTCAAAGGAAGACGGAAAAGAAGCTACTAAGAAAGAAGATTTTTTTTACTTCGTAGACAGCATTAAATATGAATCGGATAGCGCTCATATTACAGGACTAGCTATTAAAGCAAAATTGCCTGAAGCCAAACGCGGATATGCTTTATACCTTGAAGGGCACGGAGATACCCCCGATCAATTAATAAATGATGACACGAGTATCTCTTTAGAAAAGGATAAGGGCCCTAAACGCTTTTATACAGTTCCACCAGCCAGCTTTGGGCTTATATGACACCGCTGGAGCAACAATTCCAGTTACTTTTTGCTTCCCAAATGCAAGCAACCTTGGAGGGGCTGCCAGATGGCAGTCACTTAATTACTGTTCCATCCATAGACCTCCCTACTGGGTGGTCAAAAAATCAAGTTAGTGTAAAATTTATTGCCCCTGTAGGATACCCCCTCGCACGGCCAGACTGTTTCTGGACAGATGCGGATTTAAAGCTAGCTAATGGCGCCCAGCCGCAGAATACAGGGCCTAATGCTATACCACATGTATCCACGCCCCATCTTTGGTTTTCATGGCATGTAAGCTCTTGGAACCCAAATAATGATAACCTTTTAACCTACTTGTACGTTATAAAACGCAGGTTGCAAGACCCCCGATGAGCAGGCTTGTACTTACATCAGAGTTATTAACCCGTCTTAGAAAAGATTTACTAAAAGACGAAAATGAAACATGCGCTATACTTTTTGGACGTTCAGTTGAAACAAATAAAAAGCTTAGTCGTATAGTAATTAGAGAAGCCCTTACTCCCCCGATTAAACTCTATGAGGAGCGTACCACAGTAAGCGCTCAACTTCGCCCAGAAATAGTTTCTGAAGTCGCTCAAAGAGCACGAAAGACTGGAGAGTCTATAACCTTTGTACATACTCACCCATTTTCGCTCAATCACTTCTCTGCGACAGATGATGCGGGGGAAACAGAACTATCCTATTTTCTAGCGGGTCGAGCGCCTCATGCCCGTCATGCCGCCATGTTGATTACTCCAGAGGTGGCTATTGCAAGAGAACTAGGTAAAAAAAATCCATTAAGAGTATTAGGCATTGGCCCACAAATTACTTTTGGAGAAACAGGATTAGAAAAAGAAAAAGACCCTCGATATGATCGCCAAATACGCGCCTTTGGAGCCCTCGGGCAACAGACCCTGAAATCAATACGCGTGGGCATTGTAGGATTAGGAGGAACTGGGTCTGTAGTTTTACAGTCTCTTTTACATCTGGGTGTACAAGACTTTTTATTAATTGATCCCGACACGATAGAAGAAACCAATCTAAATAGGCTTGTTGGAGCCACCCCAGAAGATGTAGGAAGGTTTAAGGCAGATGTTGCGGCCTCTTGGGGGAAAAAGCTTAATAGTACAGCAAACATTGAAACGCAAAGAGATAGCATCCTTAAAGAAGCTGTCGTGAAGTTACTTGCTGATACGGACTTCGTCTTTTGTTGCACCGACTCACACGGCAGCCGGGCAGTTCTCAACCAATTCTCGTATCAATATTTAGTTCCCTGCATAGATATGGGCGTTGCTATATCTGCCCAAAAGGGGCTTGTAACAGATATTGTGGGACGCACTCAGCTTTTTGCTCCGGGCTTGGCTTGTATGGTCTGCGGGAATCTGTTGGATTCGGAAGAAATAAGACGAGATTTATTGACTGATTTCGAACGGCAAATGGATCCTTATATTATAGGAGATACAGAACCAGCACCTTCAGTAATATCTCTTAATAGCACGATTGCTTCACTAGCTGTAACTATGTTTTTAAATACAGTCATAGGCGTTCCGGGCACTCCAAGGTTTTTAAATTACAACGCGATAAAAGGCATATGCCGTCCTGCCCTCTGCACTCCACATCCTACATGCATAGTTTGCTCTCCATCAGGAGCTATCTGTAGAGCAAATGAATGGCCCCTTCCTGCACGGCAAGATTAGACATGAAATACCCCGCACGAAGGAATGTACTCCTAGTGGGCGATCTGCCTATACAAGATCGTCCGTTTGCATTTCGCAATCTTAATCTTATAAACGTGAAATGCCAGGATGTAAGTATTGGTGCCAATGAGGCATGTGGGGTGATAATAGCAGAAACCGCTAAAAAAATTGGAGTGATTAGACAGCATATTGAAGAATTAAGACCAATATCATCACAGTATGGGCTTTCGCTTATTACAGTGGCAGAAACAGATTCCCACTTATTGCCACTTAAAAATCTATTAGATGAACTAAAGCTGGGAGACGACAGGCTCTATTCTCAAGGCGGAATCGAAAATGCTGCAGAATTTTTAAATCACTATGATCCCGGCCCCCCAGTTGGGGACCCCAAGATAATTAAAGAAGGACCTAAATTATCCTTACCTATAAAACATTTTCTTCAACGTGCGTTTAGTGACTGTGACCGGATTTATATAGAGCCTTTGGGCGGCGGAAGGGTAGCTGCAGGAGTTTATTGCGTGCATGCATGGCTGAAACGATCAATAATTGGTCCAAGGCCATTACCTTTCTTTATAAAAATAGATAAATCTGATCGGATTTCTAAAGAATTACAAAACTACGAATATTATGCAGATTTTTATATACCATTCTATCTCCGCCCCAATATTGATAAAGGAAGATGTATAAATTCTGAAAAAATGTCTGCGTTAGTAGGCAACTTTGTTGAGGACTCCCGCCCGCTCAGATCAGTCCTGCAATCTAATCAAGGGAACGGCACACTCTTTTCTCTTTTTGAACATAGCCTAAAGGGCTTCAGGATACAGCCTGCAAATAAACTAGAGAAGCGCACACAAAAATTGTTTGATTTTGTCAAAGATAGGGCTTGGATAGACGGGTTAAAGTCTCCTGTCATTAAAAAGGCCCAAAAGCTTGGGTTAAAGTCATCCCCCAAAAAAATAGAAGATATGCTAGATAAGATTCTGCAGGATGATATTACCTGCATTACCCCATGTCATGGGGACTTGCATGCAGGTAATATCATGGTCAGAGGAAAGGACGCTATTTTAATCGACTTCTTAAATATAGAAGATGGCCCAATTTCTGCAGATCCAGCTACTTTGGAGGTAAGTCTTGTATTTGGAACAGAGAAAGATGATTCAAAATCCGACTGGAACCAATGGAAATCATTTGTAGATGAAATATATAAAGAACCTTTCTTTCACCGCCCTCCTGCAGCCGAAAAAAGGCCTAATCGTTTTTCTTGGTTAAGGAAGGCTATCAGAGAAATTCGTCATATCCCCCTAGGATGCGACTGTACGGAGAAAGAGGCGAGCGCTGTTTTGGTAGCTTACTTGTTAAGATTCGCTCGCTTAAACAATGAGATGGCAAAAAATAAGGAATTGAAAGAATTGGCATTCAATCGTCACGCATATGCCCTAGTGGTAGCGGAAAGAATTACAAAATATCTTCATAAGCAGATATAAGAAATGATAGACCGTTCACGACAAATTTTCTTTCAAGGAAAAGTAGAGAGTAGAGATGCTGCGTTTTCTCTTTTAAAGAAAAGTGGAGATGCTGTAATTGTAGAAAGGGGGCATCCTCGACTTCTTATAATGCGCTGTCCCTGTGGATGTGGCGACGACTTACTTATTAACCTTGACAGGCGCGCGGGACCTGCATGGAGACTTTATCTTCAGCCTCGCGGGCTCACACTTTACCCCTCGTACTGGCGTGACAGCGCCTGCGGCTCTCATTTTATTGTGTGGAACAGCAATATATTTTGGTGCAGCAGTGGAATAGACGAAGAAATAGATGAATCTTGGGATGTCATTTCCATCACTACAGAAAACATGGTCTTCGATTCGTTACCTGAAAATAAGTTTGTCGAATATACAATTTTAGCAGAAAGCTTAAATCTGACCCCTTGGGAGACCCTGCAGGCTTGCCGACAACTGGTAAGAAAAAACAAAGCATCTTCCAATAAAAAGTATGGGGATAAATTTCAAAAAATGTCTTTTAATTCACCACAACAATTAACATTAAGAGGCCTTGCCTTTTGGATAGAACGTATTCTAGGAAAAAGAAAAAAACCCTAATTCACCAAGGTTTGATAGCAGAATTTTTTCAATAATTTGCAGGGTAATAAAACATCATGGCATTGAAGGATAGCTTTTCTATACGCACTTTCTCTTTAATATTTAGGATAGTCTCTGTAAGCCCTTTCAAAATCTATAAGGCTAGAAATTTCATCCAAAAGAACAGTAAATCCATGACTCATCGGATTCCCTATTGCTGGTGGCAATGCTGTGGTAAGTCCAGTTCTAATCAAACTCCCACAAATTACTTCTACATGTTCCCGTGTCGGAAATGTTGAAGGGGATAATTCGTATATCATTCGGTTCCATGCACCATGCTTAATATTGTTAGGATAATTTAGATTTCCTTCTCTTGCTTTTTTGATCTCCATAGAGACCTTGTTGTAACAGCTAATGTATGTGCCAATGACCAAAATTTCATCTCTAGTCAGAGATGAAAGAATATTTATATATTTGTGAAATTTGTCGGGATAAATACCATCGCCTTTCATTTCTCCGGCAATAGCTTGAGCCAAAAGATCAAGATTTATGCGAGCCGCCCCCTTACTTGCACAAAGCATGTATGAGTATACAACTCCGATAAGTTCATCTTGGCTGGCGACCTCATAAGCATCAACTTCTGCCTCTTCCAGCCTCTTCATTAGAATTTCACGCCCAGCTTGCTCCCTGTTGGCTTGGTAAGCAGAAAAAAGATGCCCAACTGTTGCGCCTCCGGGGATGCCATGAGAGGCCATTATATCTTGCGTTACAGTTGAAATTATGGATAGAGCCTTGCGAGACATGCCGATAATCCTCTTAGTCACGTTATAGATATTGCCCTTCTTATCATAATTATATAATTTCATCCATAGAGTACTTAACGGTGCTCTCGGGACTTAAGAACCCCGTAGCAATCGGTGGCGTGTCCGTCATCACGCCGCTTCTCGACCTTATGGCCGGGAGGCGGCGGCGTATGTCCAAGCCTCACGGCTAAAGGCCGTCGCGGCTGTATTGCTACAGCTTCTTAACTCCCGGTCACCAGAGAATTCGCTCTGGTGACCTTTTGCTTATGCGGGAGGCCACATGTCTCTTTTCTGTAGCGAAGGGATAACGGGATGCCTTATTAGGTTTGACCGCTTATCCAACAAACCTCCGCATGCATTCTCCGACCTCAAACCAAAAACCGTTGCGTGGTTAAAAAAGAATACCGTTTGCCAATACTGTAAGTCTGAATTTGTCCCAGAGGATGAATGCCCTTCTTGTGGAAAGGAAACATCTCTCATTGCCCCCTATTCCATGCGTGAAGAAATAAACGCCATCATAAAAAGAGAAAATAGAGCCGTTCACTCAAAAATGAGACATGTCAGAGAACGAATGGCCGAAGGTTTCTATACAAAAACAGACATAGAATTACTATTTGAGCTACAAGCTGGAAACTGTGCTTATTGCAATGCCCCATTAACTAATAGCAAGGGCAAAAAATGCTTTGATATAGAACATATCATTCCCCTTTCCAATTCAGGGACAGAATGGCCCGACAACATTTTTCTTGCATGCCCCAAATGCAACAATAGAAAGCTTGATCATGATGTTAGCTTCATATGGAAGTTACTTCAAAAAGAGAAGGGGAAAGAATTCGTATCAAGGCAGAAAAAATTTCTAAAAACATTAAACGAGCCAAGAAAAAAAATATCCGATAGAAGGAAACAAGAATATTTAGATTCATATAATGCCGCACCATTTCTTTCATGGATTGATCAAACCCTAGAAAAGAATGCAGAAAATTATAATTTAGAAGAAATGTTAGATTCTGATTATCCCGTTACCCAAGGCGTTGATGTCTTACCGAAAGTTTTAAACGTCATCAAATTATTAAGCATTTTAGCTTGCGACAAGGCATGGCAAACAAAAAACAAAAGAAAAACGCAAAATAAAAATACAGCCCTTTCTTTGTCCCTGCTCAAAATCCTCATACTAAATTCTATACATGGCGAAATGGAGTTACATTACTCCAAACTAAAAGACTTTAAACATCGGTTCAAATTCCACGATCTTTTCTTTGAATTAATTGACAGCCCTCATCAAAAAACATGGGGGTGTTGGTCGGAGAATACTTTATATGGAGACATTTGTTACGATGAATATAAAAACCTTAAAAAAACTCACCTTCTTAGAAAATGCCAAAATGCGACGATTAAATTTCTAAAGAAAAATTCCGAAAATGAATTAGAAATTCTTGCAGATATATTTCTTGAGATAAATAAAAAATATTCAAAATTTGAATGGCCAGAAGAATAGAATATTTCTAGCGTTGTTATTTTTCGTCCAAAAAAATAAATTTATTCTGAGCCTTTTTTATTTTTCTCTGCATTTTTGATTTATTTTTCTTGGGTTGCTGAGAAATCTCATTCGCCAAATCCTCCAATACCCCGGGTATTTGAGCCACATCATCTTTACCGATAATCGCGGAATAGGCCGGAAGCATGCCGGAAATTTGTTTTTTATAGCGCTCAATAAGAATATTTTTATATTCTTCCACCACGGATTTTCTTTTTGCATTGGAAATATATTTTTTAAGGGTATCTTTTGCCGCTTTTTGGGCTTTTCGCCAAAAATCAGCCAAAGGCCAACGCCCCATATTTTTATCGTTTAAATTTGGCTCAACATATTTTATTTCTTTGAGGATTGTTAAAATCAAATCCCCTATTTTTTCTTCAAAATCCTCAAATGTCCGCAAATTCCAATTTTTTAATTCCTTCTTTCCGGCGCGGACTTCAAGCCGGAATATTTTTTGAGAAAAATTATTTTTTTCAATTCCCCATATCCGCCACCAAAAAACCTTGTTTTTCTCCTGAATTTCACGGATTTTATCATATAAAACAATTTGTTTATTTGGCATTGAGCCAATTCTTGAATAAGTGATATGCCGCCCCGTAGAAACAACTTCTTGGGGTAATAAATATTGTTTTTTGCAGCGGCTATGGGCGATTAAATTTTCCGGCTTGATTTCAAAATTATCCGTTTTGAAGTCAAAACAATAATCAACGCGGCTAATAGCCTCTCTGGGCAAATCGTACACTTCTCCGGTTTTCGGGTTTACTTCCCCTGAGCCAGTAGCTCCCAGCTTTTCCAACATATCGTAAAGACGCTCTTTTACGCCCTCATAGCCATGCAATGCCAAGGAAAGACTTTTCACAGACACCCGGATATTCCATTGTTCGGGGTCATCCGAGTTAGCGATACACCATGTTTCACCGTCTAGCCCCGTATCAAAACGGTAACGGTATCCGCCCCTCATGCCGCTTTCAGCCACGGCCACGGGAATTTTGGCGTATCCAAGTTTAATCGTGACAGGATGGCGGTTAGTTTCCGCCTCCAGCCGTGCCGCTTCCAGTTGCTTCAAAATATATTCCGGCACGATCCCCTGAAACGTAACATCGAGCCCGTCAAAATTTTGATATATCAAGTCCATTATCCACCTATAAAGTATCCCCAGAGCCCCGTGTTACAATGACGGGGCTCTGGGGTCTTTCGTCTATGCTGCACTTTGTGCCGTTGTTAAACGGCGACGCCATGTAATATCCCATCCGCCCTGCTTATTTTTGAAAGCTGCGACGTTAAGCGCATTGGGAAACGACATGTCGTCAATCGTAATGCTGAGGAACTCGAAATCCGGCTCTCCGGGCGTTTGCTTGGTTTTTTGCCAAGCAGCCCCGATTTCCGTGAGTTCTCCAGTGGAACCAAACGCAAAGATTTTATAATCCGGCGACTGGTCATTCGTTTTTATAAGTTCAGGCACAAGACGAACCTTCACAGAGAATTGGAGTGTTTTAATTTCTCCATGAAGTTCCTCATTAGCACCGTTTCTTACGGGTTTTAGATTTCCAATAATTGACATGATAGATTCTCCTGTCATTAAGGGTTGAACAAATGCGAGAAGCGCACCATGCGCTTCGCGCAGAGACAGCATTTGTTTTAAGGGCAAAAATGAGCAAAGCTCACCCGATGGCCGCCAATAGGTTTCATCAACAACCATCGGGCTTGCCCTTAAAATCCCTTAACGTGCTGTCAACCCGTTAAGGGCAAAACTGGAAATTTCAGGAGGTATTGGGTATGGACGGGCGGCTCTTTTCTATACAGCCTACAATCCATGTGTCGATTTCACTTTCAAGCCAGCCAACGCACCTCTCTCCCAGATTGACCGGGCGCGGAAAATGGCCTTTGCTAACCTTCAAATAAATTGTGCTGCGGCTCAGGCCAGTACGCGCCTTAACTTCCGTCAGGCGCAATATACGTTCTTTGTAATTTTTATTTTCAAGTTCCATAGCATCCTCTTGAATTTAATTCACGTCCAAGAAGATAAAAGCAATTTGAGAGAAACGTATGGCAGTAATCTTTCTAAAATTTTTGAAAGGATTTTCCCTGCACAGCTAACTTATTGTTTTACAATATTTTTTAGCAATCGGCACTCGTTTTTTAACGGCCTCGACCATCTGTGCCATCGTCACGGAAGTGTCAATAACATTGATAATCCTTGTAAGAATTTCAACTGCCTTAGATCTTTGCTGAGAATCAGAAACGCTATAACGGCCAGCCGTAAATGGAGCTACATCATTGCAGTAAGTAATCCAAAAATAGTCGATATTGGCAACCCAATCATTTAAAGCATCACTACGGTTTCGTATTGTTCTAATTTCTTTTCCTGCTGCAATTTGCGTTGAATCATGGAGAAGTTCAAAGAAGGTTTCTAAAACAGACGGAGAAATTCTCCCCACACCCACGAAACATTCGAGCATATTTACTGCGCGAATATCATAAGGCTTTTCTTTCACGGCATCGACGAGGCCATAAAGAAACTTAAAAGTGCATGCCCCTGTCTTTTGCAGATCTTTAAATGTTTTTCTTGTTTTTTTGAGCGCTTCTCCAAAAGCAATAATGGCCTGTTTTTCAATGTACGGAGGCTCACTTTTCTCAACTGCCTCTTTACTTAGTTCATAATATACAGCGGCAGAAAGTACAGAATCTTCCAATTCACTTTTAATCTTAAGATCAGATATTTTTAATTCTTCTGCGAGCGTATCAAAAAATTTGGCATCGTAAAACTGCCGGAAATATTCCTTATCAAAGGCATCTTTCTTTGCGATTCTTGCCACAATTAAGCCCTTGCCTTTTTGCCAAATTTTCCGGCCACCACGTTTCCACTTGCCGCGATTTTGTCGATATAATCCGCCCATTCCTGCATCATCTTCCGGCGCTGGGGTAAATATTCGGCGCGGTTATAGGCGGCACGGATTTTGTTGCGCTCGGCATGGGCTAACTGCCGCTCGATAACGTCCGGCGGATAGCCCAGCTCATTCAATGTCGTAGATGCAAGGGCGCGGAAGCCGTGGCCTACCATCCTTCCTTCGTAACCCATGCGCTTTATCACCATGTTGATCGTGTTCTCGCTCATAAGCATGTGTTTCCGGTGTTGCTGCGGCGGAAACAGTAATTCACGATGTCCATTCATTTTATGCAATTCCTTGAAAAGCGCCACGGCTTGACTGGAAAGCGGGACAATGTGCTCATCCCGCATTTTCGTGATTTCCGCCGGAAGCCGCCATTCCTTGGCCTCTAAATCAACGTCTTTCCATGTCGATTTCCGCAGTTCTCCAGTGCGGATAAAGGTCAACAGCATAAGCCGGATAGCCAGCTTGTTTTGCAAGCTGGTTTTTGCCTCGTCCAGTCGTTGCAAAAACTCCGGAAGTTCCTTGGCCGTGATCGTCGGGTAATTCTTGGCCTTGTGCGGTTTCAGGGCGCGGCCATCCCGCAAGGGATAGGCCGGATTATTCGTCATACGCTCTGTCACAATGGCATAATTGAAAATGGAACTGGCAGTTTGCAAAACACGGTGCGAAACTTCCGTCCCGCCCCGCCGTTTCAGGTGCCCATCCCCGCGCGTGATTTTCTGGGCTTCAACCTTCCTGATCGTATTCAGCAGTTCCAGCGTGGAAATGTCGGCTATCGGGCGCTTGCCCAGTTCCGCGACAAGATGGATTTCAATGCGCCGCCATAGCCGCTCGGCGTGTTCCTTCGTCCATTTGGGCTTGTTATTCTCAAACCATTCCTTGGCCACTGCCTCAAAGGTATTGTCGGCATTGAATACCGCCCGCCGTTTTTCTTCCTGCTTGGCCGCGCCCGGGTCTGTACCCGCCGCAACCGCCTTCCGCGCCTCATGGCGCTTGTCCCGCGCCTCGGCCAAGGAAACTTCCGGATACGTCCCCAGCGCCAGCATTTTTTCTCGCCCTGCGAAAAAATAGCGGAAGCGCCAATATTTCCCGCCTTTGAGGGTTATCTGCAAATAAAGCCCGTCACCGTCCGCAAGCCTGTACATCTTGGCTTTGGGCTTGGCGTTTTTAACGTTTAGCTCGGTTAGCTGCATGGGATTCCTCGCTGGGTACTTTTATCAGGTACCCAGTAAAGTACCCAGTTTCGTTCCGGATGTCACGAAATCTTACTGGACGCTATAAAACACTAAGTCATTGTTTTATTGTGTTTTTTATATCTTTTTAGGATTTTATTGGATTGTCTTGGAAGGAAAAATGGTGCCCAGAGGCGGATTTGAACCACCGACACGATGATTTTCAGTCATCTGCTCTACCAACTGAGCTATCTGGGCGTAATGCTTTACAGCGTAGCACTTTATAAGCAATAAAGCGGGTTATGTCCAGCGGTTTTTTAGACGCCAAGTGCTTTATTTCGCTAGGTTTTCAGCAAGGCTGGCGGTGCGGCGGCGGCGGGTGACCTCGACGATGCCGAGCCGCGTGAAACCGTGAACCTGCGTATTGGCCTCGTCCCGGCCGACCGCCGCTTCCAGCGCTTCGAGCAGGCGGTTGCGTTCGTCTTTCGTATCCGTATTGATGAAATCGGCAAGGATGACTCCGCTCAAATTGCGCAGGCGGCATTGACGGGCGATGGCGGGCGCGGCCTCGAGATTGGCCGCGGCATGGCTCGCGGCGCTGCCCTGATTGACGTCGATGATCGTCAGCGCCGTTGTCGGCTCGATGACCAGCGACGCGCCGCCATCGAGCGGCACGACATTCTCTTTCAAGGCGTCAAGCGCGCCGTAAACATCATGCGTATCGAAAAGTTTTTGCGCGCCCTGTTCCGGCTTGAACAATCTCAGGCGCTTCGATGTCGCCAGCGCGGGCATATGCTCGGCGCACCAGTCGGTGATAAGGCCGAGGATTTTCTTGTCGCCCGCATAGATATGCTCGAACGCGGCGGCGCCGTAATCGGTGAGCGCGCGCGCAACGGCATCCGGCCCGTCTTTCAGCAAGCCCGGTTTTTCTCCCCGTTTCTCCTGAGCGTCGAGGATGCCCTGCCATTCGTCCTGCAAGTGTTTGGCTTCGGCTTCGATCTCTTCGCCCGAAGCTTTTTCGATCGGGCTGCGCACGATCCAGCCGCCCGCTCCTTTCAGCCTGGCGGTCAGCGCGAGAATTTCCTCGTTCTCGATCTTGTGCGAAATCGTCACTTGTTTCGCGGCGGGCGTGTAGGAGAGAAACTGCCCCGATATATAAACCTTCATCGTCAGCCGCGGCATTTTTTCGTTTTCGTTCGCGCTGCCCGTCCGTCCTTCGGACTTGACCTGCACGAGAACCATCTGCCCGCCCTTCAAAAGCTCGGCGATGCCCGAGCGCGTCTCGGATTCGTCGGCGCCCGCAAGGCGCACATGCTTGGCGGGCAAAAAGCCGGTCAGCCCCCCGCCGAGATCGACCAGCGCGGCCTGCAATTTCGTATCAATCTTGGTCACCTTGCCGAGATAGAGCGCGCCCCAGCGCGGCTGCGTTACGCCCGCGGGCGGGTCGACGTAAAGATCGTCCGGCACGCCGTCCTTGACCACGGCGGCCATGAGGCGCCCTTCAATGTCATCGGCCAAAAGCTCAAGTGCGCTCATTATTCAGACCCCGCAGCAGATGTACAGTTTCATAAAGCGGCAACCCGACGATATTCGTATAAGAGCCGCTGATGAACGGAATCAGGATAGCAGCTTCACCCTGTATCGCATAGCCCCCCGCCTTGCCCTGCCAGTCGTTGGTGGCGATATAGCCGTCGATATCCTCTGGCGCCAGACGTTTGAAGCGCACGACGGAAGTAACCAGCGTCTGCCGCGCGCCAATGGGGGATTTTATCGCAACCGCTGTCAAAACCTTATGCCTGCAACCGGACAGCAGCCGGAGGCAGGCGCGCGCCTGATCTTCCGTTTCCGCCTTGGGCAGGATGCGCCGTCCGCGCGCGACCACGGTATCGGCGGCCAAAACGCAAGACTCCGGATGCGCGGCAAACACCTTTTCGGCCTTGGCGCCTGCGATGCGCGCGGCATAGGCGGCGGGCAATTCGCGCGGCAGCGGTGTTTCGTCGATATCTGCGGGAACGGTCTTGTCAGGCACGATGCCCGCCTGTTTCAGCAGTGCAAGGCGGCGCGGCGATGCTGACGCGAGGATGAGCACGTTTATTTATAACGGAAAATGATGCGGCCCTTGGTGAGATCGTAAGGCGTCATCTCGACAGTCACCTTGTCGCCTTCCAGCACGCGGATCCTGTTTTTGCGCATCTTGCCGGAGCTGTGCGCGAGGACGATGTGGTCGTTGTCGAGCTTGACGCGGAACATGGCGTTCGGGAGCAGCTCCTGAACGACACCGTCGAAAGTCATCAGATCTTCTTTTTCAGACATATTTCCTGTTATTCCAGAATTGTTGTAGTGGGCTTAAAATTAAGCGTCATATGGCGCTTTGTCCAGTCTTACTTTGTTTTCAAGGGCTTCTGTGTAAATTCAGGCTATTTCGATAAATTATTGACATATAACAGATATGCCACTATATTATGAAACCTATTGTTTAATACCTTAGGGAGTCGCCCCGTGACACCACAAGACCAAGAAAAATTCTCCAAAGCCTGCCGCGCCTGGATAGACAAAAGCCCCGATGCGGACGTTCCTATGGAAGGCGCCTACACCCCCGACGGAGAGCCCCTGACGCCCCGCAGTCTCATCGAATTCGGACTGAAGTCGGGAGAATTGTTCGAAGCGGCGGATATGTTCCTCGCGCTGAACCCCGGCCTCACCATTGACGATCTGATCGAAATAAACTTCGGCCGGCAAGAGAATACGAAGCCGGAACCGGAACAAAAGGCACAACCGCAGCCGAACAAAAAAGTCTCCCACGGGAAGCGGCATTACAAAATATAAAAGGAAGTAGCCCATGACGCCCCCAAAAAAACAAAGAGTCATAGAAGCCTTCAATGCGATGCTGTCGCACAGCCCCACCGCCGACACCCCTTATGAAGACATCGTCGATGCGGACGGGACGCCGATGACCCCGCGCAAGTCGCTGAAAAAAGGCATCGCCAACGGCACGATCTTCAGCAACGTGGAAGACTATCTGCGAAAACATCCGGGCATCACCTTCGACCAGTTCGTCGATACCATCAGCCAGCCGCGCCCCCCCGCCAGCCGGCATTTTAAAATATAAAGGGAGGCAGCGCATGTCACCGGAAGATCAGCAAAAAGTCGCAGCCGCCTACAGGGCGTGGATGGACAAAAAGCCCGATGCGGACAAATCCGTTTGCGATTCCGCCACGCTGAATGGCAAGCCGATGACATCGCGCGTGATCATGGAATTCGAACTGGCCAGCGGAGAGATATATAAGACCATGGACGAACTGCTCGTCGAAAATCACATGACCCTCGACAAGCTCCTCGAGCTCAAATTCGGCCCGCAGCCCCGGTCTGACGCAAAGCCCCTTCATAAACACCGGCATTTCAGGATATAACGGAAAACAAGGCGGGCCGGCGCTCTGCCGCAGACGCGCTCAACCCTCGCTGTCGTCCTTAAGCTTCTCGAGCTTCGCGCCGACGCCGTTCAGCTTGCCGACGATGTTTTCATACCCGCGCTCGAGGTGGTAAATGCGGTGAACGTGCGTCGCGCCCTCTGCCACCAGCCCCGCCAGCACCAGCGAGACGGAGGCGCGCAAGTCCGTCGCCATCACGTCTGCGCCTTTGAGCTTTTTAACGCCGCGCACCAGCGCGGAGGAGCCGTGAACGGTGATATCCGCGCCCATACGAATGAGCTCCGGCACGTGCATGAAGCGGTTTTCAAAAATCGTCTCGGTGACCATGCCCGCGCCCGTGGCGACGGTCAGCATCGACATCATCTGCGCCTGCAAATCGGTCGGAAAGCCGGGGTAAGGCTCCGTCATGATATCGATGCCGCGCAAAGCCTCGTTCACGCGCCGCACGGTCACGCCGCCGGGAACCTCCGCCAGATCGACGCCCGCCTTGTAGAGCGGATCGATCAGCGCGCCGAGATGGTCGAGTTCGGCGTTTTTCAGCGTCAGCGTGCCGCCGGTCATCGCACCGGCAATCGCGAACGTCCCCGCTTCGATACGATCGGTGATCACGGCGTGCGCCGTGCCGCGCAGGAACGATTTTCCGCGTATGGTGATCCTGTCGGTGCCGAGACCTTTGATCTCGGCGCCCATCTTCACAAGGCAACTGCCGAGATCGACGATCTCCGGCTCGCGCGCGGCGTTGTGCAAAACGGTCGTGCCCCTGGCGAGCGTCGCCGCCATCATGATGTTTTCCGTCGCGCCGACCGACGATTTGGGGAAATGGATTTCCGCGCCGGTCAGCCCCTGCGGCGCGCGCGCGTAGATATAGCCTTCGGCAAGATCGATTTCCGCGCCCAGTTCGCGCAGCGCGTCGATATGCATGTCCACGGGGCGCGTGCCGATCGCGCAGCCGCCGGGCAAACTGACTTTCGCTTCGCCGTGCCGCGCTACCAGCGGCCCCAGCACCAGAATGCTGGCCCGCATCTTGCGCACGAGGTCATAGGGCGCAACGCAGCCGGAAAGTTTGGCCGCATGCAGTTTCAAGGTCTTTTGCTGCGAATCATAAGCGCAAGCGACGCCCAGCTCCTCGAGAATTTTGATCAACGAAGACACGTCGCGCAGGGCGGGAACGCGGTCGAACTGCAACGGCTGATCCGTTAACAGCGACGCCGCCATCAACGGCAGCGCCGCGTTCTTGGCGCCGCTGATCTCGATCTCTCCGTTCAGCGGCCCGCCGCCGATAATGCGAATTTTGTCCATCAGTAAGTTGCCTCAAGCAAATTGTGAAAATTCAAGTCTGTATCGGGAATGATGCCCTTCGCTTCAGGCTACATGCGCGGCAAAGTGACCCCCTTTTGGTCCATGTATTTTCCGGCGCGGTCGGCATAGGAAATCTCGCAAATGGAGCTTCCCTTGAAGAACAAGAACTGCGCGATGCCCTCGTTAGCGTAGACCTTGGCGGGCAAAGGCGTGGTGTTGGAAATTTCAAGCGTCACCTGCCCCTGCCATTCCGGTTCGAGCGGCGTGACGTTGACGATCAACCCGCAGCGCGCATAAGTGCTTTTGCCAAGGCATATCACCAGTACGTCGCGCGGCACTTTGAACGTCTCTACCGTGCGCGCCAGAACGAAGCTGTTGGGCGGAATGATGCAAACGTCCGTCTTGCGCGTGACGAAGCTTTCCGTGCTGAAGTTTTTCGGATCGACGACGGCGTTGTCGACGTTGGTGAAGATCATGAACTCGTCCGAGACGCGGCAGTCATAGCCATAGGACGACAGGCCGTAGGAAATGATGCTCTCGCGCTTCATCCGTTCCTCGAACGGCGTGATCATGCCGTGCTGCGCCTGTTCGCGTATCCATGTGTCGGACATAATAGCCATGTTTTTTATTTCTCCTTTTCGCCGCTGCGCGCGCGGGTCTGTTGCTTGCGTTTCAGCAGGTTTTGCCTGAGCGCATCGGCACGTTTCTTGTCCTGCGCCTTGTTTTTCGTCGGCGTGGTGTTGCGGGGTTGCCTGTGATCCATGCCTCCGAAAGTAAAGTTCCCGCAAGGCGCGGTCAAGACGCAGGATGGGTTGCGGCAGTATTCATAAAGTATGTTGTGGCCCGCCATCTGCAAATTTCAATGCAAAATCCAAAAATGCGCGCGCCTGTCTCCCGCTGCGAAAACATGCAACAGGCAAAAGGCCTGCTCACCAGAGAGAAAACACTAAAAGAAGGCTAGCGCTTTTGCGGCACGGTGGACAAGGGAATGGGCTGGCGCTCGGGCTGTTGCCCTCTCGGCGGCAGGGGCGTGGGCGCAAACTTGCGGATGGGTTGTCCCAGCTTCGCTTTCATGCTCATATGCGCCTCCCCATTCGTTATGACCACCATAAAGATATTTTAAAGCCGCGCGGAAATGTGTCAAACGCGCTTTGGGGGAAATCCGCTCTCACGCACCCAGACGCCGAGCAGGCATCCGAAAACAATTAGTAAAAACAGCCAGTTAGGAAGCAATTCAACGCCGCGGATATTTTTCACGACGTAAACATCATTTTCTTTAACGCCAATCCAGTCGTCCCCGCCGAAGTCGCGCCTTGATGCCCCGACTCGCCGCAGCGAGAATCGCGGATGCGCGTCGTACCAAATCATCGCGCCATGCGTTTTCTCGACCAGCGGCGCGAGTTTGCGCGCTGTCGTGTGAACGTCGGAGAATTCCTTGCTCACGCCGGTGCCGACGATGGCGAAAGCGTTCTTTTTGCCGTTGCTGAAACGGTAAATGCCGTTTCCACTGACGGTCACGATGGCGCTCACCCAGCCTTTTTTGCCTGCGGCGCTCATGGGAATGTTTTCCGTCTTGCCATCGGGACGCGTGAGCGTGACGGGCAGCGCCGGCAGCGTCAGGGCGCGCTCGGAAACGGTGATGACGCCGCCGTGCGTTTCGGCTTTGATGTAATCCTCCTCAAGCGAAGGCTCCTTCATCAACCAGTGCGCGACGCGGCGCAGCAGCCCGATATAAGGCCCGCCGCCGTCAATGCCCTTCGCCCACATCCATACATTGTCGGACGTCAAGACCGCCACGCGCCCTTTGCCGACCTGATCCAGCACCAGCAGCGGACTGCCGTTCAGCCCCGTCATCAAAGTCTCGCCGCGCGCCTTCGTGACGTTCAATTGCGTGATCCACCGTCCCCACGGCTGCGCGTCCGCATTATTTACATTATTCATCTGCAAACCGGCGGTGACCGGGTGGCGTTTGCCAATGTCGGTGAGCTGCGGCACATAAGTCCCTTCCAGCAGGTCGCCGGGCGGCGTCTGCGGCACAACGGGCAGGATGGAATCCAAGGACGTTTTGAACAACCCTGCTTCATGCCGGTCGCTGCCCAGCTCCATCAGGAAGGCGCCGCCGCCGCGCACGTACCCGGCGATATTGTTGAAGTATTGCGGCAGCAACAGCCCGTATTGCGCGTAGTCGTCGAAGATGATGAGGTCGAAGTCTTTAATTTTTTTCTCGAACAATTCCTCCACGGGAAAGGCGATCAGCGACAGCTCGTTCGAAGGCGTCGGATCGAAAGACGTCGGCGAGCGCAAAATAGTGAAGTGCACGAGGTCGATCGACGGATCGGATTTCAGCAAGTCGCGCCACGCCCGTTCGCCGATATGCGGCCTGCCGGAGACCAGCAACACCTTCAACCTGTCGCGCACGCCGTTGACGATGACGGCGGCGGTGTTGTTCAGCGTGGTGAGTTCGCCCTCGACCGGCGGCACGGAGAATTCAAAGACGTTCTGCCCCGCGTGACCGAGTTTGAACGTGAAATCCGCGACCGCGCCCGCCGTGACCGTCTTCGCGCTGACGGATTTTCCATCCTGCGTCGCGTCAAGCGTGACAGGCCCCGCGGGCCCCGCGCCGCTATCCTCGACCTCGACCTTGATCGTCACGTCCTTGCTCAATAGACCGTATTCCGGCGCGGAAACAACTTTAATGCGTCTGTCGAACGCGTCTTTCTTTCCGGTCAAAACAACACTGAACGGCGCGAGCTTCTCCCACGGACCGATGTCTTTCGGAACGTCATCCACTTCGCCGTCGGTAATAAACACCGTGCCCGCAATGCGCGACAACGGCAGGTCGGAAAGACGATCGCGCAAGACGGAGAACAGCTCCGTGTCCTGATTGCGCAGACTGGCGGGGTCCTGCCCCGCATGCACCACGACAGGCTGTACGTCCGGCATGGATTTCAATTCGCTTTTGATATGCGCGAGGATTTTTTGCGCCGCCTGGTCGCGGCCCGCGATCTTTTCGCTGGGCGAGTCGTCGACAACGATGACAAGCTTGTCCGGCAAGGGCCTGCGCACCTCGCGGACGACGGACGGATCAAGCAGCAGCAGCGCGAGGAGCAGGAAGAACAATGCGCGCGCGTAAAAATCCGGCACCTTTTTCCAGCGGGCGGCAAGCGCGACAAAAACGGCAAAGCCCGCCACCGCGGCGAGCAGCGCATAAGAGAGGAGCGGCGACAACTGAAACGATACGTTCATTGTCCGAGCCTCTTGAGAATGTAAGGCGTATGGACCTGGTCCGCCTTATAATTTCCGGTGAGCGCGACCATGATCAGGTTAATGCCGAAGCGGTAGGCCATCTCGCGCTGTGCCTCGCCGCCCGGCTGAACGAGATAGCGTGCGCGGTCGCCGTTGTCTTGCGACCATGCCGCCGCCCAATTGTTGCCGCCGATTACCACCGACGTCACGCCGTCATGCAGCGGGCTCGGTTCTTTTTCGACCCAGAGCGTGCCGCTGTCGAATTGCCCCGGGAAATCCTGCAACAGGTAAAAACTTTTGGTGAGGATATTGTCCTTCCCGATCCGTGCCAGCGCAGGAATATCGATGTCACGCGTCAGACGGCGCAGCGCGCGCAAGCCCGGCGTCGATCCGGTGTCGTCTCCGAACTGCGCATTGTTGAACTGTCCTGCGCTGGTGTCGAACAAAATCAACCCGCCCTGATTGATGTAGTTCTGAATGTTGGCGGCGGCACGCTTGTCAAGGTCCGGCTCGGCGCCCGTCATCGGCCAGTAGATCACGGGATAAAAAGCGAGATTGTCCTTGTCCGGATCGACCCCGACCACGCCGCCGACCTGCGCCGCCGTGCGCAGGCTGATCTCGCTGCCCAACCCTTCCAGGCCGTCACGGCTTATATGATCGATGGCGGCATCGCCCGTTTTGATATAGGCAAGATAAAGCCCCGAGACAAGTTTCTCCGGCGGCGGCTGCGCCGCGACGGCGGGCGTGGAAAACAGCAGCGGCAGAAAAGCCAGCAGCGCCATAAGCCCGCGCAAACGCAGTGTCACCAGCGTGTCGGCAAGCAGCAAAAGGATCGCCCATTTGAGCAGCAAAGGCTTCAAATCATGCCCGCCGGTTTTATTGTAAGACTCGACCGTCACCGCCGAGGGAATATTGTCGAGCGGCTGCATATGCGACAATGCGTTGCCAAGATTAAAGGCTGAAAAATCCAGTGCACTGCCGTAGAGCCCAGGCGGCGTTTGCGGCGTCGGGAAAAAATTTTCATGCGGCGCGATATTCTTGACAATCGCATTGTTGTCCGGCGGCGCGAGGTGGCCGAAACCATCCAGCAACGACAACGGCGGCAGCGCCGTTTGCGTTTTGTAGCCGGTAATCCCGTTGCTCAAACTCACCATCCGCCGCAAAGCCGCGACATATAAACCTGAATAGCAGAAGTTCGACCATGTCGGCCCCGCCGTCGTATGCACGAGAACAAGCGTGCCTTTGCCCGTGGCGCTGCCTGTAATAAGCGGCGTGCCGTCGGCAAGCTGAAGCCATGTTTTCGCGAAGACCGCCTGCGTCGGGTCGGCCAATACCTGCCGCGCGACCGTCGTGTCCGGCGACGGCGGCAGACCATACAACGGACTTTGCTTGGAAATGGCCCCGAGATGCACGGGGTTCTCCCACGTCATCGCGCCTTCCATCGCCCGCGCGCCCGCGCGCAGCGGGACCGGCAGCAACGGATCGTCCTCGCTGTGCGCAGCGAGGTTCGGGCCTGCGAAGCGGATTAAAAACCCGCCCCCGTCGACCCAGTGCCGCAACTCTTCTTTTTCCGGCATGGTCAGCGCCGCGCTGTCGGGCAAGATCAGCACGGCTTCATGTTTTTTGAGAAGACTGGCAAGAGGGCCGACAGTCATTTGGCTCTCCGGCTCCAGCGCGCGGCGGATGTAATAAGCACCGCTCAGAAAATCGCGGTTTTGCTGTTCCGCCGTCGGCGCGATGATGCCGACCGTCCGTTGCCGCCACTGCGTATTGGCGAGAAAGACGGCGGAGGCCATGTCCGCGCCGTTGATCACAAGACGCGCCGTTTTGCCTCGCACCTGCGGCAGCATGTTCCACGTGAAACTTATATTTTTGTCTCCGGCCGGCAAAACGGCCTTTGTTTCGTCGGCGATATCGCCAGCCGTCGTATAAGCCGCGACTGTAACCGTTTCCGCGTGTTTCGCGGCATGCAACCGTTCGACGGAATAATGCGTGCTGTCCTCCTGCCGGAGAATGAGGGGGGTGTTGACGTAATCGTCCATCACCACGGCATTCATGCTTTTCAGCAGATTTCGCGAGTCCAGCGCGTCAGGCGTGACGCCGTCGCTGAAGAGAACCGCATAGCTGACCGGTCGCACTGTTTTGACCAATGCGGCGGCCTTGTCCGGCGCGGTCGGCCACGGCTGCGGCGCGAGCCGCCCCGCCCATTTCAGCGCCTGTTCCGCCTCCATCGGCCCGATGCTGTGCACATGCCCGTCTTGCGCTGACGGCGCGGTCGGGATGATGACGACAGGTCTGCCGCTGCGCCCGATCTGCGCGAGCATATCATCGAGCTTCGCGATGCGCGCCTGCCAGTGGCTGGCAGACGCCCAGCCGTTATCGAACACGATCAAAACATCGCCCCGCTTCGCGGCGGAAAGCCGCGCCGCCGGATGCAGCACCGGCTCGGCAAACGCGAAAATGAACAGCGCGGCGACAAGACAGCGCAACAGCAAAAGCCACCACGGCGCGCGCGCCGCCGTTTTGCGCTTCGTTCCGATGTCTTTGAGAAGAAAAAACGCGGGGAATTTTATCGTCTTCGGCCTTGGCGGCAGGACGCGCAACAGCCACCACAGCGCCGGCAGCACGACCAGCGCGCCGAGCAGCCACGGAAACAGAAACGTTGCTCCCTCAAGCATGGGTCCCCAGCACGCCGCAGAGCTGCGTCAAAGAAACCTCGGGTTTCGTACCGGTGGAGAAAGCCGCAAAGTGCCAGCCGAAACGCCGCGCCATCTCGCCCAGCGCCGCCTGATGCGCGGAAAATTTTTGCGTATACGCCGCACGCACCGCTTCGACCTGCGGGATGTCCGCCGCGTCCATATCCAGCCCCTCGATATCCTCGAAGCGCACGCGGCCTTTGTACGGCAGGTCTTTTTCCGCGGGATCAAACACCTGCACCAGCGTACCCGTCACATGCCGCGCGGCGAGGCTGGCGCAGAAGTCGCGCAATGCATCAAGCGGGAAATAAAAATCGCTGATGAGAATGACATGCGAGAATGCCGCGACAGGACGCGCGCTTTCGGCCAGCTCTGTTTGCGTTGACAAAGCTTCAAAAAGACGCTGGATGGCGGGTGTGCCCGTTTGCGGCGCAAGACCGGTGCCAAGAAGCCCCGCCTGTTCGCCGCCATTGAGGAAAACGATGCCGAGCGCCAGCAGCAACGTTTCTGCATATTCTTTTTTAACTCCAAAATCCATAGAAGCGGATCCATCACGCCACAGCCACACCGTTTGCGCCGCTTCCCATTCCGTCTGACGGATAAAAACATCGTCGCGTTTCGCCGACTGCCGCCAGTCGATGTCGCGCCGCGCATCGCCCGATGCCCAAGGCCGGAACTGCCAGAACGTCTCGCCCGTGCCGGTGCGGCGGCGGCCGTGCATGCCTTTCATCACGGCGTGGGCGACGCGCTCCGCCTTCAGCAGCAGGCCAAGATTGCCCGCGATCTTTCCGGCTTTGGAAAGATTGTCCATGGGTCCGCTCATGAGGCGGTCTCGGTCAACTTTGTTGCCGGCGCCGCTTTTTCCAGCCTCGCCGCGAAGAAGCCGTCGGTGCCGTGTTGCAGGGGCGTGAGTTTGAGAAAATCGCCGGAGACGGAAAATTCCGGATGGTCTTTCACAAACGCCGCGACCTGATCTTCGTTCTCGTCGGCGAGCAGCGAACATGTCGCATAAACCAGGCGCCCGCCGGGTTTGACGAGCCGCTGCGCGTTTTCAAGAACCTCGCGCTGCAACACCAGTAATTCCTCCAGCTTGGGGCCGAGCTGCCGCCAGCGCCTGTCCGGCTCGCGCCGCCATGTGCCGCTGCCGGTGCAGGGCGCATCGACCAGCACGAGGTCGAAATAATTCTTGTGCCGCTTCGGCCATTTGTCGCCCGCCTCGCCCAGCGCATGCGTCTCGATATTGTGCACGCCGGCGCGGCGGAAACGCAGTTTGGCTTTTTCGAGCCTGTTCCCCAGCACGTCCAGCGCGACGATGCGCCCCTTGTTATTCATCGCCGCCGCCAAGGCCAGCGTTTTGCCGCCCGCGCCCGCGCAATAGTCGGCCACCTGCGTGCCGGGCCGGGCATCGGCGAAGACCGCGATCATCTGCGAGCCTTCGTCCTGAAACTCGATCGTGCCGTCTTTATAAAATTCATGCTGCGACAACTGCGGACGCCCCTCAACGCGGATGGCATAGGGCGAAAGCTTGCCCGCCGCGACATCGAAGCCGTCTTTTTTCAGCTTCGCCAGCACGTTGTCGCGCGTCGCCTTGATGACGTTGACGCGAATGTCCATCAGCGCGGGTGCGTGCATCGCTTCCATCTCCGCCGCGAAATTGTCGCCGAGGCTTCTTTGCAAACTTTCGAACGCCCATTCCGGACATTCGGCTTTCTCGCGCAGAGACAGATGGGGATGCATGAGATTTTGCCTGTCGAGCGCTTTGACGAGCTTTAATTCCTCCGCTGACAACGGTTCCGGCGCGAAACGCTCGCCGGAGAATGTATTCTCCATCGACGCGGGACTATGCTCGCGTTCAAACATCAAATCGGCGATGACGAGATTGCGCGCGTTGATCTCCGCACCGCTCCGCCTGATCCACCAGCAATATCGGTGATAGGTGCGAATGATGCGGTAAGCGCGGGTATTGATCGCGGCGCGGTCCTTGGAGCCGATGAAACGCCGGCCGCGCAGCCATGCGCTGACAACGGCCTCGGCGGGACGCTCCGATGCGGCAATCTCCGCTATAATTTCGATAACCGCCTCGATGCGGGACGCTGGCAACATGATTTCTTATCCTTTTGTGTGCAACAACGTCCTGACAGGCGTCATTTGCGCACGAATTCCGCCTTCTCGATCATAGCGGGAATGTCGGCGCTGCCCGTATAGGCCAGAGCCGCTCTCAGTCCTTTCAGCAGATGTTGGGCGGTATGAGCCACCGGCCCGCGGTACGGCGCGGACGTATCCACCGGATCTCCGTCCAGCCCGTGCGGATCGAGCGCCGTCGCCATCGGCGACGCGGCCGGACGGTGCTGCGGCTTCGCCGCCGGATTGACGACCTTGTAGACGCCGCCGTCATAACAGACGATCTCGCCGGGCGCTTCTTCCGTTCCGGCAAAAAGATCACTAATAACCGCGGTCTGCGCACCGGCGGCGATGGCTTTCGCCAGCGTCGCAGGACTGTTGACACCGCCGTTGGCGACCACCGGAACGCCCATCAAAACGCATTCCTCAGCGATTTTGACGAGCGCCGAGAACTGCGGCATGCCGACGCCGGCGATACGGCGGCTTGCGGAACCGCAACTGCCGCCGACGCCCACCATCACGGCGTCCGCGCCCGCCTCGACCACCGAACGGGCGGCCACGGGCGTCGCGACGTTGCCGGCGACGATCTGCACCTCGCTGGTGCGCTGCTGGCGGATATGGCTGATGATGCCGAACACTTCGCGGTCCTGCGCGTGCGCGACATCGATAAACAAAACGTCGAGACCGGCGTCGGTCATCGCGCCCGCGCGGTCGAGCGCGTCCTTGCCGACACCGACGGCGGCGCCGACGCGCAAACGTCCGTGCTTGTCGCGCGCGGCATTCGGGAAGCGCCCGAGCTTGTCGATATCCTTGACCGTGACCAGCCCCGCGCAGCGCCCCTTATCGTCGACGACGACGATTTTCTCGATGCGGTGCTGGTGCATCAGCCTCTTGGCGGCGTCCAATTCAATGCCCGTCTGCACGGTGATGACTTCCTTGCTCATCAGTTCGGACACCGGCTTGGCGTAATCCTCGAAAAATCGGATGTCGCGGCTGGTGAGGATGCCGATCACCTTTTGCGTGCCGGATTCAGCGACCGGCAGACCGGACACCTTGTAATTCGTCATCAAATCGACCGCCTCGGCCACGCTGGCATCCGGCGAAATCGTGATCGGGTTCAAAACCATGTTGCCCTCTGCGCGCTTGACGCGGCGCACTTCCTCGACCTGCTTGCCGAGCGGCATGTTATGGTGGATGACGCCGAGCCCGCCCAAGTGCGCTATCGCGATCGCCATCGCGCTTTCCGTGACGTTGTCGTACCCCGCGGAGATGAGCGGAATATTGAGTTCGATCGTTCTGGTCAGGCGCGTCTTGAGGCTGACAGCCGATGGCTTGACGTTGGTTTCGTTCGGCACCAACAGGACATCGTCAAAACCCAAGGCCTCGTTGATCGCTGCATTCTCTTTCATAGCATCTCCCCTTTAAGCGCCGTCCTGCGGGACGACATCAAAGTTTATCCCCTGAAACCCAGCGCTACAACATACATTTCCGATGAATCGGCACGGCTGGCATGGGGTTTGACGTGCTTGACCTTGGTAAAGTCGCGCTTGAGACTGTTAAGTAAATCCTTTTCCGCTCCGCCCATAAAAACCTTAGACAGAAAAAACCCGCCGGGAATCAAAATTTCCCGCGCGAATTCATAGGCCGCCTCGGCCAGCGCCATGATGCGCAAGTGGTCCGTCTGCTTGTGGCCGACGGTCGGCGGCGCCATGTCGCTCATCACCACATGAGCGCGCCCGCCGATGGACTTCTTTAATATCTCCGGCGCGGCGTCATCCATAAAATCGAGGCAGATGAATTCCGCCCCCGGCACTTCCGGCATGTCGAGGTAGTCGATCGCCACGACCCTGCCGCCGGTCTTGTCGGGCTGGACGATATCGACGGCGATCTGCGTCCAGCCGCCGGGCGCGGCGCCAAGATCGACGACTTTATATCCCGCTTTCAGAAGACCTAAGTCATCATTCATTTGTATCAGCTTAAAGGCGGCGCGGCTGCGGTATCCTTCTGTTTTGGCGGCCGCGACATAGGGGTCGTTCAACTGCCGCTCCAGCCATCGCGCCGAGGAGACGGAGCGCTTCTTGCGCGTCTTGACGTACACCTTTTGCTGCGCGCCGCGCGGATTATTCTTGGGAGAGCCGCGCTTGGCCGCAGAGGATTTTTTACCGGACGGGGGTTTTTTAGCTACCATCTGCGGATATTAGGGCATTTTGGTGCGCCGATACAGTTCCGTCTTTTATATTTCATAAATCAGTTGACATATCGCAAGCTCCATGCGAGCCTGCGCGGCAGACCGCATAAAGCAAAAGGAATTTTAAAATGGCCAAATGGACACCGGAACTTGAAGCCCTCATCCGCACCGTCGGCAACGCCGTCGACAAGCAAATGAAGGATTTCGTCAACCCGAAGTCCGGCGTTTTGGGCAGCGGCCTGCGCACCGTATTCCGCAGCGTGACCCAAGTCACCCCCGCCGTGAACAAAGCCTGCAAAAAGGCCGGTCTTGTGCAAACCCGCGACTGGCAGGGCAATATGCAGAAACTGATCGATCTCGCCGAGCAGAACGGCAGCAACGCCGCGGACAAAATCAAGCAATGGCTGCCCGTCTCGAAAGACATCGCCAGCCAATTCCAGCCCACGTTGAAGGGCGTCGCGCAGCAAATCAAAGCCGCAAAGAACAAATACGGCCCGAAATAAATTTATATCCGTCCAAACGGACAGATATATCCTTTGTTTCTATGTGCTACGGATCCTGTGGGTTAAGATCAGGTAATGCTTGGTTTTAACTTTTGCAGGGTTTGAAATGTCACAAGGTGTACACAAGGGAAACGGCGATAAAGCATTTTTTTCCTCGCGATGCTGATGGTTGTCCTGTGCCATCTTCATCCGGCATATGCAGACCAGCCCGTAGGCAAGACCCCTTCCGATAAGATTTTTGCACTCCTTAAAAGTTTTCCTGACGGAACGAATATCAAGACAATAAGACGCGCAGTTTTAAGCGCAGGCTATTACGTAGTAGATACACCAGCAGATAAAGATCATATCACCTTCAGCAGTTCAGCCTGTGGGTGGCCTTGCGGCATCTCGGGATAAAGACGTTATCCAGTTGCGGGATGACATTGGAAAGTTTCTGACTGCAGATCAAAGGTCAGCGGAGGATAAACGTATACAAAACGGGTATCATGATGGGAAAGAATAATCATGTCACCCAAGACATACGCAATCGAAACCAATATACGAACACGAAAGCACCCGCGCCCATATATGACGCTGGTGTTTTTTATTCCGTTGCTTAAAGCTTGGGAACGATAATCAGGCCCGATGACGGCGGTTTGCCGAAGCCGTCGGCGCGCGCGGCGACGGCTTTGCGCAGCTTGTCCCATTCCGCGCCCGCGGGCTTGGGCAGGTTTACACCGTCGACGCCGATGTTGCCGTCCAACGCGGCGTTAAATATTGCCGCGCCCCATTTGTATTGCTCGGGCACCTGCGTTTCCAGCAGGAATTCGCCGAGAGCGCGCAACGGCAGGAAATCCTTGTTGAGCAGGCTGTTCGCGGTGAGGCGCAGCGCGATAAAAGCGTCCGCCATAAAACTGACGAGCATCGGCTTTTCGGCGTTGGCCGTGGCGTAGGTCGCCGCCAGCGCGATGGTCTCCTCCGGCGAAAGCTTTTCAAAATCCGTGGTCTTCGCGTCTTTGATGATTTTTTCCACCCCCGGCAGGGTGAAGTGGCTGCAGTCCTTGCCGAATACCATTTCCACCACCCGCATGGTTGGCAGGTTTTTGATCGGCGCGGAATCTTTGCCGAAGCGCTGGATATGGCGCAAGGTTGCGTAAGCGTCCGCGACGCACTCTTTCATCAGCTCCTCGCCCTCGGCATAACCGCCGGGGCAGATCAGATGCCCGATCTCATGATCGAAGGAAAAAACGTCGGTCACGTCCGCCGGCGCCGAATAGCCCATCAGGTTGACGTTGGTCTTGTTGCGCGGGGTTTTGAGAACGACGCAATCATAGCCTTCCGCCGCATAGCGCACCGAGCCGCCGATGCCCGTCGCGCGGGACTCCGCGATCACCGCACCGAGGTGGGAATTCTGCCCGAGCATCTCCGCCGCTTCGTCCTCGTCCCCTTCGTCGCCGCGATAGACGGCAGGCGCAGCGGCATCGAGGAAGTAGAGTCTCTTTTTCATCTCCGGATGGTCGGCATAAAACGCCGCGACTTCGCGATCGTAATCGAAGACATATTTCTCTGCGGCGGCTTTGAAGGCACGTGAGGCCATATGGGGCTCCTTTATTTGTTTTACATATTAATATAAAACATGCCGTCCGTCAACCTGCTAAACTGGCTGTGGCGGATGGACTTGGCGCGGACGGCGTGATAGCAAAAACAGATGTCCACCCCGTTTCAGGGATCCCGAACCGCATGCCGAGCAGACCCGACTTTTCATTCGAGAACAAATATGACGGTGCTGTTTGCGGCATCGACGAAGTCGGACGCGGACCGCTTGCTGGGCCGGTTGTCGCCGCCGCTGTGGTGATCCACCGCGCACGCGCGCCGAAAGACATTCTCGCCCAGATCAATGACAGCAAGAAGCTCACGACAAAGAAAAGACTCTATTTATTCAATAAGATACGTGAATTTTCGGATGTGTCTATTGCGGAATGCAATGTGGAAGAAATAGACAAAATCAATATATTACAAGCTTCCCTGAAAGCGATGGCACAAGCGTTTGAAGGGCTTGGCGCACGCCCCGCTGTCGCTTTAATCGATGGAAACAAGGCGCCGAAGCTGCCTTGCACGGTTGAGACTATAGTTGAAGGCGACGGCAAAAGCCTTTCTATTGCCGCCGCTTCCATTATTGCCAAACATTATCGCGACAGCCTGATGATCCGCATCGCCAACGATTTTCCGCATTACGGATGGGCGACCAATGCGGGCTACGGCACCGCCCAGCATCTGAAAGCGCTGGAAATACATGGCGTTACCGTGCATCACCGCCGCAGCTTTGCCCCGGTGTTTAAACGACTACTTCAAGAATCTTCTGCAAATAACTGATTTATTTGACTCTTCATTGTAGATTTCAGTTGACGGCGAGTCCCCGATGAATCATGATTCGAGGTATGAAGACACTTGAGAAAAAATCTGCGAAGTCGCAAAAGGCATCCCTTCCCCGCAATGAAATTCTGTCGGGAAGCTGCATCGAAGTTATGAAGTCACTCCCTGCGCGTTCGGTCGATCTGATCTTCGCCGACCCGCCTTATAACCTCCAGCTTCAAGGCGACCTGCAACGTCCCGACAACTCGAAGGTCGCGGGCGTGGATGATGCCTGGGACAAGTTTTCAAGCTTCAAGGAATACGACAAGTTCACCCGCGACTGGCTCACCGAGGCCCGCCGCCTGCTCAAAGACGACGCGACGATCTGGGTAATTGGAAGTTATCATAACATCTTCCGTCTTGGCACGATTTTGCAGGACCTCGGCTTCTGGATTTTGAACGACATCGTCTGGCGCAAGACCAACCCGATGCCGAACTTCCGCGGCCGGCGTTTCACCAATGCGCACGAGACGATGATCTGGGCGTCTAAATCTGAAAAATCGAAATACCGCTTCAATTATGACGCCATGAAGGCGCTCAACGAAGATCTGCAGATGCGCTCCGACTGGACGATCCCCATCTGCACCGGCGGCGAGCGTCTCAAAAAGTCGGACGGCAAAAAGGTCCATCCGACGCAAAAGCCGGAAGCTTTACTTCACCGCGTCATTCTTTCCTCGTCGGAAGTGGGGGATACGATCCTCGACCCGTTCTTCGGCACGGGTACGACCGGCGCGGTCGCCAAGAAGCTCGGCCGCAACTACATCGGCATCGAGCAGGAGAAGGAATATATCGCCTACGCCAAAGAGCGCATCCAGGCGATCAAGACCGGCGATGATGAAAGCCTCCTGAAAGCCATCGAAAAACGCGCCGAACCGCGCGTGCCGTTCGGTCAGGTTGTCGAACAGGGCATGCTGACGCCCGGCACGGTGCTATTCGACCACACGCGCCGCTATACCGCCCGCGTGCGCGCCGACGGCAACCTCGTCGCCCGCAACCATCAGGGCGACCACCGCGGCTCGATCCACAAGGTCGGCGCGGCGCTGCAGGGACTTCCCTCCTGCAACGGCTGGACGTTCTGGCATTTCGAGAACAAAGGCAAAATCTGGCCGATCGACGTGCTCAGACAGGAAATCCGCTCTCATATCGAGAATTCATAGTTCATTCCTTGATAATATTGCATAAATATCGCCGCGGCGGGGCGGGTACGGTTATTGACATTATGTAATTATAGTAGTAAACTTTCCGAAAAATGGGAAGTGACTATTATGACTGCAAAACCAACCATAGCTCTGTTCGCCGCATCCCGCTTGCCAAAAGATCCAGACATTATTGCTGCGGCAGAGGCACTCGGCACCGCGCTCGGCAAGGCTGGCTTCGACATCAACTATGGTGCCGGAACCAGTGGCCTCATGGGAAAAACAGCCCTCGCAGCCGCAGCCGCAGCCGCACAAGTAAATGCCTTCGTCTTGAAACGCTATCAAGACGAAGAACAGATTTCAGGCGCGCACATCGTGCCCGTTGATACCGAACAAGAACGCTTTGCCCGTATGTCAACACATCAAAATCCGGTCGCAATGATTATGCTGCCCGGGGGGCCGGGAACCTTACGCGAGGTTTTACAGGGGCTTGAGGGCGCTGTTTATGATCAGGGACCGCCGGTCATTCTCGTCAAAGTCGGCACTTATCTGGATGGAATCAAAAACTATTTCGATCTGTCCGTCGCACAGGGCATGATAAGCAAAGAGCATGAAGACAAACTTCAACTTTTAACCGTCGCGGAAGTCGCTTCCTTTTTGACACAAAAGAGAAATCCCGCGCTTGCCAAGAAACACCGGAAATCAGCATATAAACACACAGGTCTTGAAAACTAGCGTGGGCGCAAGCTCACCGTGAGTTCGAATCTCACCCCTTCCGCCATCTACTTTTTATTTTTCAAAGCCGTTCTCCGAACAGGCCATCGTCTTCCGCACCCAATGCGCGTGCTAGCCATTGTGCCTTGGGGGAAAATGAAAAGTGGAGTTCAGAGACACACAATACCTAATTGACCGATCAGCCCCCACGCCTATAATTATCGCATGACTAGAAAAGGAGATAAGTATTATGTCCCCTGAATTAATACATACTTCATCTGCACTAGCCATGATCTTTATCTCCTTTCGCTCTTGCCCTTGCCACTACCATTTGCACGCCCACCGTTAACAAAACACCGAACAGACTTGCAACATGAAAGGACAAATTAAAAAATCGCGGTAAAATGTATATTGCCGCCGGTATGATGATGACGCCATAAACCAACATCTCCCAAAACGGCACCGCCCCCTTTTTTGCGGAAAAGGGGTTAAATATCAGATCAAATATAACGAGGTTCTTTTTTTCCTGTTCTATCGAACTCGCATCTCTTGTTCCCTGATATTCTTCTCTTTCTATCACGCCCATTTTCTGATCTTCTTCCCATGCATCAACACCGAAAAGAATTATCTCAATCTGCTTTATCAAAAAGCAAAATATAACTATAAAAACGCCAAACCAAGCTACCGTCCAGCCGTAATACCCAGTCACTATTCCTTTCCCCGCGCCAAATTTAATGCCCAAAAGGATAGACCCAGGAAGGACCCCGAAAAAAAACAATAAGAAACCAATAATGCGCATCACTATTATTCTTTTGTAACGCGCGGGATTTCCCTTACACCTCTCCCTCAAACTCAACGGTCCTTTTGGCATATCCCGTTTTCTCCACTTGCTGTAGTTGAACAAAATGCCTGATCAAAACCCGAACTCCGTTTATCCTATTTCCCTCCAAAATTCCGTTTTTATTGCCATTATGCTGTTAGCCAAACTTATGTATTATAAAAATAAGTGACGACTATTACTAAAAAACAAAATATCACAATGAGTTCCGGGGACACAATACTTAATTATCTATTTTACGCTGCATGCTTTCCTTCTCACTTCGGTTTGCGTCCTGCCTATTGCCGCAGAAGAGTACGTTTAAGTTTTTTTTCAGCCTTTCGATGAACGCCTTCGTGCCAAGCGAACGAGACCCGGCAAGTCGTTTATACAGCGCAAAATTGAGGGCGGGGACTGGCAAAAAATCTCTTGAACTCTTACACACTTTGATCGCGCTGAAAATTTTACCATTAAGAATCAAAAGGATAGCCAACCCATGCCAGACTTTGAGCTGGCGCGATCTCCGCTCTCATAGGCACGGGTGTGACCGGGAAGCTTTTAGTTTTCAGCCCCTTCAACTATGGCGTGACCGACCGGCTCGGTCAGTCGGGGATCGAGGAAGAAATCGACGTTGGCGATGTACCCCTTCAGAATGATCTGCCGGTAGGCGTCCTGCGGCAACAAGTGAAGCCCTTTCTCCGCCCCCGTTACAACCACACGTATGCGGGCGTAAACCATCCGTTTAAAGTTGTTGGCTTGCTGCATGCGTGCCATCAGCTTTGCGACTTTTTTATCCGAAACGGAAAGCCCGTCGATTGTCAGCGGATGGTCAAGCTCCATCATGTAATACGACGAGAAAATAGGGTCAGACCCTCTCTCGCAAAAGGAAGTGGAGTAATTCCCCGACTTGTTATAAAGGCTTATGTAGTTCACGTTGCTGAAGTGCTGCCCCGCGGAAATGGGGAATTCATGCTTTTTGAAATCGTAGCGCCCCAGCTTGAATGTGACCGCGACCTGATAGCGGATCCTGCAATACTCCTTGTTCGAGACGGCGCGGGAAATGATTTTGTCTCTGATTTTCCGCCAGGCGTAATCGTTGCTGTAATTTGTCTTGTACAGCTCGCAATAGACGACGCGCCCGTAGATATCGGCCACGCGCGGCGTGGAAATGTCCTCGCCCTTCATGAGGATGAAGGTCTGGAGAAGCTCCCGGAAAGTCGGCCACGCATATCCCTCGCCGGGAAGATCCGCATAACAGACCCGCGTCGCGGCGAGCAGGCCGACCAGAACAAAAAGAAGAACAGTAATCCGGCGTTTCATTTTTTTCCCGCTATTTGTTTATATTGTCATTTTACGGGTAAACCCGCCGTCACTCAAGCGGTCTTTCTCTCCAGACACATCTTGACCACCTTATGCATCAGCGACGGCAGCGCATAGTTTTCAAGGTCTCCGGCGGAAACGAACTTTCCCTTACGGGGACGAAAGCCTTTTTGCGCTTCCGCCGTCCATATTTCCAAAATAAGATCGAAATGCGTGAAGCTGTGGCGCACATCGGCGCCGAACCGCTTGAAGCGCAACCGCGCGTCATGATTTCCTTCGGGCTCCTTCATGTTCTCCGTCCAGTCCGTTGTCGGCAACTGGTAAAGCCCTTCGTAAAGCCCTTTTCCTGCGCGCTTTTCGATCAGGAACTCTTTTGATTTCTTTTGGATCCAGAAAACCTTGCCATACCGTACTGGCTTTTGCTTCGGTTTGCTTTTGCGCGGCAGTTCTTCGGCGATGCCCGACTTGCGCGCGGCGCAGGATTTCTGCCACGGACACGAAACGCATTTCGGCTTCTTCGGCGTGCAGACCGTCGCGCCGAGTTCCATGAACGCCTGCGTAAAATCGGACGGACGCGGATTATCTTCCGCCAGCTTTGCCGCGTGTGCGCGCAAGGTTTCTTTCGCTTGCGGCAACGGCTCCTCGATGGCAAAAAAACGGCTGACCACGCGCTCGACGTTGCCGTCGACGGCGACGGCGGGACGGTTGAACGCGATTGACGACACAGCCGCCGCCGTATAAGGCCCGATGCCGGGCAGTTTGATCAGGTCCCCGACCGCCGCCGGAAACTGTCCTCCAAAATCATGCGCCACAGACCCCGCGCATTTATGCAGGTTGCGCGCGCGGGCGTAGTATCCCAGCCCCGCCCATGCCGCCAGCACGTCATCCAGATCCGCGGCGGCAAGTTTTTGGACCGTCGGCCATTTATGCACGAATTTTATAAAGTATGGCCCGACCGCGGCGACCGTGGTCTGCTGGAGCATGATCTCCGAAAGCCAGACATGATACGGATTCGGGGTCTTTCCCTTGACCGCGCGCCACGGCATGACGCGGCGGCTGTGGTCGAACCACGCGAGGAGCTGTTTTTGAAGAGCTTTGACACTGGACATAAGCCCGTAAATAACGATATTCTCGGCGAATGTCAAAACCACGCCCGATTGCCAGCCTTGTTCCTGGCCTGACCAAGGACATCCTTGGCCGGAAAGGCCTCCTGTTCGGCAAAATGCTCTCCGAGTGGCGCGACATCGCGGGCGAGGAGATTGCCGCCAACAGCATGCCGCTGGACCTTAAGTACGCAAAAAAACTCGACAAAAAGAGTCAGGCGGTGCTGCACCTCGCCGTCCGCAGCGCTTATGCGCTAGAACTGAGCTATCAAAAATCCCTGCTGATCGAGCGCCTCAACATCTTTTTTGGCTATCCCGCCATCAAAGACATCAAAATGGTGCAGCAGACAAATATTACGTCAAATAAAAAACAGGCTCCAGTGAAAAACCGCCCGCTGACCCTGCCGGAAGAGCGGCATTTGGACGAAATGGTGGCGCATATTCAAGAAAACGATTTACAAAGCGCGCTAAAAAATCTAGGAAAAGCAATCACCTCGCGTAAATCGTAAAGCATCAGGAAGCCTGAAAATGAAAGTCGCAGCAAATACCCTCCGCAAAGGCCACGTGGTCGAATACAACAACAAGCTCTGGATCGTGATGGAAAACGAACTCCGCTCGCCGGGCAAGGGCGCCGCCGTGGCGCAAGTCGTCATGCGCGACATCGTCGCCGGCAACAAGATGGACATCCGCTTCTCCACGCAGGACATGGTCGAGCGCGTGCGCATCGACGAAGAAGAACTCCAGTTCCTCTTCGCCAACGGCGACGAATATACCTTCATGAACACGCAGAACTACGAACAAGTCTCGCTCGCCAAGGACCTGATCGGCGATCAGGCGGCCTTTTTGCAGGACGGCATGCTCTGCAAGGTGCAGGTCAACGACGGCAAGGTGCTCTCCATTGAACTGCCGGAAACCGTCACCATGAAAATCGTCGAGGCCGATCCGGTCGTCAAAGGCCAGACGGCGTCCTCCTCCTACAAACCGGCGGTGCTGGAAAACGGCGTCCGCGTCATGGTGCCGCCGCACATCGAAGCCGGCATCCGCATCGTCGTACGCACCGCCGATTCCAGCTACCTCGAACGCGCGAAGGATTGAAGAACGATGGCCAGCGGCCGCTCCGCCTACATCAACGTCATGGTCGACGCGGCTGAAAAGGCCGGACGCTCGCTGATACGCGATTTCGGCGAAGTCGAGCAGCTGCAAATCTCGAAAAAAGGCCCCGGCGACTTCGTTTCCAAGGCCGATTTGAAATCCGAAAAAATCCTCAAGGAGGAACTGCAAAAAGCGCGCCCCGCCTACGGCTTTTTGATGGAAGAAAGCGGCGAGGTCAAAGGCACCGACGCGCAGTTCCGCTGGATCATCGACCCGCTCGATGGCACGACCAACTTCCTGCACGGCATCCCGCACTGGTCGATCAGCATCGCGCTTGAAAAAGATCAGGAGATCGTCGCCGGCGTGATCTACGATCCCGTGCGCGACGAACTTTTCCACGCCGAAAAAGGCGCAGGCGCCTTTTCGCGCGGCAAACGGCTGCGCGTCGCCGGGCGCACGTCGCTCGTTGACGGGCTGGTCGCTGTGGGCGACAAGCATTTCCGCAACGGCGCGCACCTGCCGCAGGGCTGCGGCGTGCGCCGCATGAGCAGCGCCTGCCTCGATCTTTGCTACGTCGCCGCAGGCCGCTTCGACGCTTACTGGGAAGACGGCCTCAAACCATGGGACAAGGCCGCAGGCACACTGATCGTCAAGGAAGCGGGCGGATACGTATCGGAAATGGACGGCGGCAAAAATATTGTCTATGGTAGTGGAATACTGGCGGCCAACCCGACGCTGCACGCGGACTTGCTGAAGAAACTCCCACAGTGGAGCACGCAAGATTCCGTAAAAGCGAAGACGGCCACGTAATATTTAAAGGCAGGGCATGCTGATATGAAAAAAACGCACCTGATCATTCTGGCTTCCATCTGCGCCGCGCCGCTGATGTCCGCATCACAGGGCGCGTGCGCCTTTATCTACCGTTACGAGCCCGGCGTTCCCGCCGTCACGACGCATATGTCCGTCCTGAAAGAGGCCGAAGAGGCGCAACAACCCGTGAAGCTCATCCCGCCGGCGCAAGTGGCACCGCAGACGCTGTCGCATCCGTTTTTCACCAGCACCCTGCTGACCGCGCTTCCCGAGCATCGCGTTTCCCACCACAAGGCTTTACGCCGCCACACTGCGCGCGCCGCCAAGCCTGTCAGCGCCGTCGCACGCGCACCGGAACAACCGGCGCCGCAGCACCATGTCACCGCAGCGATCGCGCCGGTTCAAGCCGCGCCGGTTCAGGCAACTCCGGTCAGTCCGGTCATTCCGCCGCCCGAAACAGCCGCGCCCGAGGCGCAGCCCGCCGTGCCGTCGCTGGCCGACCTGACGCTGGACTTCGACACCACCTCGAGCCTGCTCACGCATCAGGCAAAGTCGAAACTCGACGACATCGCCCAGCAGATGAAAGACATCGGCGGCCTCCGCCTGCAAATCCGCGGTTTCGCCAAAGGCAACGGCGGCGCGGACAGCGCGCGGCGCATGTCGCTCTCGCGCGTGCTGATGGTGCGCTCCTACCTGATGGACAAGGGCGTCAAACCCGTCCGCCTCGATGTGCAGGCGCTCGGCTCGGACACGTCCCGTCAGCCGATCGACCGCGTCGATCTGGTCTTCGTCAGATAATTTTTCTCAACATCAGTGCAGTTGCATCTCCGGCATTTGCAGCAGTCCGGTTTCGCCGCCCGTTGCCGTTTGCAGCGCGTGCAGGATGTCCGCCGCCTGCAGCGCCGGCAGGACGGCAACCGTCTCCTTGCCGGAGATCAGCTCAATGACCCGCTGCATCGGCGTTTTGGGACGCGGGTAGAGAACCAGCGGCGCCTTTTCGCCCGCTTTGAGGTGCGCCATCTCGCGCGCCAGTGCGACGGCCTTGTTGATGCCGCCCAGCACATCGACCAGCCCGCGCTTTTGCGCCTGCTCGCCCGTCCAGACATGGCCTTGCGCCACGGCTTCGACGGCGGCGGGCTTCATATCGCGGCCCGTTGCGACGCGGGTGATGAACGAGCGGTAAATATTCGCCAGCATGTCCTGAAACTGCGCCGTTTGCTTGGGTGTGAACGGCACGTTCTGGGACCACATCATCGCGTTCTTGCCCGCCGTAACACTGCCCCAGTGGACGCCAAGCTTGTTCCACAAGCCCGCCAGCACGAACTTGCCGCCAAAGACGCCGATCGAGCCGGTGATGGTCGCGGGTTCGGCGACGATCTTGTTCGCCGCGGACGCGATCCAGTATCCGCCTGACGCCGCATAGCCGCCCATCGAGACGATCACGGGTTTGCCGGATTTTTCCGTTTCAAGCATCGCATGGCGAATGGTTTCCGCCGCCTCCGGCGAGCCGCCAGGGCTGTTGATGCGGAACACCACGGCCACGATGTGCTTGTCTGCGCGCACCATCCGGAACACCTTGACGAGCTTGTCCGCCGCCATCCCGCCATCGAAGCCAAGATGCGGCTGGCCGCCATAAGAAACGATGTCGCCCTCGCCGACGATCAGCGCGATCTTCTTCCCGTCGTCGAAAGTCGAACCGGAATGCAGGCTTGCCGCGTATTTCTCCAGCTTCGCCCTGTTCGCCCCCTTGCCCGCCGCCTTCATTGCCGCGGCGAGCATGTCGTCGTAATAGCCGATCTTGTCGATCAGTTTGAGCTTCAGCGCCTGCCCGTCCGTATAGGGCGAGTTGTCGACCAGCGCGTTCACCCGGTCCACCTTCATTTTGCGGCCGTCAGCGATGCCCGCCACGATCTGTTTGGAAAGATCGTTCACCATGCCCACCATCATCTGCCGCGCGGGCGCGCTCATGCCGTTGAGAGTCACGCTTTCGGGCATGGACTTGTAAATGCCCTCACGCTGGAATTGGGCGCTAACGCCGATTTTATCCAGGATATCCTTGAAAAACGGTACTTCCGCCGCAATGCCGTTCATTGACACGGTACCGACCGGCTGCAGCCAGATTTGGCCAAAGGACGACGCAAGATAATAATCGCCGATACCGGAACCGGAGCCGCCGTAGTCAACGGCGTAGATATAAGCCTGCTTGCCGCCGGCGCGGAATTGCTCAATGGCGACGCGCAGCCCTTGCAGTTGCGCCGGAGAAAGTTCCGGATCGCGCAGGCGGACGACAAGCGACCTGATGCGCTTGTCATGCGCGGCGTACGTCAGCGCGCGGATCACGTCCGCATAGGTCAGCCGGTTCGCCTTCAGCAAAGGCAAAGACAGGCCGCCGCTCTCCGCACTTTCAGGCAGCGCCGATTGAAGCGTATAGGTCAGAACCGTTTTGCCCGGCGCAGAAGACGATATGTGATGACGCAAAGAACCGCCGAACAACAAGAAGGCGAAAAGACCGCCCGCCACAACGGCGCCGCCTGTTACAATCAGGAGCCATTTGAAAAAACGGAGCACGTTTTTTCCGAACCCGTCATTCGTGCGTCTTTGTGGAACATACTTCATGTCAACCTCTTTATTTTCTCTCCGCGCCCAATTTTTTGAGTCTACCTCAACAATCCTTATTGAACGAACGACAAATTGTAGATATATTTCTCCATCAAATAAAAAAAAGCCCTGCGTCGTGAAACGCAGGGCAGTCGTCATCGAAGCGAAGTATTAAGGGGAGCACCGTAGCCGGAAACCGGAAACGGTGCTTTTCCTTGAGTCAAAGTCTCCCGATTCTGTGGATAAGAGTCGAGTCTTTCTTTTGGATATAAAAAAGACGTGTATTTTCAATGTTCTAAAATATCGACTCCGTAAAAGTGAAAAACGTCGTTTCCGGAGTCATACAAAAACCGTAACCGATTCGCTCAAAAGTTAAAAACCCTTGCGAATAAAACCGCATTACTCCTTCATGCCAAACGTCTTTTTAACAATCGACTGCATGCCGGCGTTTAAATCGTTCATGAGTTCTTCGGTGAGATCGAAGTAGGCGTTCGCACGCGCGTCCGGCGAAAGCCCTTCATCAAGCGTCTTCTCGCGATGGACGACGACATCCGCATGACCGAGAACGATATCCGGCGCATCCTGATTGATCAATTCGAATCGCACTTTCATGACCGCGGTCAATTCTACAGCGGGGGCCTGCATCAGCAATCCCTGCAAACTGTGATGCGCCGGCAGATCGCGCCGCACGACGGATGCCTTCTGAATGATCGCGCGCAGCACGTTCTCCCCCCCTGCCGGAACAAGCAGGTGTTTCAGCATTCTTTGTGCCGCAACGTCCGGCGGCGGCTGGAAGATATATTCGACATCGGGCGGCTTCATCGGCGACCGGTAGGCGTCGACCACCGCAACGTTCGCCACATCGACGCGGATCGGCGTCATGTTGACAAAGGTCAGCTCCGGCAAAGCCGGAGGCGGCGGCTCCACCGTGGTGCATCCGGCCAACAGCACCGCAAACACAAAAACGGAGAAACGCAATTTCATGACTGTCAGCCCTTATGACTTCTTATCTTTGTATACCGCATCGAGATCGGACGCCTTGAACAGATAGTCTTCGCTGCAAAACTCGCATTTGATGGAGACTTCCCCCTCTTTTTCGCAAATGTCTTGCAGTTCCACGCGTGGTATGGTGCGCAAAATCTCCACCACCCGCGCGCGCGTGCAGCGGCATTTGAACCTGACCTGCGTCGGCGAATAGACGCGCACGCCGTCTTCATGGAACAGGCGGTAGAGCACGTCGGCGGACGCCAGCACGGGCGACAGCAATTCGCCGTCGCTGCAGGTCGAGAGCAGCATCACCGCGCGCGTCCAGTCTTCCAGATCGGCTTCGCTCTCCCCTTTCCCCGCGCTCTCCTCCGGCATCTGCTGGATCATGATGCCGCCGGTGCGCCACTGCCCGTCCTGCGGATGGACGGCGAGCTTGAACGACGTTTTGATCTGCTCTGACTGGGTGAAATAATGCTGCGCGGCGTCGATGATCGAACTGCCTTTCAGTTCGACGATACCCTGATAGCTGTGCTCGAACCCGCCGGTATCGACGGTGAAGGCCATATGCCCCTTGCCGAGCAGGTGATAATAGTGATTGTCCGTATCCTTCTTGCGCTTGGCCAATTTTTTGACTGCCACCTCGTCGAATCCGGCATAGGCGCGCACCTCGCCCTTGCTGGAGACGTCCGCGACCAGCGTGCGGATCGCCCCGTCGCCCTTGATCTGCAGCGAAAACACACCATCGTATTTCAGCATCGAACTGAGCAGCAGACAGAGCGTCAGAACCTCGCTCAAGAGCGCGGAGACCGGCGGCGGATAATCGTGCTTCCCCATAATCTCCGCCAGAACCGGCCCGAGACGCACCATCCGCCCGCGCACGTTGGATTTTTCAAGGCGGAAGGGCTGGACGACGTCGTCGTCCACCAGTCCCGATTGTTCCGTGCCGTCTTTTTTGATGCGGATAGCCATTTCCGTCCGATTGTAGCATAATGCCGGAAGCCATGAACAAAAAACCCGAAGTCACGAACAAAAAAGCCGGCGGGCCGGCGCGCAAAACGCCGAGAAAAATTTCCAAAACATATTTGGAAAATGCCGCACTTTATTATTTGCAGCGTTATGCAACATCGGCGGAGAATTTGCGGCGCGTGCTGCTGCGCAAAGTGAAACGCTCCTGCGCCTTTCACGACCAGCCGGAGGAGGACTTCATCCCGCTGGTCGACGCGCTGGTCGAGCGCTACAAAACCGTCGGGCTGCTGGATGATAAAATTTTTGCCGAAAGCAAGGTGACGTCCTTGCGCCGTCAGGGCATCTCTGGGCGCGCGATCATGGCAAAGCTGCAAGTCAAAGGACTGACACCGGCGCAAATTGAATCCGCGCTCAAAATCGTCGATGAAGAACAGGAAAACGCGGAAACGGTTGCCGCCCTCGCCTATGCCAGGCGCAAGAAACTCGGGCCATGGCGCAAACGCGCCGCCGATCCGCAAAAAGAACTCGCCGCCATGGCGCGGGCGGGGTTCAGTTATGACGTTGCGGTGAAAGCTTTAAAGGAAGATTAGGGCCACTTCACTTCCGGCGGCATGGACATCAGAATCGCCTCGGTATTGCCGCCGGTTTTGAGGCCGAACTGCGTGCCGCGATCATAGAGCAGATTAAACTCCACATAGCGCCCGCGCTTGATCAGCTGTTTTTCGTGTTCTTCCGCCGTCCACGGCTTCTCAAAATGGCGGCGGACGATTGCGGGATAGATACTTAAAAACGTCTCGCCGACTTTTTGCGTGAAGCTGAAGTCTTTTTCCTTGTCGCCACTATCGAGATAATCGTAGAAAATCCCGCCGACGCCGCGCGTTTCGCCCCGGTGCGGCAGGAAGAAATATTCATCGCACCATTTTTTGAACTTCGGATAATAGTCCGCATCGAAACCGTCGCAGGTCTTTTTGAACGCGGCGTGGAAATCTGCCGTGTCTTGAGCATCGGGAAAAACCGGCGTCAGATCCGCGCCGCCGCCGAACCAGCTTTGTGACGTGACGATATGCCGCGTATTCATATGCACGATCGGTACATGCGGAGACCGCGGATGGATGACGAGGCTGATGCCGGCCGCGAAAAATGCGCCGTCGCCTTCCGCACCCGGAATCTTCTTGCGAAACTCTTCCGAGAACGTGCCGTGCACGGTCGAGATGTTCACGCCGCCTTTTTCGAACACGCGCCCGCCGCGCATGATGGACATCACGCCGCCGCCGCCGTCCTGCCGTTCCCATGCTTTACGCTCAAACCGTCCGGCGGGCAAATCGCTTTTGGCGTCGTCCTCGATTTGTTCCAGCGCAGCGCAGATGCGGTCTCGCAGATGTTTAAACCATGCTTCGGCCTGTTGTTTCACGTTGGGAATCCTTTTGTTTGCCGCAAAGCTTCCCCCAAAACCATCGCCGATGCAAGGGCGACATTGATCGAGCGCAGGCCGGGTTTCATCGGAATCAGCAGCCGTGCATCGCATTCAGCATGCACATGCTCCGGCACGCCTGCGCTTTCGCGCCCCGCGATGAGCACGTCGTCCGGCTGAAATTCAAAATTGATATAAGGACTGGCGGCCTTGGTCGTCAGCAGCACCAGCCTCTTGTCCGTGTGGGCTGCTTTAAAAGCCTCCCAGTTGAGATGCTTCGTCAGATCGAGATGTTCCAGATAATCCATGCCCGCGCGCTTGAGGTTTTTGTCCGACAACACAAACCCGCACGGTTCGACAATATCCATCGCAACGCCAAAGCAGGCGCAAAGGCGCATCAGCGTGCCGGCGTTCTGCGGGATGTCGGGTTCGAACAGCACCAACCTCATCTATGCATCGCCATCCATATCAGCCGCAAAATGACCATATGACCGGGGTAAAAGGCATGCAGCGCATATTTGGGCAGGAAGCGCTTTTTCTGTGGCATCTTCCGCGCCACATCCAGCACCAGCCACGGCAGGATGATGCAAAACAGGCCCGTCACACCGGCGTACTCCCAAACCACCGGATTGGCATGAAAAAGCGTATGAATTCCGCCCGCGTTCATCACCATCAGCAGAGCGGGCAGGAACGGCAGGGCGCGCTTGTTCCCGTTCATCACCTGCAAAACAGCCGCGGGCACAAACACACCCGCCAGGCCGAATTCCAGCGGCAGAACCCACAACATAGATAAAATCGCGACGGTATAGAGCAGGTACATCTGCCACGGCTTGGCGCGATAGCTTAAGTCCGCAAAGAAAATCCCCGCCGTCAGGGTAAAAATGACATTGGCCACGTTTTCCCGCATCGCGAAAAGATAAAAAGGCTCCGTCACCGCGGCCAGAGCGAGCAGCCGCACTATATAACGCCGGATAATCTTTTTTGTTTCATCAGCAGGGCGGGCATGTGCCTTCATAACAGCCACCGCCGCCGCGTAGCAAAACAGCGGGAATGTCGTGCGCCCGAGAAAAAACATGAGTCCCACCGCGTGATGGGACCAAATCAGATCGATATGATCAATAACCATAAGAACGGCAGCGCATACTTTTATGAAATCAAGCGCGAAGCCATCGCATTGAGGAAGAAAGGTTTTTTGGGAGGTATTTTTTAACATAAGATATTTTTTTTAACAGCGCCTACTTTAATTCTTTATAAATCAGAGTACTATCTTTCCTTGAACGGAGTCGATTATTTTATTACTTATAACCCGTTCACAAACCAAGACTCTCCACCGTCCTCACCAAGGAAGAATAAAAAAATGGATCAAGCAGTGAAAAAAGGCGCAACCCGCCGTGATTTTCTTTACCTGACGGCTGGCGCCATGGGCGTCGTCGGCGCGGGCAGCGCCGCCTGGCCGCTGATCGACAGCATGAACCCCGCCGCAGACACGCTCGCAGCCGGATCGACGGAAGTCGACATCAGTAAAGTCGAAGTCGGCTCGGCGCTCACCGCCGTCTGGCGCGGCTCGCCGCTGTTCATCCGCCACCGCACGCCGGAAGAGATCAAAGCCGTGCGCGACATGGACTGGAAATCCTTGCGCGATCCGCAATCAGACGAGGATCGCACCCTCAAGGCCGAATGGATCATCATCAAGGGCGTCTGCACCCACCTCGGCTGCATTCCGCTCGGACAAAAGGCAGGTGATCCCCGCGGCGAATTCAACGGCTGGTTCTGCCCCTGCCACGGATCGGAATACGACGTGTCGGGCCGCATTCGCAAAGGCCCCGCACCGCTCAACATGTTCGTCCCGCCCTACAAGTTCGTATCGGACACGGTCGTGCATGTCGGCAGCGGCCACGATTTCCCCAACCCCGGCTTATAAGTCCCGTTTTATTTCCCATTCCGTCATCAAAAGAAGGTTTACAACCCCATGTCCGGTCCAAAAGAAAAAGAAAAGTTCAATAGCAAAACAGTGCAATGGATCAATGATCGCATGCCGATCTTCTCCATGATGAACAACGAGTACGGGAAGTTCCCGATGCCGAAGAACTGCAACTATTTCTGGAACTTCGGCGCGATCGCGATGATCATGCTGGTGATCATGATTATCACCGGCGTCTTCATGGCCATGAACTACGTGCCCAGCACCACCGAAGCCTTCGCCAGCATCCAGCATGCCACCCGCGAAGTGAACTACGGCTGGCTTTTGCGCTATATGCACATGAACGGCGCATCGTTCTTCTTCATCGCCGTCTACATCCACCTCTTCCGCGGGCTTTACTACGGATCGTATAAAAAACCGCGCGAACTGGTGTGGATCTTCGGCGTCGTCCTGCTGCTGCTGATGATGGAGATCGGA
>JAJZFS010000104.1 GCA_021805245.1 Pseudomonadota bacterium | reverse complement strand
GCCGAGCAGGATGGCGTCAGCGGCGCGGCATTTACCCAGCGTTTCGTCGGAGAGTGGCGTGCCGTGCTTGTCGTAGGAGCCGCCGCCGATATCGCCCTGTTCGGTTTCGATTTTGGTGTCAAAATTGACATTGAACCAGCCGATGACCTTGGCGGCTTCCGCCATCACTTCGGGGCCGAGCCCGTCGCCGGGCAGGAGAACGATTTTGCTCATATCATGCATAAAGCCAGGGCTGGCTTCCCTTCTGTTGTTTTTCGAATGTGGTGATGTCCCGCTCGTGTTCGAGCGTCAGGCCGATGTCGTCCAGCCCCTCGACAAGGCAGTGCTTGCGGAACGGATCGATGGCGAAAGAAAATCCCTCCACCTTCTGATTGGGCAGATCGACGGTGATTTCTTTTTGCGCTTCAGCCGCTTTCATCAGCGCCGCGACGTCGTTGGCGGGCAGGGCGAGCGGCAAAATACCGTTCTTGAAGCAGTTGTTGTAGAAAATATCGGCGAAGGACGGCGCGATCACGCAGCGGATACCGAAGTCGAGCAGCGCCCATGGCGCGTGTTCGCGCGACGAGCCGCAGCCGAAGTTTTCGCCCGCGACGAGGATTTTCGCCTTGCGGTAGGGCTCTTTGTTGAGCACGAAATCCGGTTTTTCCTTGCGGTCGGGCGTGAAGCGGATCTCGTCGAAAAGATATTTGCCCAGCCCCGTGCGCTCGATGGTTTTGAGATACTGCTTGGGGATGATCTTGTCCGTATCGACATTCGGCACGGGCAGCGGCGCGGCAACGCCTTTGAGGATGGTGAATTTTTGCATCAGCTAAGCTCCCTTACATCGGTCAAATGCCCAGTCACGGCGGCGGCGGCGGCCATCGCGGGGCTCATCAGGTGCGTGCGTCCGCCGCGCCCCTGACGGCCTTCGAAGTTGCGGTTCGAGGTGGCGGCGCAGCGTTCGCCGGGTTCGAGCTTGTCGGCGTTCATGGCGAGGCACATCGAGCAGCCGGGCTCGCGCCAGTCGAAGCCGGACTCTTTGAAGATTTTGTCCAAGCCTTCCTGCTCCGCCTGTTCTTTGACGAGACCGGAGCCAGGTACGACCATCGCGTAAACGCCGTCCGCCACTTTGCGGCCTTTGGCGATCGCGGCGGCGGCGCGCAGGTCTTCGATGCGTGAATTGGTGCAGGAGCCGATAAAGACTTTATCAATCTTTACATCGGTCAGCTTTTCGTTCGGCGTCAGCCCCATATATTCAAGCGCACGGGTCATGGCGGCTTTTTTGTCGCCGTCGGGCAGTCGCGAAGGATCGGGCACATGGCCGGTGATCGGCGCGACCGCCTCGGGGCTGGTGCCCCATGTCACTTGCGGGATGATGTCTTCGGCTTTCAGCGTTACTTCCTTGTCGTAGGTCGCGCCCGCGTCTGAGGGCAGCTTCTTCCAATACATCACGGCCTTGTCCCATTCCGCGCCTTTGGGCGCCATCGGGCGGCCTTTGAGGTAAGCGAAGGTGGTTTCATCCGGCGCGATCAGCCCTGCGCGCGCGCCCGCTTCGATTGCCATGTTGCAGACCGTCATGCGCCCTTCCATCGACAGGCCTTTGATCGCATCGCCCGCGAATTCCAGCACATGCCCCGTGCCGCCGGCGGTGCCGATTTTGCCGATGATGGCGAGGATCACGTCTTTTGCCGTCACGCCAACGGGCAGCTTGCCGCTAACGGTGATGCGCATGTTCTTGGCAGGTTTTTGCTGCAGCGTTTGCGTGGCCAGCACATGTTCAACCTCGGACGTGCCGATGCCGAAGGCGAGCGCGCCGAACGCGCCGTGGGTCGCGGTGTGGCTGTCGCCGCAGACGATGGTCGTGCCGGGCAGGGTGAAGCCCTGTTCCGGGCCGATGACGTGGACGATGCCCTGACGCTTGTCGTTCATGTCGAAGAGCTGCACGCCGAAGTCCTTGGCGTTCTGGGTCAGCGCGTCGACCTGCACGCGGCTCTCCTCGTCCTTGATGCCAGCCGAGCGGTCGGAGGTCGGCACGTTGTGGTCGGCGACGGCGAGGGTCGCGTCGGTGCGGCGCACGCGGCGGTTGGACATGCGCAGACCTTCGAAGGCCTGCGGGCTGGTGACTTCATGGACGAGATGGCGGTCGATGTAGAGGATGCAGGAGCCGTCTTCTCCGGTACGGACGACGTGGCTGTCCCAGATTTTCTCGAACAGGGTGCGTGGTTTTGACATGGCTCTTAATCCCTTTTCTGATTTCTGAGCCATCATTTATAAAGCAAAACAGCCCCTTTTGACAGGGGCTGCCTTGTATCCGTATTATGTAAGAAAGCTTAACCGACGGCGGCTTTTTTCTCGGTGGTGGCGGCTTCTTTTGTCGATTCCGTCTTGGCGTCCTGTTCATAAGAATCCGTACGCTCGGTGATGCGGGCCGATTTGCCGCTGCGGTCACGCAGATAGTAGAGCTTGGAACGGCGCACCGTGCCGCGGCGCACCAGCTCGATGCTGTCAATGCTCGGGCTGTAAAGCGGGAACACGCGTTCGACGCCTTCGCCGTAGGAGATCTTGCGGACTGTGAAGCTCTGTTGGAGGCCTTTGCCGCCGCGCGCGATGCAGACGCCTTCGTAGGCCTGAATACGCGTCTTGGCTTTGTCGCCGCTGCCTTCAACGATTTTTACGTTGACGCGGACGGTGTCGCCGGGGGCGAAGTTCGGAATTTTTTTCTGTTGCGCGGCCAGTTTTTCGCTTTGGCGCTGTTCAAATTTCTCAAGGTCGTTCATGGCTCTCAATCCCATTCAATTTTTCAGGGCCCGTAAATTTCGAACATGACACGGTCATGCCGGCGGCCCGTTTGTTGGTTATCGGGTGGAGGATTAATAACCGAGAATCATAGGTAAATTCAAGGAAAAAGTGCGTTTTTCTAAAGAGTCGCGCCGCCCGCTAACCACCATTATAGCGAATAATTTTATTTTTCTCAATATTATTTTCAATAATATACCATTTGCATATTTATTGTATTTTATGGTAATCATTAATAAATAAACGCCGAAAAACGCCGTGAAGCCGGCAAACGACGCAAAGCCTGCAGCAGCGAAAAAGGCGCAAAAGAAAAAACCTCGATCAGTCTTTCTTTTTGAATTTTTCCCACAAATCGGGGCGGCGCTCTTTGGTGATCGCTTCCGATTGCTCCTGCCGCCATTTGGTGATGTTGGCGTGGTGGCCGCTCATTAGCACCTCGGGCACGGGGCGTTCCACACCGTCCGGCCCCGTCCAGACGGCAGGGCGGGTGTAGTGCGGATATTCGAGCAGGCCGTTCTCGAAACTTTCCTCGTCATGCGTTTCGGCGTTGCCGACAACGTCGGGCAAAAGGCGCACGACGGCATCAAGTAAAATCATCGCCGCCGGTTCACCGCCGGAGAGGACGTAATCGCCGATGCAGATTTCCTCGGCGTTGTAGGCTTCCAGCAATCTCTGGTCGACGCCCTCGTAGCGCCCGCAGAGGATGGAGAGTTGCGTTTCCTGTGAAAGCTCGTGCGCCAGCTTTTGCGTCAGCGGCTTGCCGCGCGGGGTCATGTAGATGAACCGCCCCAGCGGCTGGCGGGCGGAGAGCGCACGGTCGAGCAGATCCGGCTTCATCACCATGCCCGCGCCACCGCCAAAGGGCGTGTCGTCCACCGTTTTGTGGTTGTCGGTGGCGTAATCGCGAAGTTGCACGGTTTCCAGCGCCCACAGCCCTTTTTCCCGCGCCCTGCCGGAGAGGCTTTGTCCCAACATGCCGGGAAACATCTCGGGGAACAGGGTGAAAATTTTAACGCGCAAGGCCGATTGGATTGTCATGCGATTACAGTGACATACCCGCGCCTCGCATGAAACCGTTTTTTGCGGGGAGGATTTTGCGTCATACCGTACCGTTTTGCGCATTTTTCGCTTGTTTTCATCTCATGGTTATGTTAAATTCCAGCCATATTTCCCCAAGGAGAACATCATGGCACAGCACAATCGCCGTGAAAAAATGGCCAACAGGCTGTTGAAACGCGGACACGCCAGCATAAAAGAGATTCTCGCGTCGTCTTACGGCGTGTGGCCGCCGAAAGGCCTGAAGATCGACGCCGCCGTGACGCACGACGATGAGGTCAAGCTTGTCGTGGTCAACAAGGAAGACGCGAAGGTCGGCGACATGGAATATGCCGGCATGGTTTATATGTACGGCAAAAATATTTTTCTCAATGAAGGGCTGGAGGATTTCGGACGCATGCGTTCCCGCCGCGCACGGCTCAATACGGTCGTCGGGCACGAGGCCACGCACCTGTTGCAGGGCGCAACCGGTCATGCTGCGCGTGTCGATAACGCCGTCAGCACACTCAAAGCGTTCGACAAGGCATTCCCCGAAAAAGGTCAGTTGCGCAAAAGCTTTAACGCCAAGGCGAAAAGAAGCGCCGTCAAATACGCCAAATACTACGCCCAAGGCATCGAGGTGCAGGCGCGCCTGCACCAGATGATGGCCGAGGGCTACCAGCAATGGGGGCGCCTGCCGCAAAACCGCGAAGAGTTGTGGATGGCTTTCAGCTGTTTCGATTTTACGCCGCCGCCGAAAGTCACCGCCTTGTTGAACTGGCAGACCGCCGTTGACCCGTCGCTCAAAGACCTCAAAAAGCCCGTGGCGGTCGATCATAGCGCGGATCACGGCATCCAGTATTTTTACGACGTTCTCTCCGCGCCCGCGAAGCAGAAGTTCTGGGAGGAAACCCTGCCGGAACTCTATGTCAGCCTGGTCGAGATGTACGGCGACAAAACGGCGCGCGCGCGCTTCGGGCTCGCGGGCGAAAAAACGCAAAAGGTCAAGATTACCGTCAGTGCAGAGCGTCCGCTCGCCGCGAAAAAAGACGAGCCGCCCCCTGCGGGCGTGGCATGGGCGCGTCTGGTACAGACGCCGCGCTTGTAGAGCATTTTATGATCTGGCGCAAACCGTCGTCGCGCGTGATTCCGCGCGCTCGGGCTTTGTTCTAATCCAGCAATCCCGGCGGAATGACAACTGTCGCCTCTTTTTTATCGAGATCGACGTGCGGCACGTTGGCCTTCGTGAAGGGGAGATAGTAGCTGGCGCCTTTAAGGGGCTTGACCTCCAGCAAATCTCCGCCGCCGAAGTTGACGACGTTGATGATCTTGCCAAGCGCCGCGCCTTGTTCGTCCTGCACGGCAAGCCCAATAAGATCTATGTGGTAGTAGGTTTGGTCGTCTTCAATCGCGGGCAGGCGGTCGCGCGGAACGTAAAGCTTCGCGCCGCGCAGTTTTTCCGCCGCCGTGCGGTCGGCAATGCCCTCGAGCGTCGCCAGCCAGATGGTGCCGTGCGGCTGCAGCGACGTGAGGGTGAAGGCGGGATGCCCTGAAGCATCGCAAAGAGGCGCGTAGTCCGCCAGTTTTTCAGGGACGCGGCTGAAGATTTTCATCTTCAGTGTACCGCGCACGCCGTGCATACCGACGATTTCGGCCATGCAGACAAGACGGGCGGATACGGCCTCTTTGTTTTGCACAGGTGCGGATTAACCTTGCGCGGCTTCAGCTTCGGGCGCGGCTTTAGCGGCGGCGGCCTTTTCTGCGCGCTCTTTTTTGCGCTCGGTCATCTTCGCTTTGGCGACGGCCTTCTTCGGATTGTTCTTGCGCGCGGGCATTTCGGTGATGCCGGCCTTGCCGAGGAACATCGCCACGCGGTCGGACGCTTGCGCGCCTTTCGAGAGCCAGTGCTTGACGCGGTCGGCGTTCAGGCGCACGCGGTCGGCGTGATCTTTCGGCAGCTTGGGATCGTAGGTGCCCAGTTGTTCGATAAAGCGGCCGTCACGCGCGTTGCGGCTTTCCGCGACGACGATGTGGTAGTAAGGCCGGTTTTTTGCGCCCCAGCGGGCCATGCGTATTTTCAACATTTTAGTTTCTCCGTTCTTTCTTTAGTGGCTGCGATTAAAAAATGGTTGAGACTGCAACCTGTCCGTCTCAAATTCTGTTTCATTTCTCCGGAAAGGGGTTGGAGCCGAGGATGCCATGGCCTCCGGAAGCCTGCATATTCTTGGCCATTTCTTCCATTTCGCCCATGGCGTTGCCGCCGAGCATGCCGGAAAGACTGCGCATCATGCCCTTGCCGCCGAGTTTCTTCATGCGTTTCATCATGGTTTGCATGTCCTGAAACTGCTTCAAGACCTGATTGACCTGTTGCACCGTCGTGCCGGAGCCTGCGGCGATGCGCTTGCGGCGCGAGGCGTTGAGCAGCTCGGGCTTTTCGCGTTCTTTTTTGGTCATGGAAAGGATGATGGCCTCATGCTTCTTCAGAATGCCGTCGTCGAGGTTCGCGCCGGCCATGGCGTTTTTGATCTTGCCGACGCCGGGCAGCATGCCCATCAGGCCGGAAAGGCCGCCCATCTTCTGCATCTGGCGCAACTGGGAAAGATAATCGTCGAGGTCGAAGTTGCCTTTGGCGAGTTTTTCCGCGGCCTTTTTCGCATCTTCGAGCTTGATGTTCTCGGTCGCTTTTTCAACGAGGCTGACGATGTCGCCCATGTCGAGGATGCGGCCGGCGATGCGCTGGGCGTCGAAGGCTTGCAAGGCGTCCATCTGTTCGCCCGTGCCGAGGAACTTGATCGGCTGTCCGGTGGCGGAGCGCATGGAGAGCGCGGCGCCGCCGCGGGCATCGCCGTCGATACGGGTCAAGATAATGCCGGTGATGCCGATGCGGGTGTTGAAGTTCTGCGCCGTGGTGACGGCATCCTGCCCCGTCAGGCTGTCGGCGACGAGCAGGGTTTCAATCGGTTTGGCAAGGTCGCGCACGGCGGTGAGTTCGTTCATCAGCTCGTCGTCGATGGAAAGACGGCCCGCGCTGTCGAGGATCAGAATGTCGTAGCCTTCGACCTTCGCGGCTTTGAGGGCGCGCTTGGTGATATCGAGCGGCTTTTCGCCCGCCACGATCGGCAGGCTGGCGATGTTGATTTGTTTACCGAGAATTTCAAGCTGCTCCTGTGCCGCGGGACGGTAAACGTCGAGTGAGGCGAGCAAAACTTTCTTGCGCTGTTTATCGTGCAGTAATTTGCCGAGTTTTCCTGCGCTGGTGGTTTTGCCCGAGCCTTGCAGGCCGGCCATGAGGATGACGGCGGGCGGCTGGGTCGCGAGGTTGAGTTCGGCATTTTCATGGCCGAGCGTTTCGACCAGCGCGTCGTGGACGATCTTGACGACCTGCTGGCCAGGGGCGATCGAGCGCAGGACTTTTTCGCCGATGGCCTCGGCGCGGACTTTGTCGATGAACTCCTTGACGACGGGCAGGGCGACGTCCGCCTCGAGCAGTGCGGTGCGAATGTCGCGCAGGGCGAGGAGGACGTCTTCCTCCTTCAGCGCGCCGCGCTTCTTCAGGCCGTCGAGGACGTTGCCGAGTTTTCCGGTCAGGTTTTCAAACATCTTTGTACCTCATATACACATAGTCTTTTCGCCCCGGTGAGCGTATCTTCGCCGACCGGGGGACGCGGAGCGCTAAAACTTCCCAAAAGGCGGAGGCTTGGCTTCGTCCAAAACGTGACCTATTTATATGTGCGTTGCGGGGCGGGAGTCAAGGTATTTGGGGAGAATATGGGATATATATTTACATAATTTAGTAAAATGGGGTTTTAGTGGCGGAATCGGCGATGGAGCGTGAAAAATACCGGATCGGTTTTAAGGAGAAGGGAAACGGCGGAGGGTCGGCTGACCGGGACGATGCGGCTCTTGTTTGCGCGCCATTTTTGCAGCGCGCGCGAGGCGGAACATGCGTTCGTCGAGCTTGCGCTCCAGCGTTTTGGTTTCAAAGTAGCTGAGCGCCGGCGTCGTGCCGTCAGGGAACGTGACGCTGCCTTTCAAGTAGGGCCGCAGCCATGTTTCGCCGGTGCGGAAGACCTCGATGTCGTTCGCGGGGTCGAGCGTAACGTCGATCAGCTTTTGCAAGCCTGTATCGCGGTCTTTTTCCCAGGTGTCCTTCACCGGTTTGAACGCCGCTTTGAGTTTTTTCACCGTTTCCGGCTTGGGCGTGAAGAACCGCGCGTAATCACGGGCCATGCGCGCGGTGGTGGCGGCATCGATATTGTCGATCTTGAGCGCGTTGCGGGCGTTGCTGATGGCCTGCAGCGTGAAGGTGGTGAAATGCGTGGCGTCGCCGGAGAAGATAAGACTGCTGGCGCGGGCGAAGGGGCTGACGTATTTGTCGAAGCATTCCTTGGACGTGCCGAAGCGCTGGTAATGGCGGAGTAGCGCGTAGGCGTCAGCGATGTTTTCGCCCAGCAGTCCTTGCGGCGATTGCGGGTTATCGTACATGCCGTCTTCGATGGCGAGATGCCCGAGTTCGTGATCCAACAGGTGCAGCGTGCGCTCGTTGGCTTTTTCGGTGGCGATCTTGGCGACCTCGGGGTCGATCTTGTCGTTGAAGAAGATGATGCTGGCGCCGCTCCATGGATCATAGCTGGCGCGTGAACTTTCTTCCGGATGCTTGCGCAGGTAAACTGAGGTCGGATGCGCGCCGAGATAGCCGAGCAGTTGCGTATCGCTCGCTTTGACCTTGTCGCGGTCGAGGCCGTAGAGGCCGTAGACTTTATAGTCGGCGACGTCCATCAGCAGAATACTTCCTTCGAGGGCGGGAAAGAGTTCTCCGGACTCTCGGACGAATCTGTTGAAGAGATCGCTGAGCGTTTCGGCCTTTTCCGCTTCGTTTATTTTCTCCGGGGCGGTGTTGTTTTTCATCACATAAAAATACTCCCGAGCCTATACTATATGAAAATTATTAAGAAAATACCAACCTTTTGAAAATAAAGCTTTATATGGCGCAAAAAAAGCCCGGCTGTTGAAGCCGGGCTTTTTGATTTGCTTGGGCGTCTTTTTAGGCAGCTTTGCCGAAGCCGTTGAACTTGACCACGTTGTTGCCCGCGGACGGCGGTTTCGGTTTGCCCACCGTCGGCATATCGAAGAGAAGCCCGTCTTTTTCGAACTTCGCCTCGCGCGCCTTCAGCTTCGTCGACACGTCGTCGAGATATTGCTTGGGCAGGTTGATCGGACGACCGTCCGGATGCTTGCCGGTTTCCAGCATGCCGCTCAGCCACAGGCTGCCGAACTTGAACGTGTAGTAGTCGGCGTTCGGGTCGAGGGTCTTGTCGACCAGCGCCTTGAACCCGACGTCCATGCCCTTGCGGAAGGCATTGCGGATCGGCGCGAACGTATAGGCGAGATCCTGCACCACGCGCTTCGGCGGCATATATTCAAGCGCGAAGCGGCGGGCCAGCTCGGCCGTTTGTTGCGGCGTCAGCTTGTCGAAATCGATCTTGTCCTTTTGCTTGTTGATGGCATCAAGGACGAAAGATGTAAAGTGGACGGAGTCGCCACCGAGGACAAAGTTCTCGGCACGGCCTGCCGGGCTGACATATTTATTGTGCGCGTAGTCATCCACACCGAAACGCTGGTAATGGCGGATTTGTGCGTAGGCGTCGGCAACGGACTCGCCCAGCAGAATATTATAGTCATAAGCAGACTTAACGTCCTTGGAGAAGCCGTCCTTGATGGCGGTGTGCGCCAGCTCGTGGTCCATGACGTACAGCAGGTGCTGTTCCGTTTCCTTCGAAACATTATCGCGTTCCGCCGGGCTGACCGACTCGTTCATGAAAACGAGCTTCAAATTGTGCTTGTCGTCGCGTGTGGCGGCGGAAGACATACCCTTGTCCTGCTCCATCGCCTTTGTCAGGGGATGATTGCTGATATAGTCCACAGCCGTCTGTTTGGTCAGGCCGGTCTTTTGCGTATCGATCTCTTTGGCATATATTTTTTTCTCGTCCATATTGACGACCAGCAATTGGCCCTTAAGGTGCGGGAAACGTTCTACCGCATCGTCGGCAAATTTGTTAAAAATGTCGCTCAGTGATTTTTTTTCAGGCGAAGGCGAAGACGAAGACATTGAAGCTTGCATGACAGTACCCCCTGTAGCTTTTTGTATGAGACGAGAAATTTTTCCAAAGAGATCCGCGAAAGTAAGTAACAATAAGAGTACGGAAGTGGTTAAGAAATTGTCAAGAAAATGAGCTTTTTTGGCAATTTATTTCCTCATTATGGAACTGAATGGGCTTTTTATTTTCCCCATATATGCTATTGGTAGCACATGAAAGAAGATTGGTGGCATTCCGAAAAATATGCGCACAAGATTCCTTACCTCAAGGAACGCGCGCGAGTCGTTTCTGCGGTGCGCTCATTCTTTGAGTCGCGCGGTTATCTCGAGGTCGAGACACCGGCGTTGCAAGTCGCGCCGTGCATGGAAGCGCACATACAAGCGTTTGGCGCTAAAAGCACCCACAACCCCGGTCTTTATCTGCACACCAGTCCGGAATTTGCGATGAAAAAACTGCTCGTCGCGGGGCTGTCAAAGATCTACCAGATCGCGCAGGTATTTCGTGATGAAACGCCGTCGCGCATGCACAGTCCGGCGTTCAGTTTGCTGGAATGGTATCAGGCCAGCATGAACTACAAAGAGATGATGCGGGAAACAGTTGATCTTGTTCGGGCCGTAAAGGAAAACAAAATTACCTTTAACGGAAAAACATCCGATTCGCATGCGGAATGGGAGATCATTACCGTTGTCGAGGCCTTGCAAAAGTACGCGTCTGTGGATATCTCGGCTGACCTCGGAAATTTGACTCATATCAAATCCGAGGCGGCGCGCATCGGCGTTTACGTGTCGGAGCATGACGATTGGGAAAACGCGTTGCTGAAAATTTTGATGGATAAAGTCGAGCCGCACCTGGGTACGCCGGTGCCGACGATCTTGTGCGATTACCCCGTTTCGATGGCCGCGCTTTCCCGCCCGAAACCGGAGGACCCGCGCTTTGCAGAAAGGTTCGAGGTTTATATCTGCAGCGTCGAACTTTCAAATGCTTTTGGCGAACTGACGGATGCGAAAGTGCAGCGGATGCGGTTTTTGCATGATGTCGCTTTACGCAAAAAACTCTACGGGGCCGATTATCCGGTGGATGAGGGTTTTCTTGCCGCGCTGGAACACGGTCTGCCCGCCGCGAGCGGCAACGCTTTGGGGATCGACCGCCTCGTCATGCTTTTGACGGGGGCGGAGGATATAGATCTGGTACGGGCGGTGCCGGTCGAGCCTGCGCCGCATATCTGCTGGACGGCGCTGCATTATGCCGCTGCTGCGGAAGCGGACGGGATTGATGTGGCGAATATCGTGACGGAGTTGTTGGACGCGGGCGCCGATCCGCACCAAACGGATGCCAACGGCGATACGGCCTTCAATATCGCTGCGCCATCTTCGCCCGTTGCGGGAAGGTTGATGACGCTTCACTGGCTGGCGGGGAAAACTACGAAGGGTCTGAATGAAACATCCGGATCGCACGGCTCGACGCTGGCGCAATATATCGCCAAATGGTCGGGAGACGACGAGATTGAAGCGCATTTGAAAACGGCGGGCTTGAAAATCGACATACAAAACGCCAGCGGCTGGACGCCTTTGCATGCGGCGGCGGCGATGGGACGCGTGCGCGCGGTGGAAGCTCTGGCGCGGCTTTACGGCGTGCAAGCCCGTGCCGCGCTGACGACGGAAGAGTATAAAACGAACTATAACGGCCATCCCGTCGTTTATGCGGCGGGGCTGGAGGCGGCAGGCATCGTCAAGACGCGGCTGGAACAGGATAAGGGGGCGGCGCCGGACTTGCGCCAAAGCTTGCAGAAGTGCGCGGAAACGCTGGCGCTTCAGGCGGCAAATGTCCGCAAGCTGTCGTGACCGAGGCCCAGCGCGACGCTGGAGAGCTTGTTTTCTTCAGAGACGCCCGCGGCGGGAAATTTTTCTTTAATCAGTAGTTTTAAAAACGGCGTTTCTGTCGGCCCGCCAGTGAGGACGGTGAGTTCGATCTGCTCTTTTCGCACATTGGAGAGGGCAAGGCATTCGTCCAGCGTGGCGGAGATTTTCTCCACGTCGCCGGCAATGGCCCTCTCAAAGTCTTTGCGCGTCATGTCGATGGATAAGTCCGGCTCGATAAAAGCCAAATCTGCCGACGTGATCTCCGCATCCGTCAGGGCGATTTTGGCCTGTTCGGTGATGTCGAGCAGGCGGTGTCCGGCTTCTCCTTCCAGAACTTTTTGATAGCGGCGCAGTTTTTCGGGCGCATGCGACTCGCGCAACACGTCTTGCACCTCTCTCTTCATGGCGGCGGTGTAAAGAAAGTTGATCTTCGACCATTCCGCCATGTCGTGAAACCAGCTGAGCGGCACGGGCAGGTTTTTCGCGCCATAATCGGTCTTGTAACCGAGATGCGGCATGACGGACAGCATGCTTAAGTTTTTGTCGAAGTCGTTGCCGCCGATGCGGGTGCCGGCGTTGCCGAGAATGTCGCTGGCGCAGGCGTGCTTATGCGCGGCTTTAGGGTCGAGGCGGATGACCGTGAAGTCCGACGTGCCGCCGCCGACGTCGACGACGAGCGCGAGTTTTTCCGACGCGAGGCGTGTTTCGTGCGCGAAGGCGGCAGCGATCGGTTCGAACTGAAAGGCGACATACTTGAACCCCGCCGCTTCGGCGATGCGACGGAGCTGTTGTTCGGCGGCGTAATCCGCGCCGGGGTCGCCGTCTACGAAATGCACAGGCCGTCCGATGACGGCATGCTCTATGGGCTGACCAGCCAGCGCTTCGCCTTTGTCTTTCATGAAAGAGATAAAGCCGCCGATGATGTCATCGAACTTGCGCGGCGTGTTGTTGACTAGCGTGCCGAAATTCATCAGTTGCGTACCGAGAAGGCGTTTGAGGCTGCGCATGAACCGGCCTTCCGCGCCTTCGGTGAAAAGCGTCATGGCGGCATGGCCGTAAACGGGCGGTTTCTTGAGCGGATAGAACAGCGCGCTCGGCAGGGTGATGTCGCGTTGTTCAACGGACGCGAGCTGCACGCCGCTGTCATCAGCGATGGCGATGGCTGAATTGGACGTGCCGAAATCAATCCCGCAATACATGACGTTTCCCCTCCCGCGCAAAGGGGGTGATTTTTAGTGGGTTTTGTTCAGCTTGTCAACCTTCAGGCGGCTTTTTTCCTGCCGTTCTTCGCGCGGCTCACCAAAAACGCGTAGGTGAGAATCTTGTAGGCCAGCTTGGCGGCGAGGAAGTTGCAGCCGTGCAGGTTGGGCTTCGGCGCCAGCTCGTTGACGTCCGCGCCGACCAAGTTCGAGACTTTCGCCACTTCGCGGATGATGTCGACCGACTCTTGCCAGAAGAGCCCGCCCGGCTCCGGCGTGCCGGTCGCAGGCATCAGCGAGGCGTCGAGCCCGTCGATGTCGAAGGTGACATAGACGTTCTTGCCTTTGAAGTGGCTGACGATCTCTTTCATGTTCCATTTTGATTTTTCGCGCGCCCAGTAGATCTTGACGCGCTGCTTGCTCTTTTCGAGGAAGGGGATCTCGCTCTGCGAGATATTGCGGATGCCGAAGGACGAAAGCCATGTCACGCTCTTGTGGTCGAGTACGCGGCGCAGCGCCGCGGCGTGGCTGTAATGCTCGCCGTCATAGCCGTCGCGCAAGTCGGCGTGGGCGTCGAAGTGCAAAACGTGCAGGTCTTTGTAACGCCGCGCGAATGGGCGGATGGTGCCGGCGGTGATGGAATGCTCGCCGCCGAAGGTCATCGGGAACTTGCCCATTTCCAGCACGTCCTCGACCATCTTTTCCAGCTGGTCGAGCGCCTTGGGCACGGACTTGCCGATTTTCGGCTCCTTGGCGGTGAGAATGCCGATCTGGCGGAACGGCTCGCACCAGAACTCGTCGTCGAACAGTTCCACCTGATGCGAGGCGTCGATCATCGCCTGCGGGCCTTTGGAGGTGCCGCCGCCGTAAGAGACGGAGGCCTCGAGACCGAACGGGATGACCACCGCCTGCGCGGATTTCACCGGCGCGGCGTCTTTCTTTTCGAGGCCGAGAAAGCCGTCCTGAGGTTTCATGAACTGCATTTTTAAAACTCCTTGCAAAGAAAACAATGGCTTGTGCCGCGCCGCATAACGGACTCATTTCATCCCGTTTCGTACTCTATTTAGTACTGTATATCAATAGTTCATACACTATTTCCTGATAGGATGGAAATAGGAAGAACGTATTGGGAACAGGGGATTTAATGTCTTCAGACTTTCCGAACTGTTGGGAAATCAAAAAATGCGGGCGCGAAAAAGACGGCGCCAAAGTTGCGGAGTTTGGAGAGTGCGTTGCATCGCGGCAAAACCTCGGCCATAGCTGTTGGGCGATCGCCGGCACTTTATGCGGTGACAAGGTGCAGGGCACTCCCGCGCAGAAAGAGCGTAGCTGCATGGTATGCTCCGTTTACAAGGATTACAACAGGCTGACCGGCGCGCGCGGCGGACGAATCTTGCGCAACTGTCCTGAAGAGGAAAATAAATACAGGCAGTTGATGAAAGCCTGGCTTGAAAGGAATGCGGACGAGTGGGCGCACTAAAAGAGACGCCGCCTCACTGGAGTATACAGTGAAGCGGCGTTTGACTTTGTATCAGGTACTGCTTACTTGAACAGCTTCGCCCAGTTGCGGCGGGCGCGCTTTTTCCAGTAACCGCGATGATAGGCGTCGGAGGCCAGCAGCGGCATGACGGAGCCGGCTTCGGCGAAGACCATTTGTTCCATGGCGACATCGACCTTGCCCCACGAGCAGGCTTCCTTCAGCGTCGAGGAGGAACAGGCGCCATCGCGCACGTCGGCAATGGTGACCTGAATGGCGTATTTGTGCATTTCGACGTTCTTCTCGCCGAGGATTTCGGCGCAGACGACGGTGTCCTGCACGAAGTTCTTCGGCACACCGCCGCCGATCATCAGCAGGCCGGTGGTGCCGGCGGCGATCTTGATGTCGGTCAGTTCGCGGAAGTCGGCGACGCTGTCGATGGAAACGTAGTTCTTGAGGCCTTTTTCAAGGCTCTTCTTCTGGTGCAGCACGAGGCCGAAACCGGCGGAGCTGTCGGAGAAGGCGGGGCAGAAGATCGGCACGCCGTGTTCATAAGCGGTCTGGATGAGGGAGTTTTTCTTTTTGGAATTCTTGGTCAGCCACTTGCCCATCTCCCAGATGAATTCGCGCGACGAATAGGGGCGGCGCTCCAGCGTTTCGGCGATCTTGAAGATGGTGCCGTCGACTTCCTGCAGGTCTTCCTCGTCGATGTAGGTGTCGTAGATGCGGTCGATGTAAAGGTCGCGCAGGTCGCGGTCGTCGACGGCGCTGTCGGCCTGCCAGTGCTTGAAGCCGAGCGCTTCGAAGAAGTCCATGTCGACGATCGAGGCGCCGGTGGAGACGATGACGTCCACCATGTTGCTTTTGACCATTTCGGTGTAAAGGTCCATGCAGCCGCCCGCAGAAGTCGAGCCCGCGAGGGTCAGGACGGAGGTGGCGTTTTTGTCTTTCAGCATGGTGTTGAAGATTTCCGCGGCGCGCGCGAGGTCGCGCGAGGTGAAGGACATTTTGCCCATGCCCTTGATGATCGGGCGGGCATCGAAGGATGTGATGTCGATATGCTCGACCGGCATGGAGAGCAGGTCGGCTTTGCGGTTGCTTTTGGGGTGCGGCTTGGGTTTCACCGATTTCAGGTTTTTCATCAGGCGTCTCTCTTTCTTTTTTAAGGGGGTGTTTTTTAAACGTTAACCAGTTCTTTTGCGTCCTCGTGCTCATACATCGTGGCGAGCGGCGCGCTGGCGACCCGCACGGTTTCCGTCGCATCGAAGCCGTTGAAGCCGGTGCGCATGGTGTTGCCGTAGGCGCCGAGCTGGCCGATCTCGATATAATCGCCCTCGCGTACGTCTTCCGGCAGGAAGAACGGCCCGGGCATATAGTCGATGCTGTCGCAGGTCGGGCCGTAGAAGCGGAAGGATTTGAGCGCGGCGTCCGTGCCGCCCGGAACGGGACGGATCAGGCGCACTGGATAGCGGAAGCCGAGGTGCCCCGCGTCGAACAGGCTGCCATAGGTGCCGTCATTGATGTAGAGAACGTCGTCCTTGCGCAGGTCGACCTTGACGATGACCGAGCAGCTCTCGGCGACGAGTGCGCGGCCCGGCTCGCACCAGAACTCGATGCGCCCCGGACGCGGCAGACGGTCGAAGCCCTGCTCGATCGCGGCTTTATAATCAGCCAGCGCGGGCGGCACCATGTCGGGATAGAGCGACGGGAAGCCGCCGCCGACGTCGACAATGTCGACTTTGGTGCGCGGGATGGAACGCAAAATGTCGCCGACGAGGGCGAGCGCCGTGGTGTAGGCCTGCGGATCCATGGTCTGCGAGCCGACGTGAAAGGTGATGCCAAGACGTTTCGCCGTCTTGCGCGCGGCTCTGAGCAGGGCGGCGGCCTTTTCCGGCGCGACGCCGAACTTGCCGGAGAGCGGCAGCTCAGAGGCGGTGTTGGGCACGGCGAGGCGCAGCAGCAGCGTCAGGTCTTTGCTTTTGCCGGTGCAGGTGACGATCTTTTCCAGCTCTTCGAGACTGTCGAAGGCGAAATCGCGGATGCCGTGGTCGAAATAGGCGCGCTCGATGGCGTTGCGGCTCTTGACCGGGTGCATGAAGGAGAGGTGCGCCTTGGGCAACAGATCGCGCGCCAGCTCGATTTCCGGCATGGAGGCGACGTCGAAGTGCGTGATGCCCGCATTAAAAAGCCCCGCAAGCACGTATGGCGCGGGGTTGGCTTTAACAGCATAAAGAACCTTGCCTGGGAAGTTTTGCGTGAACCACCTGGCGGCGGCGTCCAGCGCTCCCGGGCGGAAGCAGGTTACAGGAATATCGGGACGGTGCTGTCGCACCAATTCGTCCGGCGTATCGTAATTATCCATTTCATGCTCTCTCCAGAAACAGTAACAACGTACCCGTCTTGACGAATCGCTCCGTCTTCGGGCTATCTCTTTTCACTTTATAGTCCGATTCTTTTTCTTGTAAAGCGAACTTTGGCAGTTCCGGTAAGCGCAGCAAAAATCTCCCCCGAACCACACCCACTCAGCACAGAATAGCAGTCAAGGATTAAAAATTTCTTTGCGCCGGCGCGGGGTGTTGGGCCCGCCGCGACGCGCCCGTCTGCGCGCCATTGCGGCAGCGCACTGGTACGAGATTTTTCTATACATAATTTTGAAATCGTGTATTATCTGCGCCGCGCGACCAAAAGGACTAAAAAACAATTATTTTCAACAAGATGTCCATAAAAAGATCGGCCGCAGAGGATAAAGATGACTGAAAAACTGAAAAATATCGCCATTATCGCCCACGTCGACCACGGCAAAACCACGCTGGTGGACCAGTTGCTGAAGCAGTCCGGCCAGTTCCGCGACAACCAGCAGGTCGCCGAATGTGTCATGGATTCCAACGACTTGGAGCGCGAGCGCGGCATCACCATCCTCGCCAAGGTCACCTCGGTCGTGTGGAAGGATACGCGCATTAATATTGTCGACACCCCCGGCCACGCCGACTTCGGCGGCGAGGTGGAGCGGATTTTGTCGATGGTCGACGGCGTGGTGATCCTCTGCGATGCCGCCGAAGGCCCGCTGCCGCAAACCAAGTTCGTCTCCGGCAAGGCGCTGAAGATGGGCCTGAAGCCGATCGTCGTCATCAACAAGGTCGACCGCCCCGACGCGCGCCCCGACGAGGTGCACGAGGAGGTTTTCGACCTGTTCGCCGCGCTGGAAGCGACCGACGAGCAGCTCGATTTCCCCCTGCTTTACGCGTCCGGACGTCAGGGCTGGGCCTCGACGACGCTCGACGGCGAGCGTACCGACATGGCCCCGCTGTTCGACCTGATTTGCGACTACGTGCCGTCGCCCAAGGTGGAAAAGGACAAGCCGTTCACCATGCTGGCGACACTGATCGAGAACAACCCTTACCTCGGACGCCTGGTCACGGGGCGCATCATGTCCGGCACGGTCAGGACCAATCAGGCGCTCAAGGCGCTCGACCTTGAAAATAATCAGGTCGAAAACTTCCGCATTTCCAAGATTCTCGCCTTCCGCGGCATCGACCGCCAGCCGCTCGACGAAGCCTTTGCGGGCGACATCGTTTCGGTCGCGGGCATGACGGAGGCGACGGTCTCCAACACGATCTGCGACCCTGCGGTCACAGAGGCGCTGCCCGCCCAGCCGATCGATCCGCCGACGATTTCCATGTCCTTCTCGGTCAACAACGGCCCGTTCGCGGGACGCGAAGGCAAAAAAGTCACCTCGCGCATGATCCGCGAGCGGCTGTTCCGCGAGGCGGAGAGCAACGTCGCCATGAAGGTCAAGGACGGCCAGACGGCGGACACGTTCGAGGTCTTCGGGCGCGGCGAACTGCAGATGTCCGTGTTGATCGAAACCATGCGGCGCGAAGGCTTCGAGCTGATGATCGGCCGTCCGCGCGTGCTTTACAAGACGGATGAGGAGACCGGCGCGCGCCTCGAGCCGATGGAAGAAGTGGTGATCGACGTCGATCAGGACTATTCCGGCCAGGTGGTGCAGAAGATGGCCCTGCGCAAGGGCGATATGATCTCGATGCTGCCCTCCGGCGCAGGGAAGGTGAAGATGACCTTCATCGCCCCGACCCGCGGGCTCATCGGTTATCACGGCGAGTTCCTCACCGACACGCGCGGTACGGGGATTATCAATCGTTTATTTCACGGCTATGCGCCGCACAAAGGCCCGATCGACGGCCGCCGCACCGGTGTGATGCTCGCCATGGCGACCGGCGAGGCGACGGAATACGACCTTTACAACCTCGAAGAGCGCGGCGTGATCATGGTCATGCCCGGAACGAAGGTGTATGAAGGCATGATCGTCGGCGAGCACAACCGCGACAACGATATTCCTGTCAACGTCCTGCGTGGCAAGAAACTGACCAACGTTCGCGCCTCGGGCACCGACGAAGCGACCAAGCTCACCCCGCCGCGCATCCTGACGCTGGAGCAGGCGATCACATACATCAACGACGACGAACTGGTGGAAGTGACGCCGACGTCGCTCCGTCTGCGCAAGGCGATCCTTGATCCCAACGAGCGCAAAAAAGCCGAAAAGGTCGCCGAAGCCGGCTAAATCCTAAGTCAACAGCCACGCTGCGAGACCGAGAAAGGCCACGAATCCCACCACGTCCGTGACGGTGGTGAGGAAGACCGTCGCTGAATTGGCGGGGTCGAAGCCCGTTTTGTGCAGCGCGAGCGGGATGAGCGTGCCGGAGAGCCCTGCGGCGGCGAGGTTGATGATCATCGCGGCGGCCATGATGCCGCCGAGCTTCCAGCTGTGATACCAGACGGTGACGCCGATAATCATGACGATGCCGAACAGGATGCCGTTGATGCTGCCGACCAGAAATTCCTTGAGCACGGTGCGCCAGGTATTGGCGTCGGTGAGGTCTTTGGTGGCGATGGCGCGCACGACGACGGCGAGGGTCTGTGTGCCGGCGTTGCCGCC
>JAJZFS010000072.1 GCA_021805245.1 Pseudomonadota bacterium | reverse complement strand
GTGCCTTGAGCAGGATCAGATGGTGCTGCTCGACCTTCTGGCGTTCTGCGTCGCCCGCACGGTCAATGCCGTGCAGAAGAAGACGGACCGCGCCGGTTGCCCGCGGCTGGAACATGCGAAATGGCTTGGCATGGCGGTCGATCTCGACATGAAAGCATGGTTTACACCCACGGCGGAGAACTGCTTTGGCCGTATACCGAAGCCGCTGATCCTGCAAGCGCTGGCCGAAGGACGCGGCCAGCCGTCGGCGCCTGCGTGGGAAAAGCTCAAGAAATCCGAGCTTGCCGCCCTTGCGGAGCGCGAACTTGCCGAAACGGGGTGGTTGCCGGAAATCCTGCGGTAACATCAGTACCGTTCGCTGAAACGCCGGTTGCCGTTTACGCGACCGGCGTTTTTTCTTTGCAAAACCGTCCCTTCAGCTCTGGACGCCCCTTGTATCACCCGCGGGCGCTTCTATGCGTCAACAGGAAAATCGGCTCCCCCTAAAGGTTGCCCCCAATTTTCCTGTTGACGCCGCGCCCTTGCGGGTGACGGCGGGGACTTGTCCCGAAGGGGACGGTTCAACAAGCAAAGGAAAAACGCCCATGAAACGCTTCACAGAAATCCACCGGCTCGACTGGAACGGCCATCTGCTGGAAATCACCTACAACCCCCGCTGGCTCCCCGCCGGCATCGCCGGACAGGATCTGGCGCATATCGAAGTCCGGAGCATCTATCCCACGGACGCGCCGTTGCCGATAGCGCCGCACGGCCATTACGCCCATACGCTTCCGCGCTCCATCATCGACGCCGCCAGCGGCCCCGTCAATTACATCGACGTGATGCTGGAAGTAGAAACCCTGCACCAGCAAGCCGCCTGAAGGAGAACGCCATGACAATCCTCTATGCCCAATCTTACGACATCTCCGCCACCGGATTTTACTTCGACAGCGCGGAAGACTACGCGCAAAAAGCCGCCAAAAACTTCAATCCCTACGGCGGCCTTGTCGAGGAATACGAGTTGCAATTCATCGATGGAGAGAGCATCGACGCCGCTTTGTTCAGCGCCCTGAGCGTTGACCAGAGCAACTTTCCCGCCTATCTCGAAGCCTGCGATACATGGGATGACCACCAGAAGCAGAAAGCTATTATCGCAGTCGGCGAATGCGGCTACAGCTTCGTTCTCGGCACAGACGATCCGGACGATCTCGACGTGGACATTTACCAAGTAGAAACTTTGCGCGAACTCGCCGAGCAATTCGTGGACGAAGGCCTGTTCGGCGAAATCCCCGTGTCAATCCAGCACTATCTGGATTACGACGCCATCGCCCGTGATCTCGGCATGGATTACACCGAAACCACCATTGCGGGAGAGCGGATGGTTTACAGGTGCTCCTGACAGAGTAACGACCCGCACGCCTTTCGGGAGGGGCTATTAAGCGATGACAGTTTTCGCCAATACGCGCACTGCCTCGACGGCAGAAGCGTAGGACGGCGTTTTCCCAGTGGGAGCGTAAGACAGGGTGCTGACAAATTCATCATATTCCATTGCATACGTAGCGTCTTCCGACAGAATTTTGAGGGTGAGATCAAACCGGTCTTGCGCTGGCATATCCGCTAATTCCGGCACGTTCTTCGGGCGGGAAGAATCTTCGGCCATAGAGGCCCCTGCAAGCGCGGAAAATTTATTATGCGCCAAGGCGATGTCCTTGAGTAAGGCAAGATCATGGATATGGCGGACGATGGAAGGATCGTCGTATTTTTCGCCGCGTACCCTGTCCGGTATACGCCATGCCAAGGCACTGAGCTTGTCGGCTGCGCTTTCCGCCGGATCGATGCAGGCAATTCTGGCGACTTCTGGAGGCTGTTTGGAGATGGATGATACGAAGGAGGCGACAGGCAGGTGAATATGTGGCAGCTGCGTATCCCGTGCCGTCAATTCGATCTGGATATGCGGGCGCAGAGCAACCGCTTTGGTGAAGTGGCTTTCATAAGGAAGCAGGATGGAGAAAAAGCGGTTTTCGTCCCGTGCACGTACCTGCTCATCGGTGAAGGCAAAGCCGCCTTCACGCAGAGCGGTGATAATGGCTTTTCTGAAATGAGACAGGGATTTTCGGTTACGCAGTTCATCAGGCACCTGCACGCGAAAGTCCACGTCCTCGGAAAATCTTTCCAGGAGGCCATGCGCTTTTGAAAGCGCCGTGCCGCCCGTGAATACGATCTCGAAGCCGGAGATATTGGCTCTGGAGACAAGGTCGATGACTTGCGTGACGAACCAGTCCTTTTCGACATAGGACGCGGGGATTTGCAAATACGTCGCGGCTTCTTCAAAAAGGACTTTATCAGGGAGCTGCTTCATAGCTGACATAGACTCCGTTATAGCCGATTTTGCGGTTGATACGCCCCTTGACCGCGATCCTGCGGCCAGTCGGCACTTGGGTTGTCCTGCCTGCGTTGTACTCTCTTTCCCAGTACGAAGGAACGGTTTTCAAGCCCAGTCTTTCGATGGCTTCCCGCGCCAGTTCGGGCAGATTTTTGACGGGGATAATGTCGCCTGTCAGGGTGGATTTTTTGGTCTTGGCATAGAGGCCATAGCCTAGCTTGACGAGCTTGCCTTCGCGCGCGAGCCCGCGCAGGATACGCCCGATCTGGTCGTATCCGCCCAAGTCCTCGAAATCCTCACGCACGAAGACGTTGATATTCTTCCTCGCTATACGCGCTAAAATCTTGTAACCTAATGTACCATACTTTTTCATTTTATTTCATGTGGTTAAATTTTAAAAACACGACATCTAACTATCTACAAATATACGACATTCTTATAGAAAATTCAAGCGCTACATTATTTTTCAATAGAATCAAGAGGATTGAGGGTGTGTAAGCAGCGCTTTTCTCACATCCTCTTCTGACCAATGCAGTCTCTGCGGCTCGCAGCGCAGGAGGGTGGCGCGTTTTTTGGTGATGATAGCGCCGACCTTGTGCGGCAGGAGCACTTTGGCGACAAGGTTTTCGAGGAGTTCGGATTTCAGGACGGTGAGTTTGATAAAGTCGCCGTCAATCCCGGTGATTTGCGCGATGATCTTTTGCTTGCCGACGGGCGAGGCGCGGCTCTTCCACACCCGCCGCGCCTTACTTTTTCGCCGTCTCGTTGTGCGCCGCGGCCAGATTGCTTCTGTCCATTCCACAACGTCGGATTCTACGAATTCTCCTGATTGTGTCCATGCCATGCGCTATCTCCTCGCGTTGAACCGTGCCGACGCCTTGGGTGGTGGCGTCGTTACCTTGACTTTTTGTTTCGGGTCGAAGGCGGATTTCCCGCCATTGGGTTGTAACCCCGCACGGCGGAGGATTTCCTTGGCCTCAAGGACGCTTGTGCGAAGGTTGACCGTCGCCATAGGCGGGTCGATTTTCGGCCTGACGTATCGCCGCGTGACGGTGGAAAGCAATTCGTTGTTGCTTCTCTGGCGCAATGTCGCCGTGAACGCCTTTTCGTCAAGGCGCTTTTCCGGCGGTGGCGACATGACGGTGACAGGCCAGAGCGGAACGCCGTTCAGGGCATAGCTCATGTTCATGATGATGTCGTAAAACTGCCTGTTCGCCGCAATTTTTCGGGCTTCCTCTTCCTGTCTTACCTGCAATTCTGCATAATGGCGGATATACTGGTTCAACAGGGCTTGTTTCTCGGCAACTTCCCGTTCATGCCGTTTCTCTTGGTATTCCTTTTCTTCCGCCGCCTTGATATGCAGGGTTTCAAGGGTGCGCTCGATTATCCGGCGGATTGCGCCGCGCATTTCGTCGCTGATGAGGGCGCTTTCAAGCGCGGATTGCAGCATCGTCAAATCCCCTGACAGCAGGGCGATTTTACTTTGCACCTCGGCCATCTTTTCGGCAATCGGTATGGTTTCAACAGGTTTGACGGGCTGCGGAGGCTCCGCCGCCGTGGAAACATACCGCGCAATCTCGCGCCGGATGCGCGTGGCCTCGCGCTTGTGATCTTCCTTGTATCGGTTGACGGTCTTTTGCAGGTCTTGACGCTCAAGAAGATGCGACCGGACAAGCGCGTGAAGCTCTTTCCGGTCACGGTCGAGCGCGGCACGGGTTTCGGCCTCGTTCAGAGTGCGGACTTTTTTATATGCGCCCGTGGCCTTGTGCCAGATGCCCTTGAACCCGCGTGGCAAGCGTTCCGCCCGCGCACGGGTTTCTTGCGTCCATCGCTTTTCTTGCCGCTCTATCAGTGCGGCGCGTTCTGTGCGCTGATGGTGAACAAGAAGGCGAATTTCCCGTACCAGAGGTGCGCGAATATCTTTTGCCCGCCGCTTGGCGTCGGCGAGATATTTTTGCAAATTCTCGCCCATGCGCTCGGCCAGATACGCCTTTGCCTGATCGACAGTGGGCAGGGCTTCCGGCTTGCCCAAGCGGGCTTTCAGTTCCCGCGTGCCAATATCAATCCACCGCGTCAGCGAATACACCCCGCCCGCCATGTCCAAGGCGACAAACCCGCGCCTGTCGCCTTTGGCAAGCAGGAATCCGCGTTCCTGCAACGCAGCGACGAAGGTTTTCAAGGTGTCGGATTGCTCCCATGCCGACTTGAACAGGGCTTTCATGGCTTGCGGGTCTTCGGAGAGACGCACGGCCTGACGGTGTTCTTCCATCGTCAGGTGGAAGGGGCTGCGGCGCTCGCCGCGTTGCATCCCCTTCGGCAGTTTCCAGCCGTGCCGGAGGTACAGGCTGCGAGAAACGTCCATGAGCTTCTTTTTGAAGTGCGCCATGTTCACGGCGACCAGTTTTGCCGTGTCGATGCGCGACCAGACGACGTGGCAATGCCGCCGCCCGTTCTTTTCGTGGAAGACGACGATG
>JAJZFS010000052.1 GCA_021805245.1 Pseudomonadota bacterium | reverse complement strand
CGATGATGTCGGCCGTGGTGAGCAGGGCGAGCAGCTTCAGCCGCTCCGGCGACTGCACGGCGGCGACGAAATCGGCGATGGTTTTGGGGTCGTCAAGGTCGCGCTTGAAGGCAGTGAGGGTCAGGGCGAGGTGATGTTCGACCAGCCACGCCGCCATTTCCGTTTCTTCCGCGTTCAGGCCGAGCAGCGGGCAAATTTCGCGCGCGATTTTTCCGCCCGCTCTGGAATGGTCGTCGCCGGTTCCCTTGGCAACGTCGTGCAGCAGCATCGCCGCATAAAGCGCGCGGCGGCGGTGGATTTTGGAGAAAAGCTCCGTCGCCAGCGGCGCTTCGGCGGCCAGATCGCCGCTCTCGATCCGGTGCAGCGTGCCGACGGCATGGATGGTATGCTCGTCCGCCGTGAAGGCGTGATACATGTCGTATTGCATATGCGCGACGATGTTCTGGAAGGCGGGAATGACGGCGCTGAGAACGTCCGCCTCGTTCATGTGTCTGAGCGTCTGTTCGCAGCGCACGGGATCGAGCATGATGGCGAGCAGTTGCGGCGCGGCTTCGGCGCGGTGTTTTTTCAGGGCCGGCAACGCCGCCTGCATGTGGCGCAGCGCGGCGGGGTGGATGTCGATGCCCGAGGTCTGGCTCACGGCAAAGAGGCGGATGATCTCGGCGGGATGCTTTTTGAGCGCGGCGGCGTTTTTGACGGTCAGGCGGTTGTTCTTGACCGGAAAGCCTTCGACTTCATCATCCAGCACCAGCTTTTCGCCCTTGAGCGATTGCGCCTCGATCTTGGCGCAGAGCGTGCGCGTCAGATGCCCGACGGCGCGCGCGCGCAGGAAATAATCCTTCATAAAGGCCTCGGCGCGGGCGTTGGGCGCTGCGGCTTTATAGCCCATGCGGGATGCGATTTCCGGCTGGGCCTCGAAGGCGAGGCGGTCGTTCTCGCGTTTGGCGAGAAAATGCAGATGGCAGCGCACCGTCTGGAAGAATTGCTGCGCTCTGGCAAGCTCCTTCGCTTCCGCCGCGGTCAGGATGCGCTGTTTGGCGAGGTCTTCCGGCTTGCGCGCGCCATAGAGAAAGTTCGCCAGCCACAAAAGCGTGTGAATGTCGCGCAATCCCCCTTTGCCTTCCTTGACGTCCGGCTGGAGGTGATAGCGGCTGTCGCCCATTTTGTGGTGGCGCAGGTCGCGCTCGTCCAGCTTGGCGGTGACAAACCAGCCGGGGCGGGTTTTTTTGATATGTTCGCGGAACGATTTCTCCAGTGCGGCATAGAGCGGCTTCGGTCCCCAGACCTGCCGCATCTCCAACAGCGCGGTGAGGAAGCTGACGTCTGCGTCCATCGCCTTGGCGCAGTCTTCGAGGCTGCGCGCCGAGGCGCTGATTTTCAGCCCCGCGTTCCACAGCGCGCCGGTGAGTTTTTCGATGCATTTTTCCGTCTGCTTGTCGTGCGGGGATGCGTACACGAAAACGATGTCGATATCGGAGTAGGGCGCAAGTTCGCGGCGTCCGTAACCGCCTAAAGCGATGATTGCGGGCGCGTCCGCCTTGTGTTTGGCGCCGCAGTGCATATTTGCCACTTCCGCGATGGTTTTGTCGACCAGCGCGGAGTAGTCGCGCTGAAAGTCCAACCCTGCCGCGTACTTATCGTCCGACGTTAAAAAAGCGCTTTCAAGCTTTGAAAGCGATGCATCAAAGGGCTTTTCTAGCCCCTTTGATTTTAAGGATATTTTGGGTGCTTTTTTCGTCATTTTTATAATTTTATTTCTTTCTGTTAAATTTTTAGTGCAGAAAATTTTAAAAAATGCTACACCTAAAATTACAATAAAGACAGCCTGAAAACATCTCACGAAAGGATGTACGCGTGTTTGTATTCTACGATACGGAAACCACCGGAATCGCTATGGACTATACGCAAATATTGCAAATCGGATTGCTCTTTACGGACGTTGATCTGAATGTCCTCTCCAGTAAAAAGATAGATTGCCGTAATTCGCCGTGGACGCTGCCGTCACCCGGCGCGCTGCTGACCACGGGCTTTACGCCGGACGACGTCAAAAACAGCAAAAACTCCAATTTCGAGATGATGAAGGAACTGGACGACTGGCTGCGCATGAAGCACTGGCCGCTGGTGTTCCTCGGCTATAACAGCATTCCTTATGACGAGCCGGTGCTGGAGCAAAATTTTTACCAGAATCTCCTGCCGCACGACCTGACCACCTCCGGCAACGACAAGAACAACCAGATGAACGGCCGCGCGGACGTGATGCGCATGGTGCAGATGGTCTCGATTTACATGCCGGCGGCGCTGAAGCTGGATATCCTGAACTATTACGGTAGCCCGAGCGTGAGCCTGAAAAACGTCGCGCAGCAGAACGGCGTGGACCTGTCTGACGACGACGCGCACGACGCGCTCAACGACATCAAGGCCACCGTCGGCGTGGCGAAGCTGATCAAAAAGGCCGCGCCGCAGATCTGGGATCTGGCGATCAAGCTCTCCACCGTCGGCGGCGTGGAGGAATTCCTCGAAGACAACACGCTTTTCACCACCGCGAAAATGGGGCGCAACAAGGAAATCAAATCCAACGTCCTGACCGACCTGACGCCGCAGAAAGACAGCGCGACGCGCGAAGCGCTGTTCGACGTCCGCGTCGACCCGACGCCCTACCTCAACATGACCGTCGCGCAGCTCAAGGACGTGCTGCTCGGCGAAGCCGGCGCGCCGCAAAACCCGTTTCTCGTGGTCGAAAAGGACAAAGAGCCCGCGCTCGTGCCGATGGACCTGTCGGACCCTGTGCTGACGGACGAAGACGACGAGGCGGTTTTCAAGGCCCGCGCCAAGAAACTGAAAGCCGACAAGGCCTTCCTCGCCAAGGTCGCCAAGGCCACCGCGCTGGCGCATGAGGAAAAACTGGCCGCCATCCCGTCGCCCGGCGCGCTGGAACGGCAGATGGACAAAAGCATGCCCGCCTCCGTCAAGGCCAAGCTCGACACCTGGGCGCAGGAATTCCGCGACGCGGCGGACTGGAAAGCCCGCGCGCAGCTTGTTAGCGGGTTCCGCACACGGTTCAAAAACGAACTGGCGAAAGATCCGTCGCTCGACCGCTTCGTGAAGATCGCCGGACGGCTGGTATACGAGCACGCGCCGGAAGAAATCTCCGCCGCGCAGCAGGAGGGCATGAAAAAGTTCATCGCCGCACGCCTGCTCAATCCGGATCTGGACGTCCCCTACATGACCATCGCCAAGGCCCGCAAGGAACTGCAGACCATCGAATGGCAGCGCAAGAAGAAAGACGATACCAAGTGGACGGAAGTGACCGACACCGACATCCGCCGCCTCAAGCTCTATTACACGGCGATCGAGAAGGAATACGAGAAGTATTCGCCCTACGACAAAAAGCCGGACACGCCCGCCAACAGCAACACGCCGCCGAATACGGCCAAAAAGACCTCCAACGGCTTCAACCGCAATTCGCCGAAGCCCTGATATGCAATTCATCGTCACAGGCCACGACGGGACGGACGCAAACGCGCTTTCCCGCCGCATGGCCGCGCGCGAGGCGCATATGGCGCGGTGCAAGGCGGGACATGACGCGGGACATCTCCTTTATGCCGTGGCGATGCTCAACGATGCGGGGAACATGTGCGGCTCCATTCTGGTGGTCGACTTCGAAAACCGCGCCGCGCTCGACGCATGGCTCGCCGATGAGCCTTACGTGACCGGCAAGGTCTGGGAAAAAGTGGACATCCGCGCAGGCAAGGTTCCGCCGTTGTTCGGGGCGGGTTAATCCAGCAGTTTTTTCAACTCATAAAGCGCATCCAGCGCGTCCTTGGGCGTGAGCGCGTCGGGGTCGATGGTTTTGAGCGCGTCTTCGACGGCGGAAGATTTTGACGGCGGCGCCATCGCGGGGGCGGCGGTGAAGAGAGGCAGGTCGGCGGTGGCGGCTTTCATCGGTTTGCCACTGGCCTTCATGCCTTCGATGGTTTTCAAAACGTCTTCGGCGCGGGCAATCACTTGCGGCGGCAGGCCCGCGAGCTTGGCGACGTGGATGCCGTATGACCTGTCGGCCGTGCCGTCCGTCACTTCATGCAGGAAGACGATGTTGTCCTTCCATTCCTTGACGCGCATGGTGTGGCAGGCAAGGCGCGGCAGGGTTTGCGTCAGGCCGGTGAGTTCGTGATAGTGCGTGGCGAAGAGGGCGCGGCATTTGTTGGCCTCATGCAGATATTCGAGACAGGCCCACGCGATCGACAGGCCGTCGTAGGTCGCCGTGCCGCGGCCGATTTCATCGAGGATGACCAGCGAGCGTTCCGTCGCCTGATTGAGGATCGTCGCGGTCTCGACCATCTCGACCATGAAGGTCGAGCGTCCGCGCGCGAGATCGTCCGCCGCGCCGACGCGGCTGAACAGGCGGTCGACCGTGCCGATATGCGCGGCTTCGGCGGGAACGTAGCAGCCCATCTGCGCCAGCAGCGCGATTAGCGCGTTCTGGCGCAAAAACGTCGATTTCCCCGCCATGTTCGGGCCGGTGAGCAGCCAGAGGCGCGAGGTTTCCGCGAGTGCGCAATCGTTGACGATGAAGTCGGCGTTGTCCTGCTTTTTGAGGGCGATTTCCACGACCGGATGCCGCCCGCCCTTGATCTCGAAGGCCGTGCCGCCGTCGACTCGCGGGCGGGTGTAGCGGTTTTTAATCGCCAGTTCGGCGAGCGCGGATGAAACGTCCAGCGCGGCCAAGGCCGCCGCCGTTTTGGCGATCAGTTCGCCCTGCGCCATCACTTCCTGCACCAGATCGGCGAAGAGTTGCAGCTCCAGCACCAGCGCTTTTCCCGCGGCTTCGGAGATTTTCTGCTCAAGCTCGGAAAGCTCGGTGGTGGTGAAGCGCGCGGCGTTGGCCATCGTCTGGCGGTGGATAAAGGTCTCTTTGTCGCTATGCAGCTTGTCGGCGTGGGTCACCGTGGCTTCGATGTAATAGCCGAGGATGTTGTTATGCTTGATCTTGAGGCCGCTGATGCCGGATTTTTGCGCGTATTTGGCCTGCAACTGCGCGATATGGCGGCGGCTGTCGTCGCGGAGCTGCGTCAGCTCGTCGAGCTTGGGCGCATAGCCGCGGGCGATAAAGCCGCCGTCGCGGGTCAGTACGGGGAGTTCGGGGCTGAGGGCGCGTTCCAGCTGGTCGATCAGCGGGTGGTGCGATCCCCACAGCGCGAGCGTATCGAGCGCGGCTTTGATGCCCTGCGGCAGCGCGTCCGCGTTGATCAGTCTGTGGAGTTGCACCGTTTGCGCCAAAGTATCCCGTATTGCGGCAAGGTCGCGCGGGCCGCCGCGCTCGAGGCTGAGGCGGGCGAGGGCGCGTTCGATGTCGGCGCAGTGCTGCAAAAGCTGGCGCGTGTCGGCACGGAGCGTGTTGCGCGTGGTGAAGAATTCCACCATGTCGAGGCGGCGGTTGATCTTGGCGGGGTCGGTCAAGGGCATGGCGAGGTAACGGGCGAGGAGGCGCGCCCCGCCGCCGGTGACGGTCTTGTCGATGATTGAAAGCAGGCTGCCCTGCCGCTCGCCGCTTAACGTATGCGTGAGTTCAAGGTTGCGGCGCGTGGCGGCGTCGATCTCCATCACCGCGCCGAGTTGCAACTGGCGGGGCTGGGAAAGACGCGGGAACTTGCCTTTTTGCGTCAGCTCCACATAGTCGATCAGCGCGCCGGCGGCGGCGATCTCGGCGCGGGAAAAGGCGCCGAAGCTTTCCAGCGTGCCGACGCCGAAGATTTTCTCCAGCCGTTTGCGGGCGTTCTCGCTGTCGAAGCGGCTGTGCGGCTGGACGGTGAGTTTGCTCTTGTAATCGGCGAAAACCTCGAACAGGTCGGGGGTTTGGGCGAGTTTTTCCGAGACGAGGATCTCGCCCGGGGAAATGCGCTCCAGCGCCGCGCCGAGATTGTGCGGCAACAGCGGCTGCAGGGTGAAGTCGCCGGTCGAAAGGTCGAGCCACGACATGCCGAAGGCGCCGCCGGCATCCGCGAGAGCCATCAGGTAATTGTTGCTGTTTTTTTCGAGCAGCGTTTCTTCCGTCAGCGTGCCGGGCGTGACGACGCGGATGACATCGCGCTTCACCAGCGCCTTGTAGCCGCCGCGCTGTTTCGCTTCCTCCGGCGTTTCGACCTGCTCGCAGATCGCGACCTTGTGGCCGAGCTTGATCAGCTTGGCGAGATAGGCCTCGTGCGCATGCCACGGCACACCGCACATCGGCGTGTCGGCGCGGCTGGTGAGGGTGATGTCGAGCGCGGCGGCGGCCGTCACCGCGTCTTCGAAAAACAGCTCGTAGAAATCGCCCATGCGGTAGAAGAGCAGGCAGTCCGGATGCGCGTCCTTAACGGCGAGATATTGCGCCATCATGGGTGTTGGTGCATCTTTCTTTTCCGCCTGCGCCGCCATCGTTACAGCAGCTTAAAGACGGTGGGGAGGATGTGCGCGTGGTGCAGGTATGCCGCCAGCTCGAACACCGGCGCGGGCACGAACCACCACACCGCGTCGCGCACCGACATGTTGAAATAGCGGGGCTGAAAGAGCAATTCGTCGGGCGCGTTGTAGCGTTTGATGTCCGGCCACAGGCGCGGCGTGTTTTTCTTGAAGGCGGTGAAGTCCGCGCCGAACTTTTCCGCCAGAAAGCCTTCTTCGCGCCCGATCAGGCCGTTGTAGACCACGTAAAAACCGAAGCCGAGGATCAGCGTCGGCACCAGCTCGCCCCACAGCAGCCCCAGACCCGTCGCGCCCAGCAGCGAGAAGAAATAGAGCGGGTTGCGGCACATGGCATAGGGGCCGACGGTGACCAGCTTCTCGTTCTTCACGCCGCCGATGAAGGCGGTGCTGTACATCCGCCCGATCGCGCAGATCACCAGCAGGAAATAACCCAGCAGGCGCAGCAGCTGATAAGGCCAGCCATAAAGAACGGGCTGGGTGAAAACCACCGCCAGCAGCAAAAGAAGCACCAGAAGGCGTGTGTCGCGCATGCGCGTTTTGTTGAGGTCGGCGGCCATCGAATCCCTTTTATTTCCAAGGTTGTTTTGAGCGTTCCGGCAGATTAAACGGCGGGGGGCAGGCTGTCCACCTTGGCGGATGAGAAAAATGCGAGTTATGTAATATTATTTGCGGTTAGCGGGAGATTATTTTGCTTAAACTGTTGACCGGATATCAGAAAATCCCTTAATGTCGCGGAGCATATTTATGATTCCGTAGCTCAGCGGTAGAGCATCTGACTTTTAATCAGAGGGTCGTGGGTTCAAATCCCACCGGGATCACCATTTTTTTCAAAGGCTTAGCTTAAATCGCCGTTTAGCATTTAGTGCCGAGGTAGCACCTGAGGTGATAGAGATGCTTGCATAGGGCATAAAATGGAAAAGTAATGCTATGAGATCATTCGAAGAAGAACCGCTGCCGGTAAAAATAGCTTACTGGGTAATTTTTGTAGCTTTGGTTGTTATGTTCATGTTTCCTTTGATTGAGAAATTGATCTCTCTATACCCGCCGCGCCAATCGCTTATTGAGACTATTATCGGAACATTTATTGCTGCTGCAGCGGGAACATATGGTGCCCAAGTAGTAATTGAAAAGACCAAAAACAAGGAAATGCTCATAGAGGAGATTAGAAATACTAATGCAGCAATTATGTTGGCATTTGATGCGTGTAATACATTTCTTTCTTTAAAGAAGCAGCATGTTAAGTCATTGGAGGAAACTTACGCAGCACAGCTAAATACTATCGGTAATCTTCCAGCACCACCGCCAGGTTATCAAACTCTTATTGATTTACAACTAGACTTCAGAAGCCTTATGCCGATGGTCATTCCGGCAGACTTACTGCAGAAAACCGTATATGAGAAAATTTCATTATCAGGTAGGCCATTGAGTTTGATCATCGCCTTGATCAGAGCGAAGGAAACGTTAAACCATTGCATAGAAAATCGTAATAAATTTATTACTGACTTCAAGTCTAATCCAGCACAGAATGAGGAAGGCCATGCCGATCGCATGGCTTTATATCTTGGTATACCTAATAGAGAGGGACATGTAGATACTAGTTATTCTGATGCTTTGAAAGGCATTGTAAACTCTACAGACGATTGTATTCAGTTTAGTAAGTGGCTGTGCGAAGATCTATCTCAGCATGGGCTATCTATTAGCAAAAGGTTTGGTAAAGATGCCCCGAAAGTTCATAAGCCAGATTTTTCTCTTGCCGCAAACAATGGGTTAATGCCAGATATTGCTAGTTATAAGGACTGGGAAACAGCTTTTCCCAAACAGAAATATCAAGATAACACCTGAGACAACGGATTGGTTTTGTTAAAACATGAATATTTTTAGTCTCTTGCAATGACAGAAAAAAGATGGTGACTTTGAAAAGTTATCTCCTTTGCCTAATCGTGATGCTTCCGATCCGATTAGCCTAACTCTTTCTGAAGTTTGAAAGCACGGCTTCCGGCTTTTTCTCTTTGTCGCGCTGCGGGGCGTCGTTTTCTTGCGGCGCGGGAGAGGCGGGCTACGCGACGCCCTGTTCCGCATCCTGTTTCGGCTGGTAGACGTCGAGATAGTCGATCAGGGCCAGCGTCTTCGCGAGCTCCTGCTGGATTTTCGTGACGGATTTGGCGTCGGTCGCGGGCGTCTCGATGGGTTGCGGCTCGAACAAATCCTGCGTTTCGCAGTGGATCAGCGCCAGCACCTGATCCTGATAATAGGCCATGGAGATGTCGCTCGAGGAATAGATGTTCTTCAGATTTTCGATGCGCTCGAGCATCAGCGGGTCGAAGAGATAGCGCGCCTCGACCTGATCGTTGGTGAAGACGCTGTAGCGCCTTTCGAATTCCGGGTCCTCCATCCGGGCGTATTGCAGGCCGATGATTTCCTTGTCGATCCATTTGCCGACGCCGGTCATGTGGCTGGCCAGCACCGTGTGGCCGTAGAACTTCGGCTTGGGCATGGTGATCATGATGGCGATGCCGCGGTAGATCTGGTCATTTCCAAGGTTGGTGATGTTGGGCGGCACGTCGATCTCGACGCTGCAAAAGCGCACGCGCGCGCCTTTGTACATGCCTTCGAAATAATCCTTGCTGGTGTAGCTGTCATGCCGGGGCAGGGCCTTGGAGGGCTCCATCTCCGAGAGCGGGATGCCGCCATCAATTTTATATTTCAAACCCAGCAGGCCCGCGATGCGCGGGATGATGTTTTCTTTGTAGTCGTTGGCGTAGTCGCGCTGCGGCTGCGTCACCCACGTCCAGACCATGACGATCAACAACCCCGTCGCGCCGAAGTAGTGATGGGTGTTCGACGGCGCTTTCAGGAGCATGTAGTCGACAGGAACGGTCAGCAGCGCGCCGACCCCGATCATGATAAAACCGGGGAGGCGCCGCTTGAGATAGGCCGCGTATTTTTGCTTGCGTTCGTCTTCCAGCCCGTCGAGCTCTGGCTTGATGCGCGCGAGAAATTGCTCTTCGGTTTCGCTTTTTATGCCGGAGGCGGCTTGAGGAGAGGGCGCGGCATCCACACCGCGTTCGCCGGACGCCGTGGAGCTTTCCGCCATAAAGCCGCGCAGGCTGGCGGCCAATGGATCGGGTGCGGGTTTGCTGCCGGCCGGCATGCTCCTGAAACCGCCATCGCCGCTTTCAGACGGGCGTGCGCCGCCTGCAGAGGGCAAGATCAGCGATATGACCCAGAAGAACAGCATGGCGGCCAGCAGAAGAACCCCTACGACGACGATCGCAAAAACCAGAGCGACAAGTCTTTCCTGCAAGTTATCGTGCGGCATGATCATATAGAGGATAGCCACGACGGGAATGATGGCGCTAAGAGCGATTTTTTTGTTCGTGGTGAGAAAGCGCCGGGGCATTTTCGTCAACGTGTCTGTGGAAGCATCCTCGGTTTCCTGTTGGATGTTGCCGGTCTGATCGCTCATGTTTCCCCCGGATGAAACGAATTAACCCAACTTTAAGTATGCTGCATATAAGCTAAACAAATAGTTATCGTGCGCTTTTATGCACCATAACACTGTTGTTTTTTTTGTTTTTAGCGTCGGAGTTTCACTATGAAAAGCAAGTTGACCGCTCTTTCCGCGATCGTTTTTGGCGTTGTCGCGCTCTCGGCCTGCGCGCCGGTTTACTGGCAGCAGACGGGCGCACAGCCGCTCTATCTCGACGCTCCGACATCGCAAATGGCGCTCGATCAAGCGATCCAGGACTGTGAGCAGCAGTCGTACTACGTAGCCAACATCGACGACTGCATGCTCAGGCACGGCTGGGAACACCAGTCCGCGCTGCCCGGCACCCCGCAGATGGTCGAGATGAGGCCGCCGCAGCATAAGCTCTATGTGGCGCCATAAGCGGCTATTGACTTAATCTCCCGCACGGGGCATATTGTCACGGATTTCAAAGGCTTGTCACGGAAGGGTGGCCGAGTGGTTTAAGGCTCTAGTCTTGAAAACTAGCGTGGGCGCAAGTTCACCGTGAGTTCGAATCTCACCCCTTCCGCCATCTACTTTTTATTTTTCAAAGCCGTTCTCCGAACAGGCCACTGTCCTCCGCACCCAATGCGCGTGCTAGCCATTGTGCCTTGGGGGAAAATGAAAAGTGGAGTTCAGAGACACACAATACCTAATTGACCGATCAGCCCCCACGCCTATAATTATCGCATGACTAGAAAAGGAGATAAGTATTGTGTCCCCTGAATTATTGTCGATAAAAAAGGACTTTAAATGCAGAGCGTAGTCATTAAACTCTAGCGCAAAATAAGGCTTGTTTACGCGAATGAAAATTATCAGAACAATATTTTAGCGATTATTTCCCCTAGGAGAAGATAATGCGGATAATTTTATGTGTGATGGCGATTTTTCTTTTTCTCGTCGGCTCGGCACCCAGTTCAAATGCGCAAATGACGGCGCCTGTCGGCTATAGGGTTCGATCACTTGATCCTATAGATGGCAAAGTTTTGGTTCCGGACGGCTGGCACTTCGCCAGCAGCATTGATCCTGCAGGCTATACCTGGATTATTTCTCAGGAACCGTTGATCGAAGGAACGAAGGGTTTTTACAAGACCGGAATGCGTATCCAGCTCATTCACGGCATGCACAAATACAAAAAAATAACGCCCGAAGAGTTTATAATAAAATTTATTGCAGGTAAAAAAGAGGACAACGCAAGAATAATCGGGAACTGTTCAGGAGTGAAACTCGGGCCGTTTCAGAGAAAATGTCTTGAGACCAAAGAAGATATGGCTCTCGGCGGAGAAAAGAAGAAATATCGTATATTGTACTCTATGTTCTGGAATAACGAGATCGATACAGTGATAGTGATGACGTTTGGGACGCCTGTCAATAAATGGGATCAGGATAAGAAGTACCTTAAAAATATTGGCGCAATTACATTGCCTGATTTTGTGAAAATGTACAGGAATGCGAAGTCCAGATCAAATAATGGTTGTCTGTCGGGAATATCAAACCAGGAGACCAAGAAATTATATGCTTACATGGAGGCTTCGGGTGACGGTGCAAAAGGGCTCTTTACGGTTGCAGCGCCAGGTAATGGCGACTATCCATTAGATTATAAAACATTTCATCCGTTTTCTGCTGAAAAGTTTTCCAAGATCATTAAAGTCGATCACAAATACAAACGATCAGATACAATCGAGCTGATGTGGCCATATTCGGGCGCCGGCAAGGCCGTATTTCTCAACAAGCTTCACGCGGCCCTTGGCAATAAGGTCGTTGGTTTTAAGGGGGCGATATGGTGGTATCCGGACGGTAGCGCTGTTATGACGGATTCGAAAGCCGGGCTGCAATGGCCAGATTCCTTGAATATCAAAACCTGCATCGCCAAAGATGGCAAGATTTTATCTGAAAATGATTGCCACAGAATGGTGGCCGGACTTGATCACCGTAAAGCGATTTTTAGCAATACTATGTTTGCTCCTCGTTCATGTTCAGAATTGGGGCATATGTCTATAAATGCCTTGTTAGGTGATGCCGAAGAGGCTTTGAACCTTTACTTCTATTATGCAATGGTCGAGAACAACTCACAGGAAGCAGAAAAATATCTTCTTCTCGCAGTGGCACACGGAAATAAATTGGCCAGAGTTCTGGGGACACAATACTTAATCGATCAACACATCAAGAAAAACTGAGACTCAAAATCAGCCTTGCGCCATGCCCCGTTCTGGACGAAAATCATTTCAGGAGAAATGAATCTTGCTCGACCAGCGAGTTCCGGGGACACAATACTTAATTAACTGATCTGCCGCCGTGCCTGCCTGATTCGAATCGAGATCATGTTTTAAGGAACAGAGATGAAAAAGGGACTGGGAATAGTTTTGATTTTGATGATGTTGTCCGCGCATACTGCATGGGCGACTGTGTATGAGTGTCATGTAGACCAAGCCTTTACATGGACAGATGGTCGTTTAAGTTCAAAAAATAATTTAGGGCATGTTGTTATACAGTTCGATGATAAGTCTGGAGTTCTTTTGTGGGCGTTTACAGCTCTTCATTCCTCCAATACGGCTCTATTCGGTACAGAAGTCCAGTAGACTTCAACTGCCTTGCGGGGAGGCATCAAGGGGGTTGTTGTCGATAGAATGATAGTGGATATCGCAGCATGTTTTTGCTTCCCAAAAGCCTTACTTATCGGAAGTGGGCGGCCTTAGCCCGCTACAGCTCATACATACCGTCGGACTCAATCGCGCGATCGGTAGGCAAACTCCTATACCGCACGCTTACGGAACAGCCATCCGGCGACAGTCATACTGATGACGGCGAGGAGCGCCATCGCCGTATATTGCGGTATTAGAGATGCAAAGCTTGGTTGATCCAGAAAGCAGCGCCGGATGACGACGAGCGCATAGCGCATAGGGTTTAGCAGCGTGAGATCTTGCACAAGCACGGGCATGTTGGCGATCGGCGTGGCGAAACCGGAAAGGATAATGGCGGGCACCATGAACAGAAAGGCGCCAAGCAGGGCCTGCTGCTGCGTTGCCGCTATTGACGAAATCATCAGCCCGATCCCAGCCACGGAAACGATGAAAAGCGCCAGTCCGGCATAAAGCTGCAGCAAGCCGCCTATCAGCGGCACGCCGAACCAGAACACCGCCGCCAAAATGATCACGCTTCCCTCGGCCAAGCCGATGATCAGGCCGGGAATGCTCTTGCCAAGAAGAATATCCAGAGGGCGCATCGGCGTCACCAATACCTGGTCAAACGTACCTGCCTCCCGCTCGCGCGCGACTGAAAGACCGACCACCAGCAGCGTGATGACCTGCGTCAAAAGGGCAACAATGCCGGGAATGATGAACCAGTGGGAATCCAGATTGGGATTATAAAGTGCGCGCGGCACAAGACGGGCAAGCGGCGCTGCGCCGCCATGACGGGCATTCCAACCCGTGCTTGCGGAAAAAATGATAGCGTTGGCATACCCCAGCACCAGCAGGGCTGTGTTCGAGTTTCGCCCGTCAACGATAATTTGTACCGGTGCAGGTTTGTTGGAGAGTAAATCACGGGAATAGCGCGGGTCGATATCAAGGACCATTTTCACCTTGCGTGAATCTATCATGTCCCTGATCTGCGCGGCGCTGTGCAACGTTGCGATCTTCTGGAAGGTAGGCGATCCGGCGAAATCCGCCACCAGTTCACGCGACGCGATCGACCGGTCCTGATCGTAGACCGCAAAGGGCACATGGTTGAGATCGAAACTCGCGGCGTAGCCGAACACGATCAGCTGAAGCAAAGGCGGGCCGATCAAAACCATGCGGCTCTTTTTATCGCGCAGAATGGCAAGAAACTCTTTGATAATGAGGGCGAAGACGCGAGTCAGCATGGCTCAGTCCAGCCTTTTCCGCGCGACCAGCCGCGCCGCTGAGAGGAAAAACGCCGCCATTGCCAGTAAGGCGAGCAAATTCGGCAGCAGGACGGAACGAACCGTGCCCGCCAGAAACAATGTTTGCAGGATGGCGACAAAATAACGCGCCGCGACGGCATGTGTGATCACCCGGATCGCCGCGGGCATGCTCGAAATATCGAAGACGAAGCCGGAAAGGATGAAGGCGGGCAAAAAGGCCGCGATGATGGCGATTTGTCCGGCGACGAACTGGTTTTTCGCCACTGCGGAAATCAACAGCCCCATGCCGAGCGACGCCAGCATAAAAAGCGCGCTGGCCAGCAAAAGCATTGGGATAGACCCGACCAGGGGCACATCGAAGAGGAACACCGCGATCAGAACGGTCACCGCCATGCCCCCAAGGCCGAGCATGAAATAAGGGATCAGTTTCGAGAGCATGATTTCGTTCATGGTGACGCGCGTTACCATCAGAGCCTCCATCGTGCCGCGCTCCCATTCGCGCGCCACGACCAGCGCCGTGAGCAACGCGCCGGTGAGGGTCATAATGACCGCGATCAGGCCGGGCACCAGATAGTCGCGGCTGCTCACTGCCGGATTGAACCAGATGCGCGGCTGCACCGTGAGGGGGGAAGTATCCGGGATGCCGTTGGCGGCGGCGCGCGCGGCAATCCAGTTAGCCCAGCTCTGCTGGACATAGCCTTCGACGATGCGGGCGTTGTTGGCGTCGATGCCATTGAGAAAGAGGCCGATATCAGGTGTCTTTCCAGCGTCCAGTGCGCGCGTGAAGTCGCCGCGCAGCCATATGAAACCCGCGATTTTCTCTTGTGCGAGCGCGTGCCGTGCCGCTTTTTCCGTCAGGAAAGTGCGCGGAGCGAAATAAGGCGAGCGCTGGAATTGCGCCGTAAAACTTGCCGTTGCGGCACCCGGGTTTTCGGTGACGAGGCCGAGCGCCACGTGCCGTGCGTCCAGCGACACGCCATAGCCGAACAACAGGAGCAGTATGGCTGGCAAAACGAACGCGATGGCGATAGAGGATGGGTCGCGCAGAATCTGCAGCCATTCCTTGCGTATCAAACCGCGCAATCTCATCATGGAGCCTTTCATGCGGCCGCCTTTCCGGCTTCGTCCGCCGTGATCAGGGCGATGAAGGCGTCCTCCATGCTCGGGTTGGGCCGGGCGTCGGTGCGGATGGCGCGCTTCAGTTCTTCCGACGTTCCTTCAGCCAGAATTTTGCCTTGCGCCATGATGATGAGACGGTCGCAATACTCCGCCTCGTCCATGAAATGCGTCGTCACCAGCACGGTTACGCCGCCTTCCGCCAGCGCATTGATGCGCCGCCAGAATTCCCGCCGCGCCAGAGGATCGACGCCGGAGGTCGGCTCGTCGAGAAAAAGCACGTCGGGTTCGTGCATCAGCGCGCAGGCGAGCGCCATGCGCTGTTTGTAGCCGAGTGGGAGGTCGCGGCTTGTTGCATTGCGCCACGGGGCGAGTTCAAACTCACCGAGCGCCCATTCGATCCGCTCCGTGCGCCGCGCGCCAATCAGGTTGTAAGCGGCGGCAAAAAAACGCAGGTTCTGCGCCACGGTCAAATCGCCGTAGAGGGAAAATTTCTGCGCCATGTAGCCAAGCTTGCCGCGCGCTGCCGCGGCTGCGACGCGCAGATCCCGCCCGTCGACCTGCAAGCGTCCGTCCGTTGCTGGCAAAAGGCCGCACAGCATGCGGAAGGTGGTCGATTTTCCCGCACCGTTGGCGCCGAGCAGGCCGAAAATTTCTCCGCGCTTCACATTGAAGCTGATGTCGTCTACGGCGGTAAAGTCGCCGAAACGTTTGGTGAGGTGCGCGACGTCAATGACCACGGGCGCCGCGTCCGTTGTTCGTCCCGTCAGGCGTGGTGCGGGCGTGCCGGATGAGGCAGTGCGTGCGGCTCGCTCTTTACCTTTCAGCAAATCGATAAAGCCGTCTTCGAAACGCGGCGGCACAGGCCTGATATCCACATCTGGAATTCTTGCGGCTTCGACTACATCTGCCTTTACGCCCGCATCCAGCACCAGTCGCACGGCATCGCCCTGAACAACCGCATCTGTTACGCCGTTCAACTCTTCCAGCGCGGCTTGCAGCTCCCGTTTGGTGTGCTCCGGCGCGCGCACCACGAAACTGCGGCCTTCCATCTCCCTGGTGAATTTTGCAGGCGGTCCGCTGCCGATCACGCGGCTTTCATGCAACAGCAAAACCTCGTCGCAACGCGCGGCTTCATCAAGATAGGCCGTGGATAGAAACACGCTCATGCCTTGTTCATGCACCAGATGATCAACAATGCCCCACAGTTCCCGCCGCGAGACCGGATCGACTCCGACGGTCGGCTCATCCAGTAACAGCAACTGCGGCGGACGGATCAGCGTGCAGGCGAGGCCAAGTTTCTGCTTCATGCCACCCGAAAGCTTTCCGGCAAGACGGTCGATGAACGGCGCCATGCCCATCATGTGCAGCAATTCGTCGTAGCGGCCAGCGCGATCCGACATGGGCAAAGCCTGCAAGTCTGCGTAAAGATCGAGGTTTTCGCGCACGCTTAAGTCCTCATAGAGGCCGAAGCGTTGCGGCATATAGGAAATCATCCCCTGCACGGAGAGCGGGTCGGCGCTGACATTGATGCCGAAGACATGTATCGATCCGGCATCCGCGCGCAGCACGCCGGCGATCAGACGCATCAGTGTCGTTTTTCCGGCGCCATCAGGACCAACGAGGCCGGTGACCTTTCCAGCCCTGACATCGGCGCTGACGTCTTCCAGCGCGGTGACAATTCTGTCGCCGCTGTGAAAACGTCTTGTCACGCCCGCCACGACGAGAGGTCTCGTATCCGGTGAAGATGCGTCCGGCGCGCGCCGGTTAACCTTTGCCGGCATGACCGCCACATGCGCCGGCGCCGCGCGGCGCGGCACGGGACTCTTTTTGCAGGAGGTCTATTGTGACCGTGGCTGGCATGCCGAGCCGCAGCTGACGATCCGCCGCGCAGGCGTAAATCCGCACCTGATAAACAAGCTGCGCGCGCAAATCCGGCGTTTCGACGTTTTTCGGCGTGAATTCGGCCGTGGGAGAAATATAACCGATCCATCCGCGATATATCTTGCCGGGAAAGGAATCGGTGGTGATCTCTGCTTTCATGCCGGGATATATCCGTCCCAGATCTGTTTCCGGCACATAGGCGCGCACCCAGACGGGGTTTGTGAGTGCTATGGTATAAACGGGCGTCGCGGGGGAAACCATGTCGCCGGGTTCGTGTATCCGGTCCTCGATAATGCCGTCAGCAGGGGCATAAAGCTTTGTGTCGCGATATTCCCGTGCCGCCAGCGCGGCCTTGGCCGTGGCAGCGTTGTAAGCGGCCTCTGCGGCGGCGATATCTTCGGCGCGCGGGCCTTCCACCGCCAGCACATAGGCCTGCCGCGCCGCCTCGTAATTTTGCTGCGCGTTGTGAAAGGCGGATTGCGCGTTGTCGCGCTGTTGAACGGACGTGACGCCTGCCGGAGTCAGGTGGGACAGGCGGCGGTAGGTTACCCCGGCGTTTTTATAGACCGCCGCCAGCGCGTCCATGTTCGCCTTGGCTTGCGCGATTTGCGCGGGGCGCGTGCCCGCCTTCAGCGCGGCAAGGATTTGCTTTTGGTTCTCTGCTTCTGCGTTGGCGGCATCCAATGCATCTTTGAAGCGGCCGTCATCTATTTGCGCGAGCAGTTCTCCGCGGTGTATGACGTCGCCTTCCTGCACCAGCAGCTTGCCGAGGCGGCCACTGTCGTAGAACGCGGTATCGACTTCACGGATATCGACATTGCCGTAGAGGGTCAAGTCATGCGATGGCCGCGTCGGGCGGCGCTGCCAGAAAAAGGCCAGCCCTGCACAGACGGCGATGAGAAAGAGGATGGCGATGCGTTTATGACGTGTCACGATAAAGAAGTTCCTTGCAGGGAGGCTTTGGACTTGGGGTTGGAATACATATCGGCCTTGTGTATTATATATTATGCAATGATATTTTACGATTGATTAAAATCAAGCTCTCTACAACTGATTCTCTTTTATATTAAGATCTAATGAAATTTTGCAGAAAGACCGTCCCCGATTTCCGGGGCAGTGTCGCTTGAAAGGCAAACATCGTGACCGATAAAACCATAAAACGCCTTTCCTTTCTTGACCGTTATCTGACGATATGGATTTTTGCGGCCATGGCCGCAGGCGTTGCTCTTGGTTCGATATTCAAAGGCGCGCCGGCGTTTTTAAATAGCCTGTCGGTCGGTTCGACCAATATTCCCATCGCCATCGGCCTGATCGTTATGATGTATCCGCCCCTCGCACGAGTGAAATACGAGGAACTGCCGCTGGTTTTCAAGGACTGGAAGATACTGACACTTTCCCTCGTTCAGAACTGGATTATAGGGCCGGTACTGATGTTCGGTCTGGCGGTTCTGTTCCTTCACAACCATCCTGGCTATATGACCGGGCTGATTCTCATCGGTCTGGCGCGGTGCATCGCGATGGTGATCGTCTGGAACCAGCTGGCGGAAGGCGATAACCAATATGCCGCCGCCCTGGTGGCCTTTAATAGTATCTTTCAGCTGCTGTTCTTCAGTGTTTACGCATGGCTTTTTCTTGGCGTCCTGTTGCCGATAGTGGGTCTCAAAGGGCAAATGATCGATGTCGGTTTCCGCACCATTGCCGAAAGCGTTTTTATTTACCTCGGCATTCCTTTCCTCGGCGGGTTTCTCACGCGCAAAATCATGCTCAAGGCCAAAGGGCGTGACTGGTACGACAATACGTTCATGCCCAGGCTTGGCCCCGTGACGCTGATTGCCCTTCTATTTACCATTGTCGCGATGTTCTCCCTCAAGGGAAGCATGGTGACGAAGCTGCCGTTTGACGTCGTGCGGATTGCCGTTCCCCTGACGATTTATTTTGTGGTGATGTTCTTCGTCAGCTTTTTTATGGGCAAAGCCATCAGCGCATCCTACGGAAAGACCGTTGCCGCATCGTTCACCGCCGCCAGCAACAATTTCGAGCTGGCTATCGCCGTTGCCATCGCGGCTTTCGGTTTGGCATCTCCCGTGGCGTTTGCCGCCGTGATCGGACCTTTGGTCGAAGTGCCGGTACTGATCAGTCTTGTAAATGTAGCCTTCTGGCTGCGGCGCAAGATTTTTTAGGCAGTTCCTGTAAACGGGTCAACGATGAGAACATCCTTGCCAGCAACATGGGCGACGTTTGCCCCCTCTAAGATTTGAGCATCCCCACTTTTGTTGCGTGTTTCTGGTTTTTTAGCTGATTCAATCCAGCATATCCTCAATGTCCGCATGCAAAATCCGCAACCGTTGCAACGTATCTCTGTTTATCTCCGGTAACAAATGCTCACCTGTGGTGCCATGAAAGGATCAATGTCAGGCGCTTTTTGTCTAAAAATAGCAGTATCTCTTTGAAAAAGCTTATTAAGTTACAATTTTCACCAAAATCGGCACCGACTGTCCGAATCTCACTCGGACGGCCATTCAACAAGCCAACTTACTCATCAGATTTCTGCATTCTTTCAACGAGCTGGTGCCGCGTAAATATAGATCTTTCCGTTTTTCACCGCCACTGCCGGCGTGGCCAGCTGTCCGGGCACCTTGATCAGACTGTTCACGATATGCTCGCCTGCCGCCGCCGTCAGGCTGATCCTTCCGCTCGCCGTCGAAATCGCGCGGCGGCGCGCCAGCAGTTTCTTTTGCACCGCGTGGCGCACGCCGATACTCAACAATCCGTCACCGTAAAAATCCAGAGTGAGCCTGTCGCGCGCGTGCAGCTTCACCGTTCCCAGTTTCGCCGTGATCGTGCCGTTGTTGAGGGCATTCGGCGCCACCAGCCCGACCAGTCCCGCCTGTGCCGCCGTGATCGTGCCGTGGTTAACGTGATTTCCGGCCTGCTTGAACATCATCGGCCCCAAGGCCGCGTTGCTGATCCCTGGCGTCGTCGTCAACGTTGCAGCGGGATTTCCGGCCTGCTTGAACATCATCGGTCCCGGTGCCAAAGCCGCGTTGCTGACCCCCGACGTTGTCGTCATTAGACTGTTCACGTTAACTTGCGATCCGGGGCGGAACAGCACCCCGTTCGAGT
>JAJZFS010000110.1 GCA_021805245.1 Pseudomonadota bacterium | reverse complement strand
CCTGTTGCAGGAACAGCCCGTCGACGTCGTACTGCTCGACATGGAAACGCCGGGCATCGACGGCGTCGCCATGACGCGCCAAATCCGCGCGCTGCCCGACAAGGCGCATGCGGACATTCCCGTCATCGCCCTGACCGACAACGTCGCGCGCGAAGACATCATGACCTACCTCGAGGCCGGCATGACCGACTACTGCGCCAAACCGGTCAGCGCCGACAAGATCAACGCCATCCTCTCGCGCATCACCAAGCGCTCCTCCGCGGCCGCCAAAGTCACGGCCTCCATTCCGGTGACCGCGCCCCAGCCGCGCATACCGATACCGGACATCAACAAGTCGGACACCATCGAGCGCGCCGAAATCCACCCGCACGGCGAGCCCGTGCCTGCGCCGGAAGCCGCCCCCGCTCCCGCCGCGCCTGCGGCGCGCGTGGAGCCGGACATGAGCGCGCTCGACACCGAAGCGCTGGGCGTCCTCAAATCCAGCCTCGGCGTGGAGCAGATGGCGGGGCTGATGAAAGACTTCTACGACAAGGCGGACCAGCTGCTCGACGAGGCGGACAAGGCCGTCGCCGCGAAAAGCGTCAAAGCGCTGACTTCCATCGGACACGACCTGGCGGGCATGGCCTCGAACTTCGGCTTCACCAAGCTCGGCGGCATCGGGCGGGAGATCCAGAACCTCGGCCGCGGCGACGCCTCCGCCGACGCCATCACGCCGAAGGTCGCGCAGTTGCGCGCCTGTTACGCCGCGAGCCGCGCCGCCGCAGACCAATTCCTCAAAGAATAATCACGCCACGGCATGAAGAAAGCCGCGATGGCGCAAGGCCACCGCGGCTTTCTATCAATCAGAAAAAATTAACCGACGATTTCGTTCCCTGCAAAGAAAAAGGCGATTTCGGTTTTCGCGTTTTCAAGGCTGTCGGAACCGTGCACCGAGTTCGCTTCGACGGATTCGGCGAATTCCTTGCGGATGGTGCCGGCTTCGGCATTGGCGGGGTTGGTCGCACCCATGATCTTGCGGTTGGCGGCAACGGCGTCTTCGCCTTCGAGCACCTGGACCACGACGGGGCCGGAGATCATGAACTTGACGAGATCGTTATAAAACGGACGCTCCTTGTGGACGGCGTAAAACTGTTCCGCCTGTTCCTTCGTCATGCGGATGCGCTTTTGCGCGACGATGCGCAGGCCGTTTTCCTCGAACTTGGCATTGATCTTGCCGGTCAGGTTGCGGCGGGTGGCGTCGGGCTTGATGATCGAAAAAGTGCGTTGCGTAACCATGGTCGGTCTCTCCTAAGTAAATTTTGGGGAGACCCTGTATACTTTCTTGCGCGCCAAAAGGCAAGCGCGGCAAAAAAGCTATATTTTGAAGCGGCGGGGCTTCGGCGGTGCCTTCGGGGGCGGGGCGGGCAGCTGTTTTGCGCCCTCCGGCGCCATCTCCGGATAGCCGTAACGGCTCTCGGCGCGACCCTGGTCGTAGGTCTTGGACGTATCGATGACCAGGGAGGGCTTGAGCTTTTCCTCCTGGGTCAGGCCGACGACCCGCACGGCGACGTCCGCCTTGCGCGCGGCCTGATGGATTCTTTTATAGCTGTCCAGCGCGGTCACGTCCGCGGTGGAGAAATTCGTGTATTTCGCGCTGATTTTGATCGGCAGAACGGTGATCGGGCTGAAGCTGTCGGTGATCAGCAGTCCGGCGATCATCTTCTGCCTGTCTTCGGGGCGTTCCAGCATGCCAGCCACTTCATTGAACATCGCCGTGCATTTTCCGCGCACGGCAGGCTCTATGCTGGCGACCAGCTTGTTCAGCGTCTCGTCCAAAAGACCCTTTTGCAGCTCTTGCGCATGAGGGCTTTCAAGCGCCTCCGCCATAAAAGCCCGGATCACTGCACTTGGTTGGTTGTTCTTTTCTATCATGGCTGAACCCTTTTTTCCTGTCACCGAACAGATACGGGAATCGTCCCGCTCATATCGCGTTTCTAACTTTATATTACACTTTATGTATAATGTCAATGTATTCTGTAAATAAAATTACCCCATTAATATTTTGTCTTTGTGCCGTTTTTAGCTTATAAATCAATATAGTAATCTATAATTCGGGAAATGCCGTGGCACCGTCCTTGCGCAAAATCAATATCAGCCAGTTCCGCTGCTACGAAGCGGCGCGACTCGACCTGACCGAAAGCCCGCAAGGCGACATCGTCGTGCTGACCGGACCGAACGGCGCGGGCAAAACCAATATCCTCGAAGCCATCAGCCTGCTCATCCCCGGCAAGGGCCTGCGCGGCGCCGACATCCTCGACATGAAAAACCGCGCGGCGGGGCCGCAAGACCTCTGGGCCGTCGCCGCCGAGATTGAAACCACGGACGGCGAGATCGCGCGCATCGGCACCGGCCTCGATCGGGAGACAAAACGCCCCGACGGCTCCGCCGTCAGAAAACGTATTGTGCGCATCGACGGCGAAAACGCCAAAAGCCAGAGCGCGCTCTCGTCGCGCATTTCGGTCATCTGGCTGACGCCGCAGATGGACAGGTTGTTTCTCGAAGGCGCCTCGGCGCGGCGGAAATTTCTCGACCGCCTCGTCGCCGCCACGACGCCGGAACACGGCACCAGCCTGAACCGCTACGACAAAGCCATGCGCGAACGGCTGAAAATTTTGCAGGGCGGCCGCGCCGATCCGGCGTGGCTCGATGCGCTGGAGCGGCAAATGTCCTCCCATGCCGTGGCGATTGCCGCCGCGCGGCGCGCGCTCGCCGAACGCCTGCAGAGCCACGCCGCCGCACTGGGCACAAAAGCGCCGCTGTTTCCGCAGCCGCTGCTCGGGCTCGACGGCTGGACGGAAAACGAGATCGGCACGCGCCCCGCCGTCGATATCGAAGACGAACTGAAAAGAAAACTCGCCGCCGCGCGCGAACAAGACCGCGCCGCGGGCCGCACGCACGAGGGCATCCACCGCGGCGACCTTGTCGTTTTTCATGCCGCGAAGGACATGCCCGCCGCGCAATCCTCCACCGGCGAGCAAAAAGCCCTGCTGGTCTCGATCATCCTCGCCCATGCGCTGATGATGCGCGCGGAAAAAGGCTTCGTGCCGATCATCCTGCTCGACGAAGTGGCCGCGCACCTCGATGCCGCGCGGCGCGAGCAGCTGTTCAGCGTCCTGCGCGCGCTGCAGGGGCAGGTCTGGCTCACCGGCACCGACGAAGCCGTTTTCGCCAGCCTCAGAAACGACGCGCAGTTCTTCCGCATCGACCAAGGGCGCATTTGCGGCGACGCCCCTTTGCGCGCCGTCACCAGATGAACAATTTCAATCTTTTCATGCACGGCGGCGGCTGGGCGGCTTTCACCTTTGTGTCGGCCATATTCTCGGCGGCGGTCTATCTCATCAATCAATACATGAAACAGCCGGGACTCACCCTCGTCTTCTGGTCGCGCATCAGCACCTTGCTGGCGCTGACGCCGTTCTTCACGCACGTCACGATGCCGGAAAATCCGCTGTTTTATGGCGCCGTCATCGTCACCGCCTTTAGCGCCTCGTTCGGCGACATCCGCACCTTCAACGTCGCGGCGCGCTACGGCGGCGGCGTCGTGGCGCGCACGACACCGCTCATTATCTTCCTGACGTTCCTGCTCTGGTTCGCTTTTGAACCGTCCCTGTTCGGCCAATATGCGCGGCATCCCGTTAATACGGCTCTTGTTCTGCTCGCTTTAAGCGGTTGCGGCTATTTTTCCTCGCGCCTCAAAAAATGCGACATCAGCCGCAGCGCCTTCCTTGAAATGCTCCCCGCGCTCCTCGCCTATACGGTCGGGACGGTGTTCAACAAATACGCGATGACGCACGGCCCGCTCGTCGGCGCGGTTTTCGGCTATATGTACGTGCAAACCGCCCTCGTCATCGTGCTGACGGGCGGCACGATCCTCCTGCGGGACAGACAAGAGAAGATGTCTGCGGATGCCGCGCCGGATGCGGCGCGGGTACGTAAAATGGCCCAGGCCGCCATGTTGCTCGCCTTTGGCTGGATCGGCAGCATGATCTTCAAAAACAGCGCCATGGCCTTCGTGCCCAATCCCGCCTATCTCTCGGCGCTGCTTTATACGGCGCCGGCGTTCATCGCGCTGTTCTACAAGCTGACCGGCCACAAGGAAGAAGCGGATGTTCTCTCCGGCATGGGCGTTGTCGCCTGCGCGGCGCTGCTGGCGCTGGTCACCGTTTAGAACAAGAAAAGGCCGCCGGCTAAAAAGCTGCGGCGGCCCTGTCTTGTTCTACGAAACTTATTCAATAAGTCTTATCCCGCAAGGGGAACCGTGCGATTATTGACCGTACGGGCCTTTCTTGAGGTGTTTGTAGTCGCCCATTTCGCGTTTCGGTTTCGGTTGTTCCTCGGGCGGCTTTGCCTTGTTGTCGTTGGCCTGTTGCTGCGTATCGGCCGCAGGCTTGAAAGCGTCGCTCAGACGATCCTTGAACGAGTGGGTCGAGAACTTTTCGGCATCGACCGCAGAATCAACCGTGGAAACGACGCGATGCAGCGCTTCGGCAACTTCGACGCTGCCGTATTTCTGCTGCAGGCGTTTTCTTTCCTTCTGGTTGCCCCACAGGCCGCCAACGCCGGCGCCAGCCGCCGTACCGATGCCGACGTGCGTCGCCACCCAGACAGCCGCCGCAGGCAACGTCATCCAGGGCACGAAAATCGCGCCTGCCGAAACCGCCGTCAGCGTCACAGCGCCCGCAGCGATCGAACCGAGACCGAGACCGGTGAGAAAGGATTTCTTATCCGTCACCTTCGGCGCGCCGTCGTTGTAAAGCTTGTGCATTTCGTCTTGCAGGATGGTGAGTTTCTTCATGCGTTCGGTCGCATCACCTTCCTTTTTGATCTCCAGAAGCTTGACATTGACCATCACGGCAATGTCTTGAACGTCTGCAAGGCTAAGACGGTTTTCAGGAACGGCCTGTCTGTTAAAAGGATTCTTCATCTAAATTTCCTCTCTCTTTTGGTAAATGTTGGGTTTATGAACGGGCACAGTAACATTCATTCAATTTATGTCAACGTACCATTAAGAAAAAATTTACCAGCTTTAAAAAAAAGAATGGATATATCAAACATAGGTAAAATGGTTATGCGAAGGATGCTAGAAGCCCCCGCGCGGTTATGTAGAATAATGCCGCAATGCAAAAAAACATAACCCGAAAAAACGTCTTTCTAATCGCACGATTTTTAGTTGTTTGACGCGCGTAAACTGTTCGTTTGCAGGCGTGTTTTCTGCTATATTCTTTAGACAGAATCGAATGAACATGAAACAGGATAAAAACATGACAGATGCCGCCAAAATCAAGGCCGACAAACAGGCTGCCGTGGAAGATTATGGTGCAGATTCCATCAAGGTCCTGAAAGGTCTCGATGCGGTGCGCAAACGCCCCGGCATGTATATCGGCGACACCGACGACGGCTCGGGCCTGCATCACATGGTTTACGAAGTCGTCGACAACGCGATCGACGAGGCGCTTGCCGGCTATTGCGACGGCGTCGACGTGGTTCTCAATGCCGACGGTTCGGTGACGGTGCGCGACAACGGCCGCGGCATTCCCGTGGCGATGCACGCGGAAGGCGTTTCGGCCGCGGAAGTCATCATGACCCAGCTCCACGCGGGCGGCAAGTTCGACCAGAACTCCTACAAAGTCTCCGGCGGTCTGCACGGCGTCGGCGTCTCGGTCGTCAACGCGCTCTCCAAGACGCTTGACCTGCGCATCTGGCGCGACGGCAAGGAATGGTTCATGCGCTTCAGGCACGGCGAGGCCGAAGCCCCCCTGAAAGCCGTCGGCACCTGCGCGCCCGACAAAACCGGCACCGAAGTCACCTTCACCCCGTCGGAAGAAACCTTCACGATGGTCGAGTTCAATCTCGCCACGCTTGAGCACCGCTTGCGCGAGCTTGCCTTCCTCAATTCCGGCGTGCGCCTGACGCTGGTCGACAAGCGCAAGAAGGAGCCGAAAACCATCGATCTCTTTTATGAAGGCGGCCTGATCGCCTTCGTGACCTATCTCGACCGCAGCAAGAGCGTTCTGCACAAGCCCGCGATTTACGTCAACGGCGAACAGGGCGGCATCAGCATCGAAGCCGCGCTGGAATGGACCGACGCCTACCACGAGGACACGCTCTGCTTCACCAACAATATCCCGCAACGCGATGGCGGCACGCACCTCGCCGGCTTCCGCGCCGCGCTGACGCGTACAGTCAACCAGTACGCGGAATCATCAGGCTTGCTCAAAAAAGAAAAAGTCGCGCTTTCCGGCGAAGACATGCGCGAAGGCCTGACTTGCGTTTTGTCGGTGAAAGTGCCCGACCCGAAGTTCTCCAGCCAGACGAAAGACAAGCTGGTCTCCAGCGAAGTCCGCCCCGCGGTCGAAACCGTGATGGCGGAAAAACTGAGCGCGTGGTTCGAGGAAAATCCCGCCGACGCCAAGAAAGTCGTCGGCAAGGTGATCGAAGCCGCGGCCGCGCGCGAAGCCGCGCGCAAGGCCCGCGACCTCACCCGCCGCAAAGGTCTGCTCGACGTCACCTCGCTGCCCGGCAAGCTCGCCGACTGCAGCGAAAAAGATCCTGCCCTCTCCGAAATCTTCATCGTCGAGGGAGATTCCGCGGGCGGCTCCGCCAAACAGGGACGCAACCGCGCCAATCAGGCCATTCTCCCCCTGCGCGGCAAGATCCTCAACGTCGAGCGCGCGCGCTTCGACCGCATGCTGAATTCCGACCAGGTCGGCACGCTGATCACCGCGCTCGGCACCAGCATCGGCAAGGACGAGTTCAATATCGACAAGCTGCGCTATCACAAGATCATCATCATGACCGACGCCGACGTCGACGGCTCGCACATCCGCACGCTGTTGCTCACCTTCTTCTACCGCCAGATGCCGGAAATCATCCGCCGCGGCTATCTCTATATCGCGCAGCCGCCGCTCTACAAGGTCAAGCGCGGCAAATCCGAGCGCTACATCAAGGACGACCCCGAACTCGAAAGCTACCTCATCGACGGCGCGACGGAAGACATGCGCTTCAAACTCTTCAACGGCGAAGTCACCTCGGGCAAAGACTTCCGCGGCATCCTCGGCCTTGCCAAGAAAATCAAACAACACATGGCGCCGATCATCGAACGCCTCGGCAACCAGCATATCGTCGAGCAGACCGCCGCCGCCGACGGCTTCAATCCCGACAGGCGCAGCGCCGAAACGGCGGAGAACATCGCCAGGCGCCTCGACGCCATCGCGGAATCCTACGAGAAAGGCTGGAAGGGCGGCGTGGAAAACGGCGGCTTCGTTTTCGCCCGCACCATTCGCGGCGTGGAAACGCGCCTCGAACTGCCCGCCGAATTCCTCAACGGCGGCGAAGGCCAGAAGATCGCCAAGGCCCAGGAAGTCTTCAAAGAATTCTTCGACGGCCCCGGCCTGCTGTTGCTGGCCGAGGGCAAGGAAATCCGCATCAACGGGCCTTACGACCTGTTCAAAAAAGTCATCGAGGCGTCGAAGAAAGGGCTCGCCATCCAGCGCTACAAAGGTCTCGGCGAAATGAACGCCGACCAGCTGTGGGAAACGACCCTCGACCCTGAAACCCGCTCGCTGTTGCAGGTGAGGGTCGAGAACAGCGACCTCGCCTCGGATATTTTCTCGACGCTGATGGGCGACGTCGTCGAACCGCGCCGTGAATTTATCCAGGAGCATGCGCTCGAAGTCGCCAATCTGGATGTTTGATCGCCGCCTTGCTGCATGAATTTTACCAATCCTTATTGCGGCCACATGCGCCGCCACGCCAACTGCGCGCGGCGCAATGGTCAAGATGGCCGTTCCAGAAAACTCCGGCATCCATCTTTACTGGTGGCCGAAGCTGCCGCCGCTTTCCGGCTGGCATCAGGACATGGGCAGCAGCTACCACGACGCCTTCTACGCGCTGGCGCCGGACGGACACACCTTCAACAACGCCAAGGCCGTGATGTACGTCAAGGCTAACTACAAACCGCGCGATCCGGATGTCACTTCGGTTGCCGCGCTGGTCAAAAGGGACTTGCAGCAAACCCGCAAGAATGAAGCCGGCGTTGTCATCCGCAAGGTCAAGCCGCTCTTCACGGCAGACGGGAAAAAGATGATTACCTATACATTTTTTCCGCCGGAAAAGCCGGCATGGCCGTGGGAATGCGTTTCTTACGGGGAGGAAGGCGATTACTATCTGATCTTCACTGTCAGCGCGCGCACGAAAGCGTCCTATAAGGCGGCACTACCCGCTTACAAGCACCTCATTGCCGCCTATCACCGCTAGGCATCAGAACAGATCGGATTATTCCTGCTTCGGACCACCCTTGGGATGATGGCGTCCCTTGACCGGCGGCGGCTCCGGCGCGGGCGGTTTTTCTTGCTCCGCAGTGTCTTCGACAGCCGCGTCGTCGCCTTCCAGTTTTTCAGCCAGCTTCTCCGCGGCCGCCGCAAATTTTTCGGACAAGCCCGGCAACGCGAGCATCCGCTCGTAAAACGGCGACTGCGCGATTTCTGCCGTCTGCTCGTTGATCAAGGTCTCTTTCATCTGCGCCGTCTGCTTCTTCAAGCCGTCCATCTTTTCCAAATGGTCTTTCGCCTCGGCCTGCAGCGCCTTGGATAGGCGGTTGCTGCCCATAATGGTTGCCATCATGCCGCCGATCTGAACGGGAAAGGCGGCCAATACAATGCCGATCCCCACGTGAGGCGCGCCGAGCGCCGCAACCAACGCTCCTGTGAATATCAGGCCGATGCCCGACGTTGCGGCGTCGAGCAAAGCCCTGTTATCAGCAGAAACGGTTATTGCGGAATGCACGGCGGACAGATGCTCCGCCATATCCTTTTCGATTTCCGCCAGCTTTAAGACCTTTTGCGCCGGATCGTCGAGCTTCGCGGCGGCGGCGATTTCTCCCTCGAACTCTTTTTCCTTTTGCGTGCGTGCTTCAAGACGCGCCTGTTTCTTGTCGGCCGCTTTTTTCTTCCTATTGAACATGGGCGCCTATTTTCCTTTCGGCTCCAGAAGGTTCTTGAACTTTTTATAGTCCTTGAGCGGCTCTGAGCCTTCTTGTTGTTTGGCCAGCCGCGCGGCTTTCTTTTGCGCCGCGGCGAGGTCTTCCTTCAGTTTTTCCACCTGCTTGGCCGCCGCGCCGGCGAAGATTTTGGACAGGCCGGGCAGTTCCAGCACCTGTTCGTAAAGCGGCGACTGCGTAATCCGCTCCGCCTGTTCCCTGACCAGCGTCTCTTTCGACGCGGCAATGCTCTTTGCCAGCCGGTTTACTTTTCCCAAATGGACTTCCGCCTCGGCCTGACGCTCTTTGGTGATGCGTTTGTTCCTGATTTTGTCGCCGAAAGAACCTCCGGCGGCGAGAACATCTCCGGTCAGGCCCATGCCGATGGCCACGGGCGCCATGATGTGCAGCAGCGGCAGGCACCCCAGAACCAGAGCGCCGCCGACCGCAACGCCGCTCAGCGTCACGACGACGCCATTGTTATAAATGGCATTGGCGCGCGCCATGACCGCATGTTGCGCCATCGCCTGCTCGATTTCCGCCAGCTTCAAAAGCCTCTCCGCCGGATCGGCGAGGGTTTCCGCAGTTGCGATTTCTGCGGAGAATTTTTGTTCTTCCTGCGTATAGGCGTCGAGGCGGCGCTGTTTCTCGGCCGCGGCTTTTTCTTTACCAAACATGTTTTAGCTCCTTTATTTCGGCAAAACTTTTCTCAGTTCTGCGTCGTCTCCTCATTGGGGCGCCGGACGTTGCTCCTGCGCCGTCTGCGCGCCTTCCGGCGGCTTTGCGCTTTTTGAAGAACATCTCCGGCCCTCCGGATGAAAACGGGTGATTGTTGCAGGAATACTAGAGGATATAAATTATATGTCAAATCTTATTTTTCAAAATCATGGCGCACCGCTCCGCCCGCGCAAAGGCTGTCACTATAAAAATAGCGTTAAAAATTAAAGAGTTACTATAGTTTATGGGGCGGATTCTGCGGCACAACCTTCCAGCCCGCGAGCTTCTCCGGCAGGCTGGCGGCAATGGCGTCGGTCGTCTCGATGACGTAGATGCCGCCGTCCATGTCCTGCGCCGCAACGCCGCTCTTCACCGTCAGATCCTTGTGGGTTTTGAGCGTGACGGCAGCCTCGTGGAAGGTGGGACCAAGCCCGCCGCGCGGGCGAATAAGCGTATATTCCGTCATAACCATGGCCTCTTCTGCCTAACTCAACAGAAGCCCATCCTAGCACGGAGAGATGAACATTTTATGAATATGGCAAAAATCGGATCTTGAGCGGCTGTTTCAGGCCGCGCGTCCGGTCTTTTTCGCCGCCGCCCCCAGTTCGCCGGAAACGAAGTGCTTGCGGCACAGCGAGGTATACATGTCGTTGCCGCCGATGGCGACCTGCGCGCCCGCCCGCACCACTTCGCCGTCCGCGATGCGCGCGGTCTGCGTCGCCTTGCGCCCGCACCAGCAGATGGCCTTGATCTCTTCGATGTTGTCGGCAAGACGCAGCAAGGCTTCCGAGCCCGGAAACAGCTGGCCGAGGAAATCCGTCTTGAGGCCGTAGGCCAGCACCGGCACGTTCAGCTCGTCGACGACGCGCGCGCACTGGAACACCTGTTCCTCGCTCAAAAACTGCGCCTCGTCGATCAGCAGCGCGGCGACCGGCCGCTTTTTCGCCTGTTCGCGGATGAATGCGAAAATATCCGTGCCCTTTGAGAAAGTGTGCGCCGGCAGATCGATGCCGATGCGCGCGGTGATCTTGCCCTCGCCGTATCTGTCGTCCAACTGCGCCGTCATGGCGACCGGATGCATGCCGCGCTCGATGTAATTGTAGTGCGCCTGCAAAAGCTGCGTCGACTTTCCGGAGTTCATGGCGGCGTATTTGAAGTAGAGCGAGGTCATCGGGGGGATCTCCTTTTCTGGTTTCAGTGCTTGGTTTCGACGAGAGGGCGTCCGGTCTGGAAGAGATGGAAGTAAGGCGAGGCGCCGTGCTGCTCGCTGATCATCATGCCGGCCTTCGTGCAGGCCTGCGTGTAAGCGATCGTGCCGCCGCCGACGGCCCCCGCGCCGGGGACAGGCAGCGGAATGCGCCGCACAATGGCCGGCGCGCCGGTCTTTGGATCGGTCTCCAGCCTGCCGGAGGCGAAATTGTCGAACCGGAACAGCAGCGTGCCCGCGCCGCGCTGCGCTTTCGTTCCCAGCGCGGCGGCAAGATAGACGTCGCCGTCGTGCTGCAGTAGCGTGGCGCCGAAGATGCGCGTATAAACCGGTTGTCCCTTCATATTGAAGGCCGCGAGGTCTTTTTTATCGAGCAGCGTGCCCGCGTACAGCCAGCTGTTGCCGTGGTCGCGCGAAACGATCTCGATGACGCGGTCCGGTTCGAGGTCGCCCTCCTTGAAGGCCGACAAGGTCATCGCCAGAACGCCGGACTGATAAATCGCGCTCGGACGCGAATACATCACGATGTTTTGCAGCTCCGGCGAAAGGCGGTCGAGATCCAGCAGAACCATCCCGTCGTAGGGCGCCGGCGGATAGTCCTTTTTCGCCGCGAAGAGCCACTCTTCCGTCGACCAGATTCTGCCCGGTTCGTCCGTATATTCATACGCGATCACGCTGTAGTGCTGGATGACGGACAGCCTGTTTTGCGCCTTGTCGGGCCAGAAATATTTGAAGGCAAATATCTTCCATTGCTTGCCTTTGTCGTCGGGATCGTAAACCAGCGCCGGCGTCTCGACGCGCCATTCGCCTTGGCTCAAGGGCGTCTGTCCATCAGGCGCGAGGAGCCGCTCTTTCTTGCCGCTGATGCCGCCGTTGATCTGGTCCTGCCAGCGCGGGCAGCCGCTCGGCGCATCCGCCTGCGCCAGACGCACCTCCATCGTGGTCTTGCCGCCCTCTTCCGTCTTCTGCGCCGTATAGGCCATCCAGGCCGACTGGCCGCCCGGACGCACCGCCAGAGACGGGTCAAGCGCGCCGCGAACATTGTCCGGAAGGTATAATTTCACCGGCTGGACCGACGGCGCGAGCGCCTTTTTCTTCCAGTTTATGAGCACGATCGCGACATGCATGATCGTCATCAGGATGAAGATGCTCCCCGCGGCCATCACAACCTGATACTGCCAGGGCAGCCTGCGGAAAATGGAGCCTAAACTTTGACCGTGAATCTTCACGAAAAAAAACCGCCTTCAAAAAATGGCGCCCTAAGTTCCGGACGCCGACGCGTCAGGCGTCGGTTGGCAAGTCCATGGCGAGAATGGCCATGTTGAAATCGTAGGACACCTCGCCATCGTCCTCGTCCTTATAGACGACGCCGATGAATTCCCCGCCCAAGGTCACTTCGACGGAATCTCTCGCTTCCTTGCGTTCCACCAGCGCGATTTTCGGGTTGGAGAACTTGCCCTGCAAATATTTTTGCAGGCGGTCGGCTTCCGGCTTGCTAAAAGTGCTGCTCATCTTGAAATCTCCCTGAAATCTTCTTTCGCTTATTTAAGCATACCCGCCGCCCGCTGCCTACGGCGGAAAGAAGCATTTTAACTAAGTTTTCATAAATTTTCTGTAAGCTTGAAGGATGGGCAAGTCATATCCCGAACGCAATAATGTTTCAATGATTTAGGCCGTAAATAATGAGTTTTCTTATATCCGTTACCATCCTCTCGGGCATCGCCGCCACCTGTATCGTCGCGATGCGCCGCCAGCAATCGCAGAAACCGGCGCGCGCCGTGAAAAGAATTCCTCCAAGTAAACCCTGCAAAAGGAGTCTCTGATGAACTATGCCGATTCTTCCTCCGCGCCAGCGGAGGTCTCTACCGATACACAGGAACTCGCCGTCGAGCTGACGGAGGACAAGATCGACCCCTTTCGCGTGAGATGGCTGATCGAAGACCGCGGTGCGGATGTGACGCGCGCGCTGCTGCTGGCACACCTTGAAGAGCGCGACCTGACGCGCAGTCCGTCCTTGCGCCCGCTGGGCCTGCACCGCTACCTGCATACCAGGCATTAGGATATCAACGTTCAAAGACTGAATTCCGCACGGCTCAGATATGCCAGTGGCGGTTGCCCTTTTTCTTCCCGTCACTTTTCTTTTCCGGCGGCTTTGCCGGCTCCGGCGGCTTTGCCGGCGGGTCGGGCTTCTTTGTACCCTCGGGCGGGAGATCCCCCTCAATGATCAGGATATCGCGCGAAAGCTCCATCAGGATCCTCTGGGCGCCGGGGTTCGTGCGGGCGTATCTCTTGACGTCGTCCATCGCCGCGTCGAACTCCAGCTTCGCGCCCTCGAAGGTGCTGCGGTCGCCCCGGTCGGCGAGCTGCTGCATGGCGTTGAAGGCGTTGCTGAGGCGCACGAACTTTTGCTTGGCGGGGCCGGTGCTTTTTTCGGCGGCCTTGCGGAAGACCGCGGCCAGACGTTCCAGCTTGTCATCGGGGTCGGGCGGTGGGCACATGGCGAAATCCTCCTGTAAAAGACTGCAGGGAAAGCCTAGAGAGAGAACGGCCCGAGGTCAATGTTTCCCTTGTGGATAAACAGCGCCGCATCCGCGGCAAAGAATCGTCTGGCGCGCCCCTCAGCCTGACGCAACGCAGCACAGCCGCTTTTTTTCAGCTTATGGCAAGAAGGATATCCACAGTTCGAGAATCCTGCGTACGCTGGAAAATGAGGCAGGGCGTGGTTTTCGCGGCTTTCGAAAACCTGCGCGGTAATATTTTTACCTGAAGAATCAAAATTAAATAATTATTCATCATCTTGTGGCATATAATGGAACCATACACAACATATAGAAGTCATTACTACTTCCCCCGCTCTCAAAGCCCAGAGGAGATACAAAATGACCCCGCATATTATGACAGGCTCCCGCGCCTACAACTTCAATGTCGGTACGTTCGACAACGGAACAGCGGACCACGGACTTACCCACAGCTTGATGCACGACCTCGCACGCGAAGGAGACCTTCTCAGTGCAGAGGTGATCTTCGAGGCCGGCGCGCCGGTCGACAGCCCCAACGACGAAGGCCGCCGCCCATTACATGAGGCGGCTTTTTTTGGCCATATCGACATGGTGGCCTTCCTGCTCGATAACGGCGCCGCCATCGATGCGGAAGTGCTGCCCCTCGGCCACACCGCGCTGATGCTCGCCGTGCAACAGGGCCACTACGACCTCGTCGCCTATCTTCTGAAGCGCGGCGCGCGGCTCGGCACCGCCGACCGTCTCTCCGGCGCGGGCCTGCTGCACATCGCCGCCGCGAAAGGCGACGTGAAAATGGCCGGCGTGCTGATCAAGGCGGGCGTCAACGTCTTCGCCGAAGACAAACGCGGCATGACCGCCCGCGACGCCGCCGCCCGCGGCAAGCATCTCGGCCTTGAGAAGACCTTGCTCAAGGTGATGGAGCATCACGCCAAATACGTCTGCGCCTAAGGCTACCTCTTGCACACCGCCACCCACGCCGCATTGTTCCCGTCGATTTGCCGCCTGGTTTTCTCGGTGTCTTTGCGCGACATATAAACCGGATGGTAAATGGCGCAGAAATCAGCGCGTGAATTCGTCGCGCACCCGCTCGTCGGCAGCAGCATCATGCTCCACAGCAGCCCGCGCCGCATCGGCTTTTTCAAGGTCATCGAGAATTTCTCCTTTTGCGTCGTTCTCCGCCGCGGCGCGGCCGAGGAACTCCATGTGGATCAGGAAGGCGATCACCCCGCCCGCGATGAGAGCGCCTAAAATCATGCGTCCTCCTTCTGCGGCAACACCAACGCCGCCGCCTGGCTATAAACCGAGGCGTCATACCATGCCGGCACGCGGCCTTGCGGCGGGCGGCCGTTTTCATGCAGGACAATCGCCTGCGTCAGCGCGACCAGCACCTCCTGCGCGCGGAGGTCGATCTTGTCATCCGGCTTCACGGCCATGCCCTTCGCCACATTATATATGTACGACCCCGTATCGTTCTCGACCGGCGGGGCGTAGCGGTTGATGATGCTCCTGACCGTATCGAGCCCGTATTTCAGGTGATAGGTGAGCAGCGTCTTCATCAGCGCACGCAGGCCATAGACCGGCGCGGTGAAAATAATGAAGGCGGGGTCGGTCTGCTCCCCCGCCTGCCCCTGCCACGCGGTTTTCGACAAGCGGATATTGCCGGGATTGTTGTTTCTGATCCCGCGCGGGTCGAGAAAGTTCTGCATATCTTCAGTGTCCTCCTGTGAATTTTCCGATCGCCGCGAAGACGATGGCGATAAACGCGCCGATGCCGATGGCGCGCTGGCGGGTGCGCACGTAATCGGCGACATGCGGCTGCATTTCGCCGATCGCCGCCTCGTGCCGCTGCAACGCCGCCGCAAGATCGGGGATTTTGTCGGTGTTTTTCTGGATCTGGGAGAGGATGCCCTGCATCTGCCCCAGCTCCTGACGGATGCTGTCGCTCATATGCGGCGCTTCTAGACGGCGCAATATTCGGTGACGATGACGATGCCCGCCGAACCGTTTCCGCCCGCCGTCGAAGCTTCCATGCTCGCGCCGCCGCCCGCGCCGTAACCCGTGGCGTTGATGCCCGTGCTGGTCGCATCGGTGATCTGCCCGCCCGCGCCGTACATGGTCGAGCCCCCCGCGCCCGCCGCCTCAAGCGCGCTGTAATACCCTCCCAAGCCGCCCGACTGCCCGGCAATGGCGATATTGCCCGTTCCGGCCGCGCCGCCCGCACCCCCGTAAACCGTATAACCGCTTCCGCTGACGGAGCCGTTGCCGCCGTGCGCCGTGACAAGCGTGCCGAAGGCGGAGTTTCCCCCGTTTGTGCCACTGGTTCCGCTGGTTGCGCCGCCAACGCCGGCCGCGCCGATTGTAACGGCCTGCGACGACCCGATTGCGGCCGCCGTGAGAACGGATTTTGAATAAGAACCGGCACCGCCGCCGCCGCTCCTGGTATAGCCGGAACCGCCGCCGCCGCCGATGACCTCGACATCGGCATAAAGCAGTCCGGCGGACGGCGTATATGTGCCGGAGGCCGTGAAAACCTGCCGTTGCACGAGGATGCCTGCGGCCGCCACCCAACCGCCGTTTGCGCCGAGGACTTTTCCCGCCGCCGCGTCGCCCGCCGCGGGCGCGGGCACAAGACCGCTCGCGCCGCCCGTTCCTGTGTCGCCGGTGAAGGCGGGCAACGACGGATTGAGCACGATAAAATCCGTCCCGTCATGGACCAGCGTATAAATACCGGTGGCAAGAAGCGCGTTGGCCGCGGGGTTCGCGCCATCGAGCAGTTTGATGCTGACGCTGCCGAGGCTGTTGACGTTGACCGTCGCCGCGCCGGTATTGGCGTTGGCGGGCTTCAGGGTGACGATCTGTCCCGCCGCATAGGCCGTCGCGGCGGGCGCGGGCGCGAGGACATAGGCGTTGGCCGCGCCCGTGTCGGCGGCAAAATTGAGCAGGCGCGGCGCGCCCGTGCCGTCGTAGGGCTGGAAGGTGTTGGCGGTGGCGTTGACCTCGCCCAGCGTAATCCAGCTTGTGCCGGTGTAAACGTTGAGCGTCCAGGGCGTCGCGGAATCGTTGAGCCAGATGATGCCCGCTTCGGCGTAGGTCGGCGCGGTCGGGCCTTTGTGATGGTTCAGGATCGCCTGTTTTCCGGCATTGTCTGCGTTGCGATAGGCAAGACCGGACTGGTCCGCCCCGATTTGCGAGGTGGCTTGTGTCATAGAGTTCTCCTTGTTTTAAAGATTGTTAGCTTTGCATCCCGTAGCCCTTGGCGAGCCAGTCGAACGTCCGCGCGACGCCCGTTCCGGCGGCGTTGAAAAACCGCACCGTGAAACCAAAGGCCGTGGAACTTGTGATGGCGTAATAATCGCCCGTGCCCATGTCCTGCGCGGTGATGGCGACGGCGGGCACGGCGCGGAACGCGTTGGCATAAGCGACCGTGATGCCCGTCGCGGGCGCGGCGACGCCGTTTGCGCTTTCCGTGCGGTCGGGCATGTCGAGATCGACGCGCAGACGCGTGATCGCGGGGGTAACGCCCTGCAGACCGCTGGTGAGGCACGCCTGAAACTCATAGGCGCGCGCGGCATAATCGCCGATCACGAACGGCGCCCATGCCGACCACACGGGGGCAACCGCCGGATCGTCGTTGGTGGTGCGGATTTGCACCTCGACGTCCCACAGCGACGGGTCGACCGTCTGGTCGAAGCTCTCCTGATTGTCGATATCCGCCCAGATATCGAGCGTGGTCGTGGTATCGACGCCGAAAACCGCCATATCCATGGTGAGACGCGCCGTATAAACCGCGCCGAGATCGACGCCGTTTGAAAAACGATACGTCCCCGCCGTGGCGAGCCCCGCGTTGCCGATGTCGGCATCCGCAACCAGATCGAAATCCGGCCAGACATCGACCGTATCCGCACCGGTGAGGCGGGGCACGCCCGCATCCGCGACCGTATCCGTGTTGGCGCCGGCGAAACTTGCGTCTTCCGTCACCGTCAATATATATGTCGTGTCGGCGGACAGCCCCGCGATCGTCGAAACCGCAAGATCGGCATTGACACTCTTCAGCCCCGCCGCGCTGACGGCCTTGATAAGATAAGTTCCTGCCGCGGCAGGCACGGAAATGCTCGTCGCGCCCGCCAGAATCTGCGTGATCAGATCCGCCGCGCTCGCCCATGTCACGCCCGTCGTCTGCGGCGCAAAGCGGAGCGTGTACCCCGCAAGGTCGACATCCGTCACCGCGCTCCACGTCAGGTGCGCCATGCCGCCAAGCACGCTCACGGCGAAACCCGCCACATCCGACGGCGTGTCGGCCGCGACCTGATAGCCCGTCACCGTCAGCACGGGCGAGACCTGCCCGCCGCCCGAAACGTAATAAACCCTGATATCGTAAATGCCGCCCGCGGACAGCCCCGCGAGAGAAACGCTGTTCGCGGTTTTGCTGATCACCGTCGCGGTGCCGAAATCCGCCTCGCCGGAGGCGCGCACCAGAACCTTGATATCCGGCGCGCCGTTGCAAGACGGCGTTTGCAGCGTCACGACGACGCGGTCGGTAAAGCTGCCGTCGGCGTTTTTGATCATCGTCGGCGTGCCGGACTGGATCTGGCTCAACACCGGCGCGGGCGGCGGGAGCATCTCCGGCGGCACGGTAATCTGGCTCGTGAACGGCGGAATCGCGCCGCTGTCCGCCGTGAAGACCGCCGGCGCGGCATCGACACAGGCGATCAGCGCGTTGAGGTCGTTCTGCGGCGTGATGGATTTCACGACCAGTTCAACGCTCTCCTGCCCGCTTTCCCCGAACAGCGCAAGATCGCCGACGGCAGGGCCGCTCGCCACATCAACCGGCGTGGTGAAGGCGACGGTCGCGCTTGTGCCGGCAACCGTCGCGATCGATTGCACCAGCGACGCGCCATCGGCAAGGCGAAAACGCACGGCATAGCTCAAACCCGCCTGCAGCGTGACCCCGGCATCGAGCGTGACGCCGGTGACGTTCGTGCCGGAGGTCGCAATGGCCTTGACCCGCGCGGACATCAGGCCGAACAGCGGGACGTCGTGCGTAAACCGGATCAAATCCCCGCGGGTACAGACAATATGCTCGATGTCGGCATAAAAACTATACGTCTCGGGGCGCAGGCGCGCCGTGGCGATATGATAGCGTCCGTCTTTCCACGCCTGATCTTTGCTCGTTACCCCCGGCAGTTCCAGCACTTCATAAACCGTGGCATTGGCGGCGTCGTAACCGTCGTCATAAACGATGCGTTCGTCCTGCATCCAGCCGTTGTCGCGGTTGAGGAAACGCACGCGCAAGGCCTGCGGCAAATCGGAGAAAGTCTTGTTGCCGCTGAAAGTGAAGCTGTTGCGCGGCGTGAAATGCTGCACCGGCACGCTCTGCGGCGCGTCCGCGACCACGCCCCAGCGGCCGTCGATCAGCATCGGGCTGGCGCGCCCCGCCGCGGCGATGTCCTGCAGCACGTCCGCGACGGAAATATCATAGTCGATCACGGCGTTAAACTCGCGCGCATTGGCCGAACAATCATCATGCCATGTTTGCAACGTCGCAAGGTCCAGCCGCGCATCGTCGAGCGGGCGCGCGTTGGCGCTCCCCTGCAGGACATGGCGGAAGAGCGCCGCCGGATTGGCCGTCGCATGCCATGTCGTCTGGTCGGCGGAATTGTCCCACGCCGTGCCGTTCCAGTCCGGCACGATGGATTGCACCACGCCATTAAGCTTGTCGATCACGCCGTTGAGCTGGTCCGTCGCCTTGATGCGCAGCGCCGTCATGGCCAGACCCGTCATGGTGACCGGCCGGCTCAAACGGATGGTGCGCAAGGCCGTCCAGACCACGCTGTCATAGACAAGATCGCTCGCGCTGTCGGGCGTGACGCGCATCAGGCGCACGTCGTATTGCCCCGCGGACGGCACGGTGAATTGCATCCCCTTCAACAGCGCGGCGCTTTGCTGCGCAGTGACGGTGATGCTGCCCGCGCTCGTCCATGTGCCGGAGCCCGCGGGCGCGTAGTCGACCGAAACCTCGACCGTCGCCGCCGTTTTGGCGTTGTTGCTATTGAAGCGGAACAGCCCTTGCGGAAAGGTGATATCGACCGAGATCGCCGTCGCGTCGGTGTCCGTCGTGCGGATGAGATAGCCCGCCGCATTGGTCAGCGCGACCTGCAGATTGTTCTGCACGATGCTGTCGGTATAAAGCGTCAGCGGGGCGTCGGTGTCAAATCCCTGCCGCGTTTCGATCTCGACGTCGGTGAAATCGCCGATCGGCGTCTCGCCGATTTTGATGTCAGTAACCTCCAGCGGCCCATAGCCCCAGACAAACAGCATGCGCAGATACTGGTCACCGCCAACGCTCTCCGTATAAGGCGACGCGCCCAGAAGCGGCACGTAGCGGTGCTTGCCCAGCACTTTCGGCACGCGCCCGAAGGGATTGGCGCGGTTCTGCGCGCCCTGAATGAACAGCGTCGGGCTTTGCTTTTGCGTCAGTTGAAAGCGCGGCTTGGCCGGCGGCGCCAGCGCATTGAGCAGCAACCTGCCCGCCATGCCCAGCCCTGCCCTGACGATGCCGCCAAGACCTGCCCCCCAAAAGCCCGAGCCCGCGAACAGGCCGCCGAGCTC
>JAJZFS010000087.1 GCA_021805245.1 Pseudomonadota bacterium | reverse complement strand
ACAACCGCGTCGCCCTGCTTTACCAGGGATCGACCAAGGCCGTGGGCGCGCACGAGGTCTGCCTCGGCGGCTCCGGCTCGCTCGAATACGTCGACATCAAGCACGCCGGCAATCCCGCGGATTTCCGCGAACTGGCGGCCTGGGCGATGGCGCGCGAGGTCTGCGAGGAGACCGGCATGAAGGAATCGACCGACGAGGCCTACGCCAACACCATCGTCACGGGCTTTTTCCGCTGGATCGACCGCTGCGGCCTGCCCGAGTTCGTCGGCCTGACGCGCGCGGGCACCGTGCCCTACGCGCAGGACCGCGCCATCGACGGCGACGAGGTCATCCACTTCGAAGAAATTCCGATCACGGTCAACACGCCGGAAGACTTCCACGCCGTGCTGGCCTACATCCGCACGAACGGCATCAACGTCTCCCTCTCCTCGCTCATGGCTCTGCACAGGATGACGGTGATCGCCGGCTACGACGCGCACAGCGCCACGGAAGACCAGAAAAAAATCTATCAGCGCGTCTCCAGCTTCATCCAGGGGCGCTGATCTCACATATCCGAAGGGAAGCGCCGCCGCCAGTCCATGTCTCCGTTCATCAAAGCGCTCAATCTCTACCGCAATCTCAAGGGCCGCTGGGAGCTGATGGTGTTTTTTTTCAAATGGGACCCGGACTACCGCAAGGACCTCAACACCACCATCCTGACGTTCAGCGTGCTCTTTTACGAGATATGGGCCTGGACGACGGTCTACGACATCATCGCCGCCATCGTCGACGCGGGGATCATCGCCATCCAGCTCGGCGGCGATCTGACGGTCATCCCGTCGGACTACCGCCCGACGCACCGCGGCGTGCCCTACACGACGACGAACAGCACGCACGTCTCCCACGACGAGCTCAGCATCCCGATGGCCGAAATCCTGCCCGCGCCGGCGGAGGACGCGCTCGGCTTTTGCAATCCGGTCAATGCGGTCAAGACCTGCAACGACAGCCCTCTCTCCAGCGACCGCGTCGACGACGCGCTGATGCTGCGCGGGGACATGCCCTGGCAGGAGAACGAGTTGCCGATGAGCTTCATCTACTCGCGCCACCAGTTGCGCTACATCGCCATCCGCGTTTTGAACAAGCGCCAGCACACAACCAACGGCAAGCTGCTGGCCTTTCAGGACAGCGCCGCCGCGCTCGCGGATCCGGCGCGCCCGGTCACGGTCCGCAAGGCGCGTTATTTCGACAGTCTGCTGACGATGGAGGCCTTCCGGAGCCGCATCTTCCGCGGCAACCTGCAGCATGAAACGGAAGTCTACACCGACCTCACCACCTATTTTCCGGTGAACAGGGAGAAGACCGACGGCAAGGACTTTTTGCGCTTCCAGCCGGACTTCACGACGCGCACCTCGCAGCATATCGGCATCACCAGCCTGCTGCTGACCGAGAACAACCGCGTCGCGCTGCTCTATCAGGGTTCGACCAACGCCATCGGCGCGAACATGGTCTGCCTCGGCGGCTCCGGCTCGATGTCCTACGACGACATGCAGCGCGCCGGCATGCCCGGGGATTTCCGCGACCTTCTCGTCTACAGCATGGCGCGCGAAGTCTGCGAGGAGACCGGCATGAAAAAATGGCTCGACGAAGTGCGCGCCAACACCATGGTGACGGGGTTCTTCCGCTGGATCGACCGCAGCGGCAAGCCGGAATTCATCGGCCTGACGCGCGCCGGTAAAGTGCCCTTCTCGGAAAAGCGCTCCATCGACGGCGACGAAACCGTCCGCTTCGAAGAGGTGCCCGTCACGGTGAACAAGCCGGAGGATTTCCGCGACGTGCTGGAGTACCTGCGCGCGAACCACATCCACACTGCGCTCTCCTCGCTCATGGCGCTCTACCGGATGACGGTGATCGCGGGCTACGGCGCGGCGGACGCCACGGACGACCAGAAAAAAATCTACCGGCGCGTCGCGGATTTTCTTAGCGGCGCCTGACCGCCGCCGCGCCATAGGACGGACATATTAATTTTCCATATCGCATTTGCAAAACCATTGCACCCCATGGTCGATTTTGCTAATTTCCCTATTCATTAAAAATAGACGCATATCGGGAAGGACACGTCATGGGTATTTTCAAGGATTATTTCAAGATCGGCCAGACGGTCACGCCGGATCAATTCCTCACGACCTACAAAAGCAAAGCGCAGAACAACGAATACAGCAACAACGCCAGAGACATGATCGCCGGCGCGCTCAAGGCGTTCGGCGAAGGCCATCCCGCCAACGTGCAGGCCGCCCTCGCCCATGTGGAAGAGCTGCAAAGCTACAACTATACCAACATGGCCACGCGCATTCTCCACCAGTTGCCCGAAAGGTACGGCGACAAGCTCAAGGACCTCGAAATGGCGATCGCCGAAGTGCCGGAAAAGGACAGGAAGGATTTCCTCAGCAAGGCGCTCTACGCCGCCGTCAACTATCGCATCGGCGACGACAGGTTCTGCGAACTGTTGCTGGAAGCCGGCGCGGACGCCAACTACGCCGTCGGCGGGCACGCGGGCATCATGCTCGTGGTCGCCGCCTGCAACCAGCAATCCATGAACGTGATCAAGCTGCTGCATGAACACGGCGCGAGCTTCGAAGACGCGCTGATGACGATGCACTGCCAGAACAGAAAGACGGACGACATCGAACGCCTGAAGTTCTTCCAGCAAAAGCTGACCGGCGTTGCGGAGCAGAAGCCCGCCTCGCTCGCGGCACCCGACCTGCAGTCGGACGACGTGCGCGTTCTTCTCGCGGAAATTCTCGAGCAGATGAAGGAAATCACCAAGCGCCTGCCGCCGCTGCCGGAAGAGCAAAACAACGCCAAGCCGCAAATCAAAAAGCCGGACGTGGGCAAGGGCTATCCGAAGCTGTAAGACGTTTTCCGGTTCGGAAAAAAGTGGTGGCGCTGAGGCAAGCGAAGGATGATGAAGAATACTGAAAGAAAAAGTGGTGGGCGCTGAGAGACTCGAACTCCCGACATTCTCGGTGTAAACGAGACGCTCTACCAACTGAGCTAAGCGCCCTTATCCGTGCAAGACCCCCGCGGAGAAGGATGGTGGGCGGTATAGGAATCGAACCTACGGCCCCACCCGTGTGAAGGGTATGCTCTACCGCTGAGCTAACCGCCCGTTAAAGGAAACTCAAAGTATTCAATCCGCCGCTTTCTGTCAAGGCGCAAAAGAAAAGGCCAACCCCTTGACGGGCTGGCCTTTTTTTGAAACAGGGACAGGCCTGATCAGCTGTTCACGGCTTCCTTCAGCTCTTTGCCGGGCGTGAACTTGACGCGGTTCGCGGCGGCGATCTTGATGGTTTCGCCGGTGCGCGGGTTGCGGCCGGTGCTGGCCTCGCGGCGCGCGGTCTTGAACGTGCCGAAGCCGACGAAACGGGCTTCGCCGCCGTTTTTCAGTTCGGCGCCGATGCCTTCGAATGCGAGATCAACGATCTCGGTGATCTGCGTCTTGGAAATGTCGCTCTTGGCTTTGCTCGCAATAAAGTCGACGAGTTCGTTCTTGTTCATAGGGGAATCTCCTCATAAGGGGTTGCTATAAGAATATAATGCCCCATATGGGCGGATTCTCAATGGTGAATCACGTCTTTAGCCTTATTTTCCGCGGCTCTTGACGTAACATTGACATCCACCTTCTCGCCTACGGGCTTGGGCATTTTGAGCAGCGCATGTTCCAGAACTTCGCTGAAGGTCTGCACCGGCACGATTTCCAGACCCTTTTTGACGTTGTCGGGAATTTCCGCCAGATCCTTGACATTATCCTTTGGAATCATCACCTTGACGACGCCGCCGCGCAGCGCGGCCAGCAGTTTTTCCTTCAAGCCGCCGATTGGCAGGGCGTTGCCCACCAGATCGACTTCGCCGGTCATGGCGATGTCTTTATGGATAGGGATACCCGTCAAAGCGGAGACGATAGAAGTTACCATAGCAAGACCCGCCGAGGGGCCGTCTTTCGGCGTCGCGCCCTCGGGCACGTGGATATGCACGCCGACCGATTCGAAGATATCCGACTTGAGGCCGAGGTCGTTGGCGCGCGAGCGCACCAGCATCTCGGCGACTTGAATGGATTCTTTCATCACGTCGCCCAGCTTGCCGGTCATAGTGACCTTGCCGCCGCCTTTGCCGCCGACGGGAACCGTGACCGCTTCGATTTGCAGCAGCTCGCCGCCGACTTCCGTCCAGGCGAGGCCGGTGACGCAGCCCACGCGGTCCTGCTCGTCCGCCACGCCGTAGCGGAAGCGCTGCACGCCCGCGTATTTGCCGATGTTCTTCGGCGTGACGACGATGGTTTTCTTCTTGCCGAGCATGATTTCGCGGATCGCCTTGCGCGCGAGGTTGGAAATCTCGCGCTCGAGGTTGCGCACGCCCGCCTCCCGCGTGTAGTAGCGGATGAGGTGGCGCAAGGCCGCGTCGTTGATGGAGAACTCGCCCTTCTTGAGGCCGTTCGCTTCCATCTGCTTGTCGAGCAGGTGGCGGCGCGCGATCTCGATCTTCTCGTCCTCGGTGTAGCCGGGGATGCGGATCACTTCCATGCGGTCGAGCAGCGGACGCGGCACGTCGAGCGTGTTCGCCGTGCAAATAAACATCACATCCGACAGGTTGTAATCGACTTCGAGATAATGATCGTTGAAGGTGTTGTTCTGCTCCGGATCGAGCACCTCGAGCAGCGCCGACGACGGATCGCCGCGCCAGTCCTGCCCCATTTTGTCGATTTCATCGAGCAGGAACAGCGGATTGGTCGTCTTGGCCTTTTTCATGCCGCTGATGATCTTGCCCGGCATCGAGCCGATGTAGGTTTTGCGGTGGCCGCGGATCTCGGATTCGTCGCGCACGCCGCCCAGCGACATGCGTACGAAATTGCGGTTGGTCGCGCGGGCGATGGATTTTCCGAGAGACGTTTTGCCGACGCCCGGCGGGCCGACGAGGCACAAGATCGGCCCCTTGACCTTGTTGCCGGCACGCAGTTGCACCGCGAGATATTCGAGGATGCGTTCTTTCACCTTTTTCAAACC
>JAJZFS010000092.1 GCA_021805245.1 Pseudomonadota bacterium | reverse complement strand
TGGCCCTCCGTTCCGCCCTGCCAGCCCTGCATCTTGCACCGATTGCTTTGCTGGATGATCCCGCTGAGGTTTGCCTGCCCCGCCGGCCCCTCCCGCCCTGTGAAAGCCATCCATTTCCTGCCCCAAGAAACCTTTCCCTGCCACTCCTCGCCCCCCATGCTGCCCTGCCAGCCGCACGCGCCCAACCTGTGGCTGGAACTGACCGGCCGCTGCTCCTGAGAACGGCGTTGCGCCGTTCAGTCCGTCAGCAGGAGGGAACCGGCGCCGGACGGGGCTGAGGATCTAAACCGGTTCTTTCCCGCTTTTTTGCTTTCATACATGAGCGTATCGGCTCTTGCGAACAGGCTTTCGACGGTTTCATGCGCGTCTTGCGGCAAGACGATGCCGATGCTGGCGCCCAGTTCGCATACCGTGTCGTTGCCGACGTCTACGCCGCCGGACAGCGACACGATCAGTTCCGCCGCGACATATTCCGCTTGCTGGATGTTTTTGACGTTCGTCAGCAGGATGCCGAATTCGTCGCCGCCCAGCCGCGCGACGGTATCCGTTCTCCGCACGGCCCCGAGCCACCGGCGTGCGACTTCGCGCAGGGCGGCGTCGCCCGCGGCATGTCCGTGCGTGTCGTTGACGGCCTTGAACCCGTCGAGATCGGCAAACAGAACGGCAAAGAGTTGCCGCGCGCGCGACAGGGAGATGATCTGGCGCTGCAACAGGTCTTCAAAGAGGCTTCTGTTGGCCAGACCGGTCAGCTTATCGTAATTTGCGGCGATCCAGGCTTTTTCGCTGAATTCTTTTTGCGCGGTGATGTCCATGGCGCTGACGATATAGCCCGTCCATGTGCCGCCTTCGTCGAACCGCGGCGCGTGCGCGGCGGCGAGCCATAGCCGCCGGTCGTCGGGTAAAAAGAGTTCTATCTCGGCGCTGAAGGCTTCATACCGCGTTGCGCAATATCTGAACGCGTCAAAGTAGGCCGTTTGCCCCTGCGCGCTCAGGGCGTCCGTAAAGGCCTGCTGCAAATCCTCCGGGTTTTCCGTCCGCAGCAAGGCACGCATCTCCGCGTTTCCCCATTCGATCCTGTCGTCGGTGTCGACGAGCCAGGTGAGGATTTTGGACGGCTCCGCGCTCACAGGTAGGTGCTCCCGTGGCCGTTGAGGTAGTCCTCGGGAAGCGGTTCCTTGCGGTAATCAAGCAAAAGCTCCCGGCCTGCGGCAATCTCCTCTATGACGACGACTTCGATCGGGAACCCGCGCAGCTCGAGATTGGGGGCGCGCGAATGGTTGATGAAGCCGTACTTCGTGCGCTTGCGGCGTATCAGGAATTCGCCGTCGGGAAGCGCATTCCATTCCAGCACGATCATCGCGTTTTTGTTCGGGGTGTTCGCGTTGATGTTTTTTTCCCGCTTCGCCATTTCATCCGCCGAAATCCTGTCTCCGTCGAGGACGCCGAGCACTTCACCGGCGTGCAGGTCCCGTGTGGCAAAAAGCCCGCGCCCGTGGACGGGGCTGGTTTTGATTTCTGTGCCGTGGATGTTGTCCAGTATCTGTTCCTGCGCTAGCGTCATCTTGTATATCATCCCTTTGCGATACTGTAAGTATAGGCCAAGAATAGTTATTTTTTCTTTATTCTGCTATGAAAATCCGGATCAGCAGCAAGCATTCTCGGCCGCGCCGCCGTTCACGCTTTCGAGAAGCTGCGCGCTTTCCGCGTAGGAGCGCAGGCGGATCATCTGCAGGTGCGGATAATCCTGCGGTCGCGCGAAGAGGTCGCGGTTGTTTTTACGGTTCTTCGCCCATGTCGTGAGAAACCACCAGAGGATGCTGTCCTTGCTGAAGAAGGATTTTGCAATGGTTTCCCGATTGCCGTTGCAGATGCTCTCGCCGGTTCTGACGCGCTTCAGCGTGCGGCGGAAAAGCTGCCACAGGTTCGCCCAGAACGGCATGTCGAGCCAGATCAGCGTATCGGCGCGCGGGCGGATGATCGGCTGCGCGCGCGTGGTGTAGTTTCCGGCGACGGCCCATGTATCGCCGCGCGTCGCTGCGTCGACGAGGCGGCAAAAATCTTCGGTGCCGCGCTCTTTCCAGCCGGGCAGGTGGTGAAACTGGTCGAGATCGACATACGCGCCGCCGATCTTATGCGCCAGCTTCTCCGCGAGCGTGGACTTCCCCGATCCGGCCGGGCCGATGATGACGATTTTTCGCATGAAGCGATGCTCCTTATTCCGCATCGCTTTCCCCGCCGAAGCCGGAGAAGGTGGCGGCGAGATGGTCGATCAGCTTGCGGGTTTTCGCGCCGAGAAAACGGCGCTCGGGATAAACAGCCTGTACGGCGAGCGGCGGGCTTTCGAAATCTTCCAGCAGCGGCACAAGTTCGCCGTTTACGACATGCGCGCCGGCGATGAAGCTTGGCAAGATCGCGATACCGCAGCCGCGCACCGCCGCCTCGCACAGCAGCGTGTCGCTGCCGGCGACGAACCTGCCGTCGACGCGTTGTTTCCTGTCGCGTCCGTCTTTTTGAAAAGGCCAGACTTTTCCTTCGCCGCAGTCGCTCATGCAATTGTGCCGCGCCAGATCTTCCGGCGCCGCGGGGCGGCCGTATTGTTGCAGATAGGCGGGGCTGGCGACGACGATGCGGCGGCTTTGCGCCAGTTTTTTAACGATCAGCCCCGGCTCTTCGACCGCGCCGATGCGGATGGCGAGGTCAAAGCCTTCGGCGGCGAGATCGACCTTGCGGTCGTCGAGCGACAGCGTCACCGTCACATCGGGATAAGTTTCGAGGAAACCGGCAAGCGCCGGCCCGAGGAATTTGTTGCCGAAGCCGGAGGGGGCGGTGATCTTGATTTCACCGACGGGGTTTTCATTGCGAAAGCGGATGTTCTCTTCGACTTCGGCGAGGTTATCGAGGAATTTCTTCGCATGATCGGCATAGGCGTAGCCCGCTTCGGTGAGGGCGATGCGCCGTGTCGTGCGCCGGAGCAGCTGCGTGCCAAGGTAAGCTTCAAGATCCTTGATGCGTTTACTGACCACCGAGTTGGCGATACGCAGGCGGCTGGCCGTTTTGGCGAAGCTACCGGTCTCGGCGACGGTGACAAAGGCAATCATGTTGGCTAACCTGTCCATTCGTTTCTATATTATTCTATATAATCTATCTATTCATATATTTTTTAATGTTATTAATACAAAAAGTATATTTTTCTAAAAAATAGAATAATAAATTATATTTTTAGGTATATATATCAAATTAAAATGATAATAGGATGAAATAAGAAGAGAGGGCCATGTGCTCACAATAAAAGACAGAAACGCCCGTGGGCAGACGGAAATCGGCTGGCTGAAAAGCCGCCACAGCTTTTCGTTCGGGGATTACTATGATCCGGAAAACATGGGGTTCGGCGTCCTGCGCGTTATTAATGAAGACTGGGTTCAGCCCGCTGCGGGCTTTGATACTCATGGTCATAAAAACATGGAGATCATCACATATATATTAGAGGGCGAACTGGCGCACAAAGACAGCACCGGCGGGACGGGGTCGATCCGCCCAGGCGAGGTGCAGGTGATGACCGCAGGGAAAGGAATTTTACATAGCGAGTTCAACGGTTCGGACACGGAAGCCGTCCACCTGCTGCAAATCTGGATTCTGCCCGATGCCGCCGGAACGCCACCCGGCTACCAGCAAAAGCCTTTCGCGCCGGAAGAACTGCACAACCGTTTTCGCTTGCTGGTCTCCAACGACGGCGCGGCGGGATCTTTGCCGATCAGGCAGGACGCAAAGCTGCATGCAGCGCGGTTTGACGCGGGTTTTTCGCATCCGCTTACGTTTGAAAAAGGCCGTAAATATTGGCTGCATATCGCGCGCGGCGCCGTTGTTTTGTCGCATGATGGCGCGCCGAAACTGCAGAAGAAAAAGCTCGTCGCAGGCGATGCACTCGCCGTCGAAGAAGAGTCCGGCACGCTCGCGATCACCGCAGAAGGCGGTGCGGAAGTTCTGTTGTTCGACCTTCCGGCCTAAAACATCCCCGTTTCATCGGCCACAGAATCTTCCTGTCTCCGGCAAGACGCGGGCGGCGAAGTGTGGATTTTTTGCAACGCTGCGCATTATTGTGCGACGTTTATGGAATAATTGGCCGCCATGCGCATGGCGTTTTTTTTCAAGTTCAAACGCGGCGTCATGCAAGACGCTGCGACTTCCCGGCGGCTCGAGGATGCGGTGTTCCAACGCGCGCATGAAGATAAAACACGGTCGCTGCCCGCACGAAAGGGAGAGGCAATCGGTATCTTGTGTTGTCCCTGACGCGGGCTACCCTCGCGCCTTGTTCTTTGCACCGGCAAAACAGGTTGCGGGCTGCCGGATTAAAACGCATCGTGCGCGAAAAGATGCGGAAAACCTTATTAAATCCGATATGTTTGCGCGTTTGCGGCAGGGAAGAAACGGCGGAAAAAAACATGCGCCAACGTGCGCTTAAAGGGCAGACAAAGAAGACATGTGACGGCCGCTGAACGCACCATGGATGCCGGAAGCGGCAAAGGCGTTGCGGCCCCGCGTGCAACCCGTCGCATCACGCCGCGCGCACGCTCTGAATACGGCGTAGCATGGGTAAATTTTTTGTGAAGGGCGTCTCTTCGCACGGGATGCGAAAACGAAAAAGTCATCGGGTGGTCATGGTGCCATTTCGTGTAATAAAGTTTTGACAAGTTTAAAAATGCGCTCTATCATTTTCTTATGATTAGGATGGTGATGATGTTCCATCATTTCTTTCCTAGTTTAAGTCAACCTCTGAAATAGGGAATACAAAAATGGCTGCTAAGAAAAAAGCTAAGAAAGCTACCAAGAAAAAAGTAGCGAAGAAAAAAGTCGCTAAGAAGAAAGTTGCGAAGAAGAAAAAATAATTTCTCTTCGTTTTTTTTCGTGAGAAGGGCGCCCGGCGGGCGCCCTTCTTCTTTTTGTACTATTGCTGATAAAGCCAGCATAAACGGGTATTTTCTTTACTTCGTATGCAGCACTTATAGAATGAAAAAATATGGCGCATTAGCCGGCATATATTTTTCCGGAGCAGGCATGTTTTCTGATTTTATGCGGATAAAAAAAGAGGCGATGGTTCATGCGGTTGCGCCCGTCTCTTCACGCGGCGAAAAATTTTTTCAGGATGCGGATAAAAAATACGTTGCGTCCCCTGAGGTGCACGCGTGCAAGCGTGCGCGCCGAATCACTTTTGTTTTGCCGGCGGTCATGGCGCTGGCGGGCGGCCTGATGCCGGTTCCGGCGCGGGCGGTCGCTCCCGTGCGTCCGGCCGTCTGTCCCGACAAGGCGGCTGCCGCAAAAGGCTCCGCCGGCGACGCGTACCATCTTGCCCTTGCCTATGAAAAAGGAAAATGCGGCCTTGCAAAGGATATGCAGAGCGCTATGCAGTGGTATCGCCTTGCGGCGAAGCGGGGGAGCGTGCTTGCCGCGTACGCAATGGGCGATATCTATTTTACCGGCGAGGACAGCGGCCTATATGATTACCCGAAAGCCAAGAAGTGGTATCTAAAGGCGGCGCAGCAGGGATATGGCCCCGCGCAGCTGCGTCTCGGGTTCCTCTGCGCCGAACATCATTACGACGGGCTGGAGCCGGACTTCAAAGCCGCCGAAAAATGGTTTCTGGCCGCGGCGAAGCAGAACGCCGGCGACGCGCAGTTCCGCCTTGGCACCTTCTATCACTTTTACAAGAAGCCGCCGGAACTTAAAAAGGCGATTTACTGGCTGACGCGCGCGGCCGAAGGCGGCAACCGTCTGGCGATGTTCGACCTCTCGCGTATGATCGCAACCGGCGAAGGCACGCAGAAAGATCCGCAAAAGGCGCTGCACTGGCTGATCAAATCCGCCAACCTTGGCATGCCCGCCGCCGAGATGCAGCTCAGCGACATGTATGCGACGGGCACCGGCGGCGTGAAGAAAGACATGATGCAGTCGTTCCTCTGGACGATGAAGGTGGCGCGCGATCCGACGGCCATTCCCTACTGGCTCAACAAGGCCGCCGACATCGTTTTCGAAGGGGCGCCGGATGTGCCGAAGAACTATCCGATGGCGCTCCGTCTTTATAGCCGTGCCGCCGCGCGCGGCGACGCCCATGCGAAGATGCGCCTTGGCGTGATGTATCTTGCAGGGCTGGGCACCGGGAAAGATCCGGTGTTGGGGCGGCTCTATCTTCAAAAAGCCGCCGCCGCGGGCGATGCGGACGCGAAGAAGCTGCTCGGCAAAGAAAAATCCCCGTCGGAAAAGTAACGCGCGCGCCGTTTTAACGCCGTTAATATACATATTATATACCTATTTTGCGTATTGACATCGCAGCGGCGGAGTGGCTACAGATAAGGCCTCAGCACATTTCGAGGATTCTGTTCACGTGTCTATTTTTAATAATGCCTTTAACATGCCGTCCGAAACGCCGGAAAGCCGCCTCAGGCTGGCCGTGCAGCGGGATGACATAAAAACGGCGCGCGAACTGCTCGAAAGCGGGGTTGATTTCAACGCACAGGATAACAAGGGCTTCACCGCACTGATGATCGCCGCACGCAATGGCCGCACGGCCTGTGCGGAGCTGCTTTTGCAGTATGGTGCGGATATGGATAAGACAGACAAGCAGGGCAACTCGGCGCTGGTGTGGGCGTCATTTTATGGGAATGAAGAGATCGCCATTTCGCTGGCGGGAAAAGGCGCCGACCTTAATTTACGCGGTTCGCGCGGCACTGCCCTGACCTGCGCCACGTTCTTCAACCGCGAAGAAATCGTGCGCACGCTGCTGCGCTACGGCGCAGACATGGATCAGCCCGACCCTGTCGGCAAGACCGCCAAGCGCCTTGCGCGCGAAAAAGGCTTCAAGGTCATCGACGGGCTGCTGCACGATGTCACGCTGCGCAAGCTGCAAAACAATCTCAGAGATGCGGCGCGGCGCAAAAGACCGCGTCCGAAATTTAAACCCTGATCATTCAGTCCTGATCTAGCGTTTATCTTTAAAAAAATCTTTCAACAGCAGCGCGGCGGCTTGTTCGTCGATGCCGCCGTAGGCTTCCGGCTTATGGTGGCAGGTGGTCTGGTCGAAAATTTTCGGCCCGTGGTCGACGCCGCCGCCCTTCGGATCGTAGGCGCCGAAATAAATGCGCCGCAAACGGGCGAAAGAGATCGCCGCCGCGCACATCGGGCAGGGCTCGAGCGTCACGTAAAGGTCGCAGTCGGTCAAACGCGGCGTACCCTTTTGTGCGCAGGCGCTACGGATGGCAAGAAGTTCCGCATGCGCGGTCGGGTCCTGATCCGCTTCCGTGGCATTGCCCGCGCGGGCGACGATCTCGCCCGTTGCTCCGTCGACGATCACCGCGCCGACCGGAATCTCGCCGCGCTGCGCCGCCGCCGTCGCTTCCGAGAGGGCTTCCGCCATATAGCGATTTTGGGTACTCTGGCTCATGAGGGCAGTATATCAAATATGACGCAAGATGAACCGGAAAAGGCGGAGAGAATTGCCAAGCGGCTGGCGCGGGCGGGCGTTTGCTCGCGGCGCGACGCCGAGCGGCTGATTGCTGCAGGGCGCGTGAGCGTCAATGATGCCGTTCTGGAAACGCCGGCCTGCAATGTGACGGCGGAGGATAAAATTCTCGTCGACGGCAAAGAGATTGCGGCGAAGGCGGCGGCGCGGTTGTGGCGTTATCACAAGCCGGAGGGGCTGGTGACGTCGCACAAGGATGAAAAAGGCCGCACGACGATTTTCGACACGCTGCCGAAAAGCCTGCCGCGGGTGATCTCCGTCGGGCGGCTGGATTTGAACAGCGAGGGATTGTTGCTGCTTACCAACGATGGCGGACTGGCGCGGCATCTGGAACTGCCGTCGACAGGTTGGGTGCGGACATACCGCGTGCGCGCGCTCGGCAAGGTCACGCAAGAGAAGCTCGATAAGCTGCAAAAGGGCATCACCATCGACGGCATCTCCTACGGGTCGATCGAGGCCGTGCTCGAATCTTCCGAGCAGGGCAAAAACACCGCCAACGTCTGGCTGAAAGTCTCGTTGAAAGAAGGCAAGAACCGCGAGGTGCGCCGCGTGCTGTCGCACCTCGGCCTCACGGTCAATCGGCTGATCCGCGTCGCTTACGGGCCGTTTGCTCTGGGCGATCTGGCATCGGGGGCGGTCAAGGAAGTGGGCAGCAAAGAATTCCGCGCCGTTTTCGGCGACCGGTTTTTATAAAATTTATTTTTTGTTTGCATATTGACCTTTACGAAATCATGTACATTAATATCCGGGCATTTACGATGGCAGATTCAGCGCGCGGAAATAATTATGAAAATTTCATTTTGTACGACTTGCATGGGCCGGCGGCAACATCTCGAACAGACGTTGTTGAAGAATATAGAGGATAATTTGCCCACAAAAGACGGGGATCCCTCCGTGGAATTCGTGCTGGTCGATTACAACAGCAAGGACGGGCTTGAGGACTGGGTGAAAAACAACCCCGCCTTGAAGCCTTATCTTGAAGACGGAACTCTTGTTTATGCGCGGCACCCGGACGCTACGCACTTCCATCACGCGCACGCCAAGAACATGGCGCATCGGCTTGCAACGGGAGATGTCGTCTGCAATCTCGATGCGGACAACTATACGGGGGCGGGATTCGCGCGCTACCTGGCAAATGAATTCGCTGGCGGCAAAGCCGTCATCGTCCATCCGGCTTTCTCGATGTCCAAAAACGCGAAGGACGAAGAACGCGGATTTTTCGGGCGGATCGCGCTCCGGCGTGAAGATTTCCTTGCGCTCGGGGGATATTCGGAGACCCGTTTCAAAAAAGGGTGGGGATATGAAGATACAGACCTTATCGTTCGCGCTTTGGGATATGGTCTTGAGCCGCGGCCGATGTTCAGGGCCGACTTCGTAAAAGTTGTACCGCATAGCGACGAGGATCGCGTCAAACATACCGCAGGCGGTGTCAGTGCCGACGCCGTGAAAAAGATCCATTCCGTGAACACTGGTTTCATCAAGCATATCAGCTTTGCCTTTAATGTTTGTGCGGCGCCTGTGCAGGCCAATAAGGGCAGGCACTTCGGCGAGGGAAAAATATGCGGTATAGATGGAACAGAACGGGTGATCGGTGCGGCAAAATTACTTGCCAAAATTTCAAAACTGGGCATTCGCGGGCTGCTGCTATTGAAGAAAGACTATGAAATCAAAGCACCCGGTTATAACGCCTGATAGCGTGCGGCTTTAATCACTTCTTGCGGCTTTTTCCGCGCGTTATATCGTGCAGCCGCCGCGCGATGGCCAGCCACATCGGGCTGATGACCAGCGAGAGGGCGATGACTGCGATCATCAGATGATAGGCGTCGCCGGTGATGACGTGTTCCGCCAGCCCCGCCGCCACGATAATGAACGAAAACTCCCCGACCTGCGCCATCACCACGCCGCTGTGAAACGCCCTGTCCCACGGATTGCCGAGAAAGAGATGCAGGATGACGACGTTGACTGCCGTCTTGAGGATGGTGACGATGGCGAGCACGACTGCCACGCTCTTCCAGTGCTCGATGATGAACGGCACGTCGATCAAAAGGCCGATGGAGAGAAAGAACACCATCATCAAAATGCTCTGGATCGGCACGGCGGCGGTATGCAGCGCGGCACGGACGTTCGAATTTCCGATGACCAGTCCCGCCGCGAACGCGCCGTAGGCGGTGGACAGCCCGAACAGGCCGGCGATGGCCGCCCAGGTGAGGCAGAAGGCCAGCGCGGCGAGCGGCAGGACTTCCGGACGCGCGGTGACCCAGTCGGTAAAGGGCAGCATCAGCTTCTGGCGCTGGGAGAGAAACGAGACGAGAAAGACGAGAAAGCCGACGGCGAAAACCATTTTTGCGGCGACGATCCCTAAGGGCAGCGTTGCGGCGGAGGAAGAAGACACGGGGCCGAAGGCGCCGACGAGCAACAGCATGGGGATGACGGCGAGGTCCTGCGCGATCAGCACCGAGACGGTCATGCGCCCGACAGGGGTCTTCAAGTCGCCCGTTTCTTCAAGCATTTTGATGGCGACGGCGGTGCTGGAGAGGGCGATGGCGAAGCCCAGCACCATCACGCGCGCGAGCGGCCAGTGCAAAAGCGTTCCCGCCAGCCAGGAAAAGCCGACCGAGAGCAAGATTTGCAGCGCGGCGGCGGAGAGCGCGGTCTTATAAACCTTGCGAAAACCGCGCAGCGAGATCTCCATGCCGATCAAAAACAGCAGCATGATGACGCCGAGGTTGGCGAGGGTTTGCACGGTCGCAGTGTTGGAAATGACGGCAAGCCCCGTCGGGCCCAAAACGACGCCGGAGAGGATATAACCGACGATCGCCGGCTGGCGCAGTCTGATCATGGCGAGGCCGCACAACAGTGCGGCCGTCGTCACAAGCGCAATGGATGTGAGCTTGTCGAAGTGGTGCAGTACGTCCATTTACTGGAGGTAAAGGTGGACTTCGCTATTCAGGACGTTTTCGCTGCTGGCGGTGCTGAGGCTGATGCGGCTCAGGGGCAGGCCCATGTTTTGCAGGGAGCGCAGCACGCGTTCGCCGTTCTTGCGCGCTTCGGCGGAGGAGAGCGCCAATTGTGCGGCGTTGCCGTTGGTGTTGCTGATGGCGACGAGGTCGAACCTGGCGGACGGAAACTTTTCCAGCGCCTGATCGACGGCGGTGTAGAGCGCCTGTTTGTACTGCACGTCCGGACGGTCGAAGCGGATGATGATCAGCGGCTTGCTGCCGAGCAGGCTGCTGGAGCTTCCGTCTTTCTTGAATACGGAGCTGCCGCCGGTGGTGGCTTTCTGGAACAGGCTGTTGCTCAGGCTCTGGCCGTAGAGTTCGCCGTTGGCAATGCCGAGGGACAGGGTTTGCATGTTAGACTGTTCCGATTGCAGGAAGGCCGCGTGGTGCGTGACTTCGTCGTTGGCTTCGGTCAGCAGGGTGTTGATTTGCGTCAGTTCCTGCTGCACACCGTCCTGAATGGTGGTGAGCTTGTCGTGGTCCTCGGGAACGGCGCCGGAAATCGAGAAGGCGTCCTGCACGGCATTCAGCAGGTAGGCAGCGCGGGTGGCTTCGTTGTTGAGGTCCGTGGTGAGGTTGGTCAGATGGCCGGAGTCCTGCGCCATCGCGTTCAGCTTTTGCTGTGCGACGTCCCAGCGGTCGACGAGGATCGGGTTGCCTTTGGTCGTGCCGCCTTGCAGCACGCCGCTGATGCCGGCGACGGTCTTATAATATGCTTCCGCGCGCTGGCGGTTGAGATCCTCGAGGTCGTGCAGCTTGCTGCGGGAAACTTCCACATGGCCGCGCAGCTGGTCGAGTTCGCGTCGCAATTGTTCGGCCTTCTTCGTAACGGGCGTGACGATGTTGGCATCGGCGGAGGGCATGCTTTCGTTGTCGTTGGTCAGGATGGCATCGCGCGTGCCCGGCGCGTAGATCACTTGCGGCGCGGGGGCGTTGGAGACAACAAGGCCCGGGCGCTGCGGGGGCGGCGCGGGTGTGGGGGCGACGGCCATTGTTACGACGGGAGCCGGCTTGTTCTGCGCGCAGCCGCCAAGCAGGGCTGTAACGCTTAAAGCTACCAGGGAGGAGCGAAGGAAAGTTTTCGGCAAGGCAATACCTCGTGTAAGTTGGTAAGATCGTTAAAGGTTAATAAATCACGTACATACTAATCGCTGATTCTTTCTTTTAAAAGAGGAATATCAATAAATGGTATTATTATTTTTATTCAACGGCTTAAAATTAAACAGAATCCCCTTGCCAGAGGCGGAAAGTTTGGGTAGTTTCCTCGCTGACTTGCGCCCGTAGCTCAACTGGATAGAGCATCTGACTACGAATCAGAAGGTTAGGAGTTCGACTCTCTTCGGGCGCGCCACTTTCAGCCCCTCAAAACAGCTAGACTCTAACCTTAATCCGCTATAAAACGGGACATCTTCTCCCCTCAAGGCGCGGTGGCAGAATGGTGATGTAGAGGACTGCAAATCCTTCAATGCCGGTTCGATTCCGGCCCGTGCCTCCAACTATTTGATTTTATTTATTATTTAAGTGTTCTACGTTAACTTTTCTTTATGGCGGATGCCCTATCATCTTTTCCATGTAGTGAACGGCAGGGCTCTGTCCTGATTTAAGGGAAAAGACCGGTCGGGTGTGCGTGTATGACAAAAGAAGAAGTAAAAAGGATCGTCATCGACGTTCTGTTTGTCGCCATCGCGGGATACATTTTTGCTGTCGTGGCCATGGTCGCGATGCAAAGACAGCTTATGTATCACCTCACATGGCGTATCGATCAGTCGCCCGTCGTTTACCACCTCGACGACGTCCATTATAAAACGGCGGACGGCCTCGACCTTATGGCATGGTACGCGCCGCCGAAAGCCCATATGCCCGTCATCGTCATGTTTCACGGCAACGCCGGAACCATCGCCAATCGGGTGCCGACGGCGGCCTATTTTTCCAAGCAGGGATACGGCTTTCTGCTGGTGGAATACCGCGGCTACGGCGGCAATCCCGGCAGCCCCAGCGAAAACGGCTTTTACAGCGACGGCCGCGCCGCCATGCGCTGGCTGATGAAGAAGCGGCACATTCAAGAATCAGACATTATTATCTACGGTCAGAGCATCGGCACCGGCATCGCTTCGCAAATGGCCATCGAGTACAAGAACGCGGGGGCGCTGGTTCTCGAGGCGCCGTTCACCGACATGCCGGACGAAGCTTGCGCCACCTATCCGTGGAGCTGCCCTTTCAAGTCCTTCACGCTCGACAAATACGACAACCTCGCCAAAGCGCCTTACTTCGAGATGCCCACGCTGATCGTCGACGGCACGGACGACGACATCATCCCGCATAGCCAGGGGGAGAAACTCGCCGCCGCCGTCGGCACCCCTGTGAAAAAATACGTGCTGATCAAGGGCGCGGGCCATAACGATCTCCGCCGCTTCGGCCTGCTGCCGATCATCGCGAAATTCCTTGCGGGGTTGCCGCCGCATTGAGCAGGGTGACGAGCTCCTGCTCGTCGCCCCCGCGCGCGGCGGAGATCATTTCGACATCGTGTTTCCAGTGACGTGAGGCTTCCATGTTGCGGCTTCCCTTCAGGATTGCGCTTTGCGTTTATCGAGCTTGCGGTCGAAGGACGGTCAGCGAACCGTGGACATGTCCTACGAAGGCGTAGCCCGCCAGTCCGACGGCCATCATAATGCGCACGGCGCGTTCCCAGTTTAGAATATTCTTGGTGTAAAGCATAGTATCTCTCCTTAAAAGTGTGTTGCGAGCCGCTTCATGCGACCCCTGTCGAGTAGAGGCTGCCATAGCGGATTTCGGTTCGCGCCAAACCCGAAAAAAATGCGGATTTTTTCTAACTGCTTGAAAATAAAGAAAAGAAATTTTATACAGTTGCAAAAAAAAGCGCTGCCCCCGAAGGAACAGCGCTTTTTGTGTCAGGTTCGCAGTATTATTGCTGCGGACCCTGATTCTTTTTGTTCCAGAGCGAAACGGCTTCCGTGCCACCCACTGCAGCTACTGCCGCAGTAATAGCGCCACCTGCGATAATGGCAGGGTGGAAAACTGCGCCGAGAGCAACGATAGCACCGATACCAACTTTTTGGCTGGTGCTAGCATTGTTGAATTTTTCGGTCAGGCTTTTCGTGTAATCTATGAATTTGCTCATTGTGTGTTCTCCTCAATGTATTGTTTATATATATGAAAACTACTTCTCATATCGTGGGTATGGGTAGCAATTTTTTCTCATAACGTCAAGATTATTTTTTGTATCCCGATGGATTTTATATCTATTTGAAATACTTAAGAGAATAAATCGTCCTAGGCATACGATTTGGCCCGCGCCGTCTCGTGCTTGCTGAAAACCCGTTGATAAAGGACGAGATAGGCGGTCTGCAGGCTGGCGGCGAGGAAAAACGGCAGGCTGAGCGCCCCGCCGGTAAACATGATTCCCGCGATGACCGGCCCGGCCGCGCGGGGAATCTGCATTGAGACGTTGGCCAGACTGACGGCAAGGCCGTGGCGGTGCGGGCGGACGAGGCTGACGTTGAGCGCTTGCCGCGCGCCGACGGTGCCGCGGTTGAAGGCGGAGCGGAGAATCTGCAGCGCGGAGGCGACGGCGAAGGTCGGCGCGAGCGGCAGCAACGCGAGCGTGACGAGCCCGATGATGCGCATCAAAACGATGGTGCGCACCATCCCGAGTCTCTTCATGATCCAGCCGGTGAACAGCGATGAAAAGGCCGAGAGAAAAAATCCCGCGGCGATCACCGGCGCAACGTGCGCGGGCCCGACATTGAAGCGCACCGCGAACCAGTAGACGAGCAGCGGGCCGAAGAGGCCGATGGCGAGTCCGTTGAGCGCGTTGATGCCGACGAGCTTGGCCAGCATGCCGTTTTCATGGCGCTTCAGCGCATCGTCTTCCATTTTTTCCTCAGCTGTCGGCGGGGCGGCGCGTTTGACGGTCGCGATGTCCTGCGCGCGCAAAAGACACAGTACCGAACTGAACGATCCGGCGATGACAATCAAAAATAGCGGGCGGTAGGCCTCCGCGCCGGGAAAGTGATGCTGCAACAAAACCGGCAGCCCGCCCGCCGCCGCGCCGATACCCATGCCGACCGCGCCGAGCGCGGTGTTGAGGCTGAAGACCGTGCCGTGATGTTTTTCCGGCACCAGTCCCGCCAGCCAGGCGTATTCCACGGGGCCGAAAGGCCCGGCGGCGCCGTTCTGCCCGCGCCCGAAGCCGCCCGCGATCGAGGCAGCGAAGAGGAGCGGCAGAGAGCTGTGAAAATAGGCGGCAATCGCGGCGAGGACGAGCATGACCTCGTAGCCGACGATGAAGCGTTTGCGCCCGTATTTGTCGCTGAGCGGCCCGACCAGCAGCGTGATGGCGACGGCGAAGACGATGCCTGTGCCCATGATGCTGCCGATCATCCACGCAGGCACTTTCAGCGCGTGGAGATAAAGCGTGAAGTCCACCACCATCAGCCCTTGCCCGATGCTGCGCACCGTGCGCGCGGCGAGCAGCCAGCGCGCGTCGGCGGAGATTTTGTAGCGTTGCATTGAAAAAGGCCTCCGCTCTTATTGTGGAGACGTTTCCTTGAGGATGTCGCGCTCGACCAGCGCGGCGCGCACGCGCGCAAGGAGGCTCAGAAAATCCTGCTGTTCGTCTTCGGAGAAGCCGGAGAAAATCTCCGCCACCTGATTCTTGAACGGCCCGCACATGGCCTTGAGCTGCTGTTCGGCTTCGGCGGTGAGCGCGATCAGCGTCGCGCGGCGGTCGGCGGGGTCGGGCTGGCGCGTGACCATGCCTTCCTTTTGCAAAGAGTCGACGAGGGCGGTGACGCTGGTCGCGGTGACGCCCAGCTCGTTGCGGAGCGCACGCATTTTGGAGGGCCCGTTTTTACGCAAATACGCCATCAGCCGGATGCGCTGCGGGCTGAGGCCTTCGCGGCGCAGGCGCGATTCCGCCCAGCGGGCATAGGCGGGCCCGAGCGTCCAGAACATTTCACACAGTTTATGAGAAACGGGCACGTCTTCCGTTTGCTCCACAGTGCATTGCTGTTGTGCGGCGATCGCCATTAAAGGGCATCCGTTTCATATAGTACGAAAGTTAACTATTCAAATATTGACTATGATGTAGCAGAACGTCATATATAGCTGCAAGCCAAAAAATATCAATCCAGCGATTCTTCTTATGCCCACGCACAAGCACATCACCCGAAAAGCGGCTCTCGCGTTTATGGCCGCCCTCGCACTCTCCGGTTGCGCTGCGGGGCCGAATTTCTTTGCGCCCGCCGCGCCGAAAGATGCGGGCTACGGACAGGTGACGGGCAAAACGGCTTACGCGGCGGGCACGGTCGCGGGCGCGGCGCAGGCTTTTGCGCGCGGCGGCGACGTGCCATCGGCGTGGTGGACGCTGTATCGTTCGTCCGCGCTGGACAATCTGATGCGCCGCGCGCTGGCGGCGAGCCCGACGGTCGCGGCGGCGCGCGCCAATTTGGCGGCGGCGAAAGAGGCCGCGCTTGTCGCGCGCGGCGGTTATCTGCCCACGGCGGGGGTCGTCGGCAACGCCTCGCGCGAGCAAAGCAGCGGTGCGCCGCGCGGCACCAGCACGCAGTATGCGCCTTTTACACTCTATAACGCCTCAGTGGAGATTTCCTACAATCCGGACCTGTTCGGCGGCATGCGCCGCGCGGTCGAGGCCGCATCGGCGCAGGAAGCGCAGCAACGCGCGCTGATGCGGGCGACCTATATCACGCTCGAAAGCAACATTGTCACCGCGGCAGTCACGGAAGCGTCGCTGAACGGCCAGATCGACGCGACGCGCAGGATCGTCACCCTCGAAAAGGAGCAACTGGCGATCGCCCGAAAGCAATTGGCGCTGGGCAGCATCGACAGCTCCGCCGTGCTGGCGCAGCGCGCGGCGCTGGCTCAGGTGGAGGCGACGCTGCCTCTTCTGGAAAAACAGCGCGCCGCGACGGAAAACCAGCTGAAGGCCCTGAGCGGCAACTTCCCCAACGCCGCCGCTGTGGCGCGCTTTAATCTTGCCGATCTCTATCTGCCGAAAAAACTGCCGCTGTCGCTGCCGTCGCGCCTTGTGGCGCAGCGGCCGGACATTCTGGCGGCCGAGGCGCAAATGCACGTCGCTTCAGCGAACATCGGCATCGCCGCGGCCAACATGCTGCCGCAGGTGACGCTCACAGGTTCTTACGGCCTCGATGCCAACGCGCTGGAAGGATTCTTCTCGCCCTCGCACATCATCTGGAGCGCCGCCGCGGGGCTGGTCCAGCCTTTCATGCCCGACCCGACGCTGATCCACAAAAAGAAAGAGGCCGAAGCGCAATACCGTGCCGCCGCCGCGCAATACCGCGCCACGGTCGTCGCCGCCTTCCAGAACGTCTCCGACGCGCTCAACGCGCTGCAATTCGACGCCGAGGCTTTGAAGGCCTCCGCGCGCGCCGAGAAAGCCGCTGCCGCGAGTTTGAATCTGGAACGGCACCGGTTCCGCGACGGCGCGGTCAGCTATCTCAGTCTGCTCGGCGCGGAGAACGCCTGGCAGCAAACCCGTCTCAATCTCGTCAAATCGCAGGCCGCGCGCTATGCCGATACGGCGGCGCTGTTCGTCGCGCTCGGCGGCGGCTGGTGGAACCAACATAAGGATGGAAAGAAATGATTTTGCGCATGTTTCTCATGCTGATGTTCTTGGGCGCGCTGCTCGGCGGCGTCTTCGGCTGGCGCTATCATGAAGGCATGAAGATGATGGAGAAGATGAAGGCGATGGGCATACCGGTACAGACGGTTTCCACCGCCAAGGCGACGGAGCAGACGTGGCAGAAGACCTTCGAGGCCGTCGGCACCCTGCGCGCGTCGCAAGGCGTCGAGGTCGCGGCCGAAGTTTCCGGCCTCGTCACGGCGATCGACTTCAAGTCCGGCGAAAAAGTCGCAGCGGGCGCGCCGCTGGTGCAGCTGCGCACCGACGATGACATTGCCAAGCTAAACGCGCTCGAATCCGCCGCCAAGCTCGCGCAGATCAATTACGACCGCGATGAAAAGCAATTCAAAATACAGGCCGTCAGCCGCGCCACCGTCGATACCGACAAGGCGGTGCTGGAGAGCGACACGGCGCAGGTGAAGGCGCAGCAGGCGATCATCGCCGAAAAATCCATCGCCGCGCCGTTCGCAGGCACGCTCGGCATCCGCCAGATCGACCTCGGCCAGTTCATCAGCCCCGGCACGCCGATCGTGACGCTGCAGGCGCTCGATACCATGTACGCCGACTTCTTCCTGCCGCAGCAGGCGCTCTCCGCCGTGAAGGTGGGGCAGGCGGTGGTGCTGAAAAACGACACCTGGCCGGATGAAAAATTCACCGGCACGATCACCGCGCTTAACATGAAGGTCGACGCGTCGACCCGCAACGTGCAGGTGCGCGCGCGCGTGCCCAACGCCGATCACAAGCTGCTGCCCGGCATGTACGCCACGGTGGACATCAACGTCGGCGCGCCGGCGCAGTACATCACGCTGCCGCAGACCGCCATCACCTACAATCCGTACGGCGACACGGTCTATCTGGCGGAGAAGAGCAAGGACGGCAAGCTCGTCGCTCGCCAGCAGTTCGTGACCGTCGGCGACACGCGCGGCGATCAGGTGCAGATTTTGAAGGGCGTCAAGGCCGGCGACACGGTCGTCACCTCCGGCCAGATCAAGCTGCACAATGGCGCGCCCATCAAGGTCAACAATTCCATCACCCCCAGCAACGACGCGCACCCGACGCCGTCAGAACAATAAAAGCATGAACTTCACCGACATCTTCATCCGCCGTCCCGTTCTCGCCAGCGTCATCAGCCTGATGATTCTGGTGCTGGGGCTGCGCGCGGTGTTTTCGCTGCCGGTACTGCAGTTCCCCAAGACCGAGAACGCCGTCATCACCGTCACCACCGCCTATTACGGCGCGAGCGCGAGCGACGTTGCGGGCTTCATCACCACGCCGCTGGAGAACGCCATCGCGCAGGCGCAGGGCATCGACGACATGACTTCGAGCAGCACGATGGGGCTTTCCACCATCACCGTCGATCTTCGCCTCAACTACGACCCCGACAAGGCGCTGACCGAAATCACCTCGAAGATCAGCGAGGTCAAGAACCAGTTGCCGCCCGAGGCGCAGCAGCCGACGCTCAAAATCTCCATCGGCCAGACGATCGACGCCATGTACATCGGCTTCGGCAGCAAGGTGCTGGCCTCCAACTACATCACCGATTATCTTTCCCGCGTCGTGCAGCCGAAGCTGCAGGCGGTCGACGGCGTGCAGACGGCGGAGCTGCTCGGCGCGCAGAACTTCGCGCTGCGGGCGTGGCTCGACCCCAAGAAGCTCGCCGCCTACGGTCTTACCGCTGCGGATGTCAGCAAGGCGCTCGCCGCCAATGACTATATCTCCGGCCTCGGCAACACCAAGGGGCAGATGGTGCAGGTCAATCTCGACGCCTCGACCGGCCTGCATAGTTTAAGCCAGTTCCGCGACCTGATCGTCAAGCAGGCGGGCGGGGCGATCGTGCGGCTGAAGGATGTGGCGCGCGTCTCGCTCGGCTCCGACAACTACGACGCGCAGGTGTCGTTCGACGGCAAGAAGGCGGTCTACATCGGCATTCAGGTCGCGCCCGACGCCAACCTGCTCAAAGTCATCGAGCGCATCCGCAAAATCTTCCCTGAAATTCAGGCGCAATTGCCGCAGGGGTTGAACGGGCATATCGTTTATGATTCCACCAAGTTCGTGCGAAGCTCCATCAACGAAGTCATCGCCACGCTGCTCGAGGCGCTGGCCATCGTCACGCTGGTGGTGTTCGCGTTCCTCGGCTCGCCGCGCTCGGTGCTGATCCCCATCGTCGCCATTCCTTTGTCGCTGATCGGCGCGTTTTTCATCATGCTGGTGCTCGGCTATTCGATCAACCTGCTGACGCTGCTCGCGCTGGTGCTGGCCATCGGCCTCGTGGTGGACGATGCGATCATCGTCGTCGAGAACGTCAACCGCCACCTTGAAATGGGCATGAAGCCAAGGCAGGCCGCGCTGGAAGCGGCGCGAGAGCTGGCCTCGCCGATCATCGTCATGGCGGCGGTGCTGGTCGCGGTTTACGTGCCGATCGGCTTTCAGGCGGGGCTGACGGGCGCGCTGTTTACCGAATTCGCCTTCACGCTGGTCGGCACGGTGGTCATTTCCGCCATCGTCGCGCTGACGCTTTCGCCGATGATGTCCGCGAAGCTGCTGCGCGCCCACCGCCATGAGGGCGGCAACTGGGAAGACCATATCGTCGCCTCCATCGACCGCTGGTTCGACGCCTTGCGCCGCTTCTACCAGCGCCGCCTGCACGCCAGTCTCGATTACATCCCCGTTGCCGTGGTTTTCGCGCTTTGCATCTTCGCCGCCATCTTCTTCCTCTACACCGGCTCGAAGCACGAGCTGGCGCCGCAGGAGGACCAGGGGGTGGTGATCTCCATGTCTACCTCGTCGCCGGATTCGACGTTGCAGCAGCGCCAGATGTTCGCGCATCAGGTCTATAAGGATTTTGCCGCTTTCCCCGAGACGGCGCACGTCTTCCAGCTCGATATGCCGGGGCGTGACATTTCCGGCATGGTGCTGAAGCCGTGGGACGAGCGCAAGCGCACCTCGAACGATCTGCAGCCCATCGTGCAGCAGGAGGTGGGCGATATCGCCGGCGCGAAGACCGCCGTGTTCCAGCCGCCGTCGCTGCCGGGCAGCCGCGGCCTGCCGATCCAGTTCGTCATCCAGACGACCGACCCGTTCGTCCGCCTCGATACGGTCGCCGACAACTTCCTCAAAGCGGCGGAGCAGAGCCATATGTTCATGTTCCTGCAGTCCGACCTGCGCATCGACCAGCCGCAGGCGACGCTGGTTATCAACCGCAACAAGGCGGCGCAGATGGGGCTGACGATGGGCGACGTCGGGCAGGCCATGTCGGCGATGCTCGGCGGCGGTTACGTGAATTATTTCAGCCTCGACGACCGCTCCTACAAAGTCATCCCGCAGGTGGAGCAGCGCTACCGCCTCAATGTCAGCCAGCTTGAAAACTATTATATCAGGACGGCGGGCGGCACGCCGGTGCCACTCTCCACGCTGGTGCATATCAAACACGAGACGGTGCCTGAATCGCTCAACCACTTCCAGCAGCTCAATTCGGCGACGATCGAGGGTATAGCCTTTCCGGGCGTGCCGATGGGCGCGGCGCTCGATACCTTGAAAGGCATCGCACAGAAGATGCTGCCCGCGGGCTATTCGATCGGCTATGCGGGGCAGTCGCGCCAGTACGTGCAGGAGGAGAGTGGCTTCGCCGTGACGTTCGGCTTCGCGCTGATCATCATCTTTTTGACGCTGGCGGCGCAGTTCGAAAGCTTCAGCGATCCTTTTATCATTCTGGTCTCGGTGCCGATGTCGATCGCCGGCGCGCTGATCTTCATCTTCC
>JAJZFS010000058.1 GCA_021805245.1 Pseudomonadota bacterium | reverse complement strand
ATGAAGGTGACTTTGGCGGGCGCCGGCGCGCCACAGCCGTCGCAGGAAACCTCGATCTTTTCGCCGGGTCTAATTTGCGGCACCATCTTTTCCGGGATGAAGAAGCGGATCTTGACGTTGCCCGGCGGCAGAAAGCTGATGACCGGGGCGCCCGCCGCCACATATTCGCCCTTGCGGTAGTAAACGTCTTCGATGCGTCCGCCGGCGGGCGCGACGGGCGCGGCTTCTTTCAACAGTTCCTTCGCCTGCACGAGCGCTTGCTGCGCGGCCTCGACGGCGGCGCGCGCTTCCACCAGCATGTCTTCGCGCGCTGGCAGGTGCGCCACCTTAAGACTTGCGTCAAGCTCGCTCACGCGCGCCTTCGCCGTGTCATAGGCCGTCTCTGCCGCGTCTTTCTGCGCTTTCGAAGCGGTGCCGATATGCGCCGTTTTTTCTATGCGCTGCAACTGGATTGTCGCGTTTTGCAGCGCGGCTTCGGCTTGCTCCTTTTGATCGAGAATGACGGCGATTTCTTCGGGGCGCTTGCCCTTGGTGAGATCGTCCCAGTGCGCCTTCGCGCCTGCCAAATGCGCTTCCGCCGCCAGTTCGGCCGCCGTGAGTTTGGTAAGATCGAGCGAAAAGAGCGGCGTGCCGGCTTTGACGTTCATCCCGCGGCGGACATCCAGCTTCTCCAGCAGGCCGCCGCTGGTCGGCGCGATGTAAAGATAGTCGCCCTCGACATAGCCGTTGATGCCAGCCTGTGTGTGGTTGCAGGCGGCCAGCAGGAGGACGAGCAACAGGGGAAATGCTTTTGCTGAAAAACGCATGATGACATGAAACTCCTCCCATCTACATAGCATAAAACGATTTTTTCAGTGCGGTGAAATAATGGCAAAATAGATCATGACTTGGTCCTTTAATATTTTTTGTGCAGTATTTTGTGCAATGCAAAAATGCACGTTATGGTTAACGTAAGGTTATCCCTTTCAATATTGCATAATATGAATGTTTCGTGCTATTTTCTCTGACTGTTTTAATTTTATATTTTACTCCCAAAAGCAAAGGTGCATTTCATGTCAGCCTCGCACGCGTCGACCGCCAAAAAACCTGCCACCGCCACCAACAATCTGGAGCCGTTCTGGATGCCGTTTTCGGCGAACCGCCAGTTCAAGCAGCATCCGCGGATGCTCGTTGCGGCGGAGGGCATGCATTACACGACCGACGACGGGCGCAAGGTGCTGGACGCGACGGCGGGGCTGTGGTGCTGCAACCTCGGCCACGCGCATCCGAAAATCGTGGCCGCCGTGCAAAAGCAGGTGCAGGAGCTGGATTACGCGCCCGCCTTCCAGATGGGCCACCCGAAGGCGTTCGAGCTGGCCTCGCGCCTCGCGCTGCTGATGCCGGGTTCGCTCGACCATGTGTTCTTCACCAATTCCGGTTCGGAGTCGGTCGACACGGCGCTCAAGATCGCGCTGGCCTATCACAATGTGCGCGGACAAGCGGGCCGCACGCGGCTGATCGGGCGCGAGCGCGGCTATCACGGCGTCGGCTTCGGCGGCATTTCGGTCGGCGGGCTGTCCAACAACCGCAAATTCTTCGGCGCGCTGCTGACCGGCATCGATCACTTGCCGCACACGCACAACCTTGCCGAAAACGGCTACAGCAAGGGCCTGCCGAAGTGGGGGGCGCATCTCGCCGACGATCTCGAACGCATCGTCGCGCTGCACGGGGCGGAGACCATCGCCGCCGTGATCGTCGAGCCGATCGCCGGCTCCACCGGCGTGCTGCTGCCGCCGCAGGGTTATCTCAAGAAATTGCGCGAGATCTGCACCAAGCACGACATCCTGCTGATCTTCGACGAAGTGATCACCGCGTTCGGCCGCACCGGCAACGCCGCCACCGCCGCCGAAGTGTTTGATGTCCAGCCCGACATCATCACCATGGCGAAGGGCCTGACCGCCGGCACCATCCCGATGGGCGCGGTCGCGGTCGACAAGAAAATCTACGACGCCTTCATGAAAGGGCCGGAGAACGCCATCGAACTGTTCCATGGCTACACCTATTCCGGTCACCCCGTTGCGGCCGCGGCGGGTCTGGCGGCGCTCGACGCCTATCAGGACGACAACCTCTTCGACCGCACCAGGGAACTCGAGCCCTACTGGCAGGACGCCGTGCACGGCCTCAAAGGCCTGCCGCACATCATTGACCTGCGCAACATCGGGCTGATCGGCGCGATCGAGATGGAGGGCATTCCGGGCAAGCCGACGGCGCGCGCCTTCGAAGCCTTCCTCAAGTGCTTCGAGAAGGGCCTCCTCATCCGCACCACCGGCGACACCATCGCCCTCTCGCCGCCGCTGATCATCTCCAAACAGCAGATCGACGAAATCTTCGACACACTCTCCACCGTTATCAAAGGACTGGCATAATGAAAGCACAACTGAAGGAAAACACCATGGCGCGCTCCGGCGAAGTTTACAATCCGGCCACCGGCGAGGTCATCTCGCAGGTGACGTTCAGCACCACGGCGGACGTTGACGCCGCCGTCAAAAAGGCGAAAGCCGCATTCCCCGACTGGGCCGACACGCCGCCGATGCGCCGCGCGCGGATCATGTTCCGCTTCGTCGAGCTGCTGAACAAAAACGCCGCCGAAATCGCCCGCATCGTCTCGACCGAGCACGGCAAGGTGCAGAGCGACGCCGAAGGCGAAGTGCAGCGCGGCATCGAGATCGTCGAGTTCGCCTGCGCCATCCCCAATTTCCTCAAAGGTGAATATTCCGACAGCGTCGGCACGGGCGTGGACAGCTACTCCTTGCGCCAGCCGCTCGGCGTCGTTGCCGGCATCACGCCGTTCAACTTCCCCGCCATGGTGCCGATGTGGATGTTCCCCATCGCTATCACCTGCGGCAACTGCTTTATTTTAAAGCCATCGGAGCGCGACCCGTCCGCCGCCGACTTCCTCGCCAAGCTGCTGAAGGAAGCGGGGCTGCCCGACGGCGTGTTTCAGGTCGTCCACGGTGACAAGGAGGCGGTCGACGCCATCCTGCATCATCCGGATATCTCTGCGGTGAGCTTCGTCGGCTCGACGCCGATTGCCGAATACGTTCACAAGACTGCCTCCGAAAACGGCAAGCGCGTGCAGGCGCTCGGCGGCGCGAAAAACCATATGATCGTGATGCCCGACGCCGACATGGATCAGGCGGCGAGCGCGCTGATGGGCGCGGCCTTCGGTTCGGCGGGCGAGCGTTGCATGGCGATCTCCGTCGCCGTCGCGGTGACCGATCAGGTCGGCGACAAACTGGTGGAGAAGCTGACCCCGCTGATCGAAAACCTCAAAGTCGGCCCCGGCGCGGACGCGTCCTCCGAGATGGGTCCGCTGATCACCAAACAGCAGCGCGACAAAGTCGCGGGCTACGTCGCAGCGGGCGAGAAGGAAGGCGCGAAAGTCGTCGTCGACGGGCGCAGGATCTCCGTCAAAGGCCACGAGAAGGGATTTTTCCTCGGCGGCTGCCTGCTTGACAACGTCACGCCAAAGATGAGCGTTTACCGCGATGAAATTTTCGGTCCCCTGCTCTCGCTGGTGCGCGTGAAAGACTATGTGGAAGCGGTCAACCTCATCCACGGCCACGAATACGCCAACGGCACGGCCATCTTCACCAACGACGGCCGCACGGCGCGCAACTTCGCGCGCGATATCCACGTCGGCATGGTCGGCATCAACGTGCCGATTCCCGTGCCGGTCGCGATGCACAGCTTCGGCGGCTGGAAACGCTCGCTCTTCGGCGACGTGCACATGCACGGACCGGAAGGCGTGCGCTTCTTTACGCGCCTCAAGACCGTCTCCGCCCGCTGGCCGCACGGCCCCGCGGAAGGCGCGGATTATCACTTCCCGCAGAATAAATAACGAGGACGCACATGAGCAATCCCGCCGAGTTGCCCGCCAACAGCGACGTTGACATCAAGACGGGCCGCCTGACGCCCAAGCAATACGACGAGAACTTCGGCGACATTCACCCGCCGCTGGACCAAAACAACGCGGTGATCGAAGCGAGCCGCTGTTTTTTCTGTTTTGACGCGCCTTGCGTGGCGGCCTGCCCGACCAGTATCGACATTCCGCTGTTTATCCGCAAGATCTCCACCGGCAACGCCAAGGGGGCGGCGAAAACCATCCTCGAGGCCAACATCATGGGCGGCGCCTGTTCGCGCGTTTGTCCGGTCGAGGAATTGTGCGAGCAGGCCTGTGTGCGCAATACGCAAAGCGAAAAGCCCGTCAAAATCGGCCAGTTGCAACGCTACGCGACCGACGCGCTGTTCGCCCGCCAAGATGCGCAGATTTTCACGCGCAAATCTCCAACCGGCAAAAAAGTCGCCGTGGTGGGTGCCGGGCCCGCGGGGCTCGCCTGCGCGCACCAACTGGCGCAGGAAGGCCACGACATCACGATTTTCGAAGCCAGGCCCAAAGCGGGCGGCCTCAACGAATACGGCATCGCCGCCTACAAGGTGCCGGATAATTTCGCGCAAAAAGAGGTTGATTACATTCTTGCCATCGGCGGCATCGGGATTGAATTCGGCAAGAGCCTCGGCAAAGACATTACGCTTGAGAGACTGCGCAAGGATTATGATGCCGTGTTCCTCGGCCTCGGCCTCGCGGGCGTCAACGCGCTCGGGATTGACGGCGAGGATCTCGAAGGCGTCGAGGACGCGGTGGATTATATCGCGGCGCTGCGCACCGTGAAGGACAAAAGCAAACTGCCCGTCGGGCGGCGCGTGGTCGTCATCGGCGGCGGCAACACCGCGATCGACATTGCCATCCAGATCAAGCGCCTCGGCGCTGAAGACGTCACGCTCGTCTACCGCCGCGGCCCCGAGAACATGAGCGCGACGGAATGGGAGTGCGAACTGGCGCAGACCAACGACGTGCGCATCCGCCACTGGTCGATGCCCAAGAAGCTGCTCTCGGCTGGCGGGCATGTCACCGGCATGATGTTCGAACAGACGCGGCTCGACAAAAACGGCAAGCTGACGGGCACGGGCGACACCTATACGCTGCCCGCCGATCAGGTGTTCAAGGCCATCGGGCAGACATTCGTGCCGTCGCCGCTGCAGGAAAATAATGAACAGGGCGGGGGCAAAGACCTGCTGCAACTGACGAAAAAAGGCCGCATCGACGTCGACGCAGACGGGGCGACGTCGCTCGCCGGCGTCTGGGCGGGCGGCGACTGCACCGAA
>JAJZFS010000101.1 GCA_021805245.1 Pseudomonadota bacterium | reverse complement strand
CACGACAGAAACCACGACCGAAAAAGCAAAACAGGCACCCGCCTTCTATATCTTCACGCAGGGCAAGGACGGCAAAAGCCAGCGCGTCGGCGCGGCCTTCGCGCACAGCAAGGGCAACGGCTTCAACGTCCTGATCGGCAGCAGCCGCTACGTGGCTTTCCCGCCGAAAGCGAAATCCGCTTCAACCCCGGGGGAGACGGCGTAACGCCGCAGAAGGAGAACAGCCATGACACAGAACGTCAAATCCGACATTTACACCCGCATTACGGAGAAAATCATTGCCGCCCTCGAACAGGGCGAGCGCACCTGGGTCCCGCGCTGGAACGCGGCGCATCAGGCGGGGCCGGTATCGCGGCCCCTGCGGCAGAACGGCATCCCCTACAGAGGCATGAACGTGCTGCTGCTCTGGGCCGAAGCGATGGAGAAAGGCTACGCCGCCCCGATCTGGATGACGTACAAACAGGCGCAGGAACTCGGCGCGAACGTCAGAAAGGGCGAGAAAGGCTCCCTTGTCGTTTATGCCAACACCATCGACAAGACCGAGACGAACGAAAACGGCGAGGACGTCGAGCGGAGGATTGCCTTCATGCGCGGCTACACCGTGTTCAACGTCGAACAGGTGGAAGGTCTGCCGGGGCATTACTACGCAAAGCCAGCCGATCCCCTTCCGGTCACGGAACGCATGGCCGCGGTGGAGGACTATATCACCGCCACAGGCGCGGACATCCGGCATGGCGGAGACAGCGCCTACTACGCGCCCGGTCCGGACTGCATACAAATGCCGCAATTCGAGACCTTCAAGGACAAGGAGGGCTATTACGCGACGGTCCTGCACGAGCTGGTGCACTGGTCCGGAGCGAAGCGCCGCCTTGATCGCAGTTTCGGCGAAGGCAAATTCGGCAACGAAGCCTACGCCCGCGAGGAGCTGGTGGCGGAACTCAGCGCGGCCTTCCTCTGCGCCGATCTCGGCATTACGCCCGAAGTCAGGGACGACCACGCGCCCTACATCGCAAGCTGGCTCGAAGTCCTGAAACGCGACAAACGGGCGATCTTCAGCGCCGCCGCCCACGCGCAGCGCGCTGCGGATTATCTGAACGGGTTGCAGGCGAGCAAACCCGGTTAAGCGGGTACACGGAAACCCTTATCGCAGGGGAGCGGCTGGTTTATAGGTGTTTGTAGAGGGCACGCGTAATGATTATTGAAAACTTATTCTTGTTCTTATATGCTAAGATGTACATACTTAAAAAGAATCATGTAACGAGAAACCAAGATATAAAGTAGGGATACTATGGAGCAAGGCCAACCTGAAAGTTCTACCCTTGTTAATAACACAGATCACTTTCGCATACCTGAGTATCAAAGAAATATTTTTCCCACAAATATATATATGTCAGCTAAAGACATTTGCGTCTTCTCAAGCATCATAAAAGAAGCCAATGAGGCATCCCTTAAGATTGAGTTAGAAGCGATAAAAGATGGCGACGAAAATAAAGAACAGAAAACAGGGCAGATAAAAGACCTTATGAGGGTTGAATATAATTTACGCGCCCCAAATGGAGATAATATTAACGGCCTTAATATTCCTAATGAATCGGACTTTCCGGATAGGCTTGTGTCCTTTTTTATATCTAATGAGCAGATTGCTAGGCGTGCAATAAATCAATCACCTCAAAATCATGTGAATGCATTCTTTGGATTTTCCGCCCCGCCCTTAAAGATAGACGTTATGAACTTTCCTTCGAATCCAACCCCAAACAATAGCGTTATTAATGTGGTTGGAAGGAATGAAGATTGGGTGAGAGCTACAGCAGACAAAATACAGGAGTTTTTAGGAACAAAGAAAACTATTCGGCCTGTAATACACGGCTCAGGAGCCTATGACCTATTTTTATTTGGCCTATATTTACCTATAAATCTTGGACTGTTGGAACGTTATGATGCTCATATATTCCCATGGCTGGAACAGAAATCTATACTATTTAATGTTGTTTTCGGAATTTATCTTTTCTTCCTTTTCCTGATTGCAGCAAGGCTGCTTTTTCAAATCATTCGCTGGCTGTTTCCCCCAGTAGAATACTATAAACAGAGCCGCACGAAAGCTATGATCGTAAGGGGGCTTATTGGCACTGCTCTTTTTATTCTTTTTTCATCAGCATTAAACAGTTTTGGTAAGTATTTATTTCATTTATTTTTCTCCTGACTGCGTAATTAGTAATTTTCTCACATCTTCCTCCGACCAGTGCAGCCGTTGCGGATCGCCGCGCAGGAGGGTTGCGCGTTTTTTGGTGATGATGGAGCCGGGTTTGGGCGGGTGGAGTTCTTTGGCGACGGTGTTTTCTACGATTTCGGATTTCAGGACGGTGAGCTTGATGAAGTCGCCGTCGATCTCGGTGATTTGCGCGATGATCTTTTGCTTGCCGACGGGGTGGGGCTTGGTTTTACGCCGTCGCCTGCGTTGCGGCCAGATCGCCTCCGTCCACTCGATCACGTCGGATTCAACGAAGGTGCTGTCCGATTCCCACGTCATGACGGCCTTCGCTGCGCGTTGAATGTTGCGGAAGCCTTGCGGGTTTTTTCCGGTTTCACGCCGCGCGCGGCGGTATCGTCAGGGCGTTTGCTCGCCCGCCGCAGGAGTTCCTTGGTTTCAAGGACGCTTGAACGTAGATTGACCGTCGCCATCTCCGGATTGATCGGTGGGCGCGGACGTGACGTGAATACCGTTTTGAGCAACTCAGAATTACTCTTCCGGCGCAAGCTGTCGGTGAAGGCCGCTTCATCCAGCCGCCGCTCCGGCGGCGGGGACATGACGCTGATCTCCCAGCGCGGGATGCCGTTCAGGGCGTAGCTCATGTTCATGATGATGGAATAGAACTGCCTGTTGGCCTCGATTTTTCGTGCTTCCTCTTCCTGCCTTACCTGCAATTCCGCATACTGGCGGATATACTGGTTCAGCAGGGCTTGTTTCTCGGCCATTTCCTTTTCATGCCGTTTCTCTTGGTATTCCTTTTCTTCCGCCGCCTTGATATGCAATGTTTCAAGGGTGCGCTCGATCATCCGGCGGATTGCGCCGCGCATTTCGTCAGATATGAGGGCGCTTTCAAGTGCGGATTGCAGCATCGTCAAATCCCCTGACAGCAGGGCGATTTTGCTCTGAACCTCTGCCATTTTCTCAGGGATAGATACGATTTCAACAGGTTTGACGGGTTGCGGAGGCTCCGCCGCCGTGGAGACATACCGCGCAATCTCGCGCCGGATGCGCGTGGCCTCGCGCTTGTGTTCTTCCTTGTATCGGTTGACCGTCTTTTGCAGTTCCTGACGCTCAAGAAGATGTGACCGGACAAGCGCGTGCAGCTCTTTTCTGTCGCGCTCAAGCGCGGCGCGTGTTTCGGCCTCGTTCAAGGCGCGAACCTTTTTATATGCGCCCGTGGCCTTGTGCCAGATGCCCTTGAACCCGCGCGGCAGGCGCTCCGCCCGCGCACGGGTTTCCTGCACCCAGCGCTTTTCTTGCTTTTCGATCAGCGCGGCGCGTTCTTGGCGCTGATGGTGGACAAGAAGGCGGATTTCCCGCACCAGAGGTGCGCGAATGTCTTTTGCTTGCCGCTTTGCATCGGCGAGATATTTTTGCAAATTCTCGCCCATGCGTTCTGCCAGAAACGCCTTTGCCTTCTCGACCGTGGGCAGGGCTTCGGGCTTGCCCAATCGCGCCTTCAGTTCCCGTGTGCCGATATCAATCCACCGCGTGAGGGAATAAACCCCGCCCGCCATGTCCAAGGCGACAAACCCGCGCCTGTCGCCCTTGGCGAGCAGGAAGCCGCGTTCCTGCAATGCCGCGACGAAGGTTTTCAAGGTGTCGGATTGCTCCCATGCCGACTTGAACAGGGTTTTCATGGATTGGGGGTCTTGCGACAGGCGGACGGCCTGACGATGTTCTTCCATCGTCAGGTGGAAGGGGCTGCGGCGCTCGCCGCGCTGCATCCCCTTCGGCAGTTTCCATCCGTGCCGGAGGTAGAGGCCGCGAGAAACGTCCATGAGCTTCTTTTTGAAGTGCGCCATGTTCACGGCGACCAGCTTTGCCGTGTCGATGCGCGACCAGACGACGTGGCAATGCCGCCGCCCGTTCTTCTCGTGGAAAACGACGATGCGGGGTTGCCCGAGCAAGAGCAGTTTTTTCTCGATTTCCTCGATTGCCGCTTCAAAATCCTCAATCGGCACGTCGGCATCCTCGGGCGGGTTCAGCGAAAGCGAGAACAAAAACTGCTCGCACCGCGTGCCGCGGCTCATGGCATAGGCTTCCTGTAATGCCCCTTCGAGGGTGGCGGACATGAAACCCCTGATTTCATGCACCGTCACATGGTCGTTTTCGTCGCCGTTGAGGAGGTGTTTGGCCAGTTCCGTGGAATTCGCCCTCTGACTGGCCTTGAGTATCATGGCATGGCCTCATAGCCCAAGGCTCTGACCACCAGTGCGCGGATTTCCGACACTTCCGCGCAAGCCGTCCGGAGGGCTTTTTCCGTCTCCTTTGAGAGGGGCAAAGACCCGCTATGGGCAGCCTTGGCAAGCTGGTTCAAGTTGTTCGACAGCCGCCCTTTGCCGAGCGCCCCCAGCAGTTGCGTCAGGGCTTGCTCGTCCTGCACCGGACGACGGAACACCCGTTTTTGCGGGGTGGGGTTCTCGAACAGGCAATGCCGGACATACTGCCCCAAGGTCATAGCGCCCGCGTCCGCCCCCAGCTTGCGTTTTTGCGCGGGCGTTATCCGCAGGGAGAAAAACATCGAGTATTCGTTCTCCGCAGTATCCGCTTGTTCTTCCGTTCCGTCTGTCATGCACCCTCCTTGGAGTCTGCAGATAGGGATTAACGGGTCATAAAATTACCAAGTTTAAGAGCGTCAATTACGCCCTTGGTAACGAGTCATTTTTTGGCTCTGCTTATACTTTCAGGCTATCAAGCGTTCATTAACCAAAGTTTAAAAAGTGTTACGATGCGGCGCAGCAATTGCGGCGCATGTTGCACCGCAACCGTTGACGGAACGATAGAGTACCGCTATGAACATATATGCTGTTAAGCGCGTGAATCCAAAACGTGATTCATGCCCGAAACTCCAAGTAAACCGCGGCTTCGCCGCCCCCGCCGCAGGCGGTAACGATGTTACAAAGAATATTTTTCTGAAGGACGCGCCGTAGGCGCGTGTATGGCAAGCTGTGGATGGTGACACGCGAGTCGCGCATCCCAATCCCGAGCT
>JAJZFS010000036.1 GCA_021805245.1 Pseudomonadota bacterium | reverse complement strand
ATAAGAAAATCCCTTAATGTCTCGTGACATTATGATTCCGTAGCTCAGCGGTAGAGCATCTGACTTTTAATCAGAGGGTCGTGGGTTCAAATCCCACCGGGATCACCAATTTTTCAAGGGCTTAACTGTTACATTATCGGAAACGTTAGAGCGAGCCGTTAGTGTGACGTTAGAGAAACAAAAAAGCCGGCAGGGGATTCCCGCCGGCTTTTTGTTTGTATCGGGATGCAACAGATCAGGCAGCGGTGCGCTGCGGGCGCTGTCTACGGGCCTGTTCGCGGGCGATGCCGGCGTTCGCCCACATGACGGCTTCCTGCACCTTGTCCCATGCCTGCTGGCGCTCGGGGCAATCCGGCACCTGGTCGAGGATGGTTTCGGCCAGTTTCTTGCCCGCGTCCCTGACGGCCTCGAAGCGCGGGGGCTGAGTGCCGCCGGGCGCGTGATAGGTGAAGGCCACTTCGAGGGCGGCTTTCTCGGGGCTGGTGGATGGTGTTTCGGTCTTGGACATAGTCGTCTCCTTCGTTTGATTGGCTGCTGTAATCCGCCGCGGCCGGCGCGGTATCAAGTGTATTCCGGTTCCCACATGGCGATGACCTCTTTTTCGAGAAGCCGGGCGCCTCCGACAATATCGGCCGGACACGTCATGTCCGTATCCTGAATTGCAAAATGTGTGCGACCGTCAATGTAGTTGATGAAATAGCCGGCGCTGATCGCTACACCCTCACGCGCAAAGCTTTGGGCGCTGATAAACAGCTGCTCGATTTTCATGATCTCGCGCGTCGGGAATATCTTCAGCTCCGCGCCGCCGTTCTTGAGCGTTATTTTTCCGATCCGGCAGCCTGTCATTTCTTTTCCCTCTGCAGCTTGTGATAAGCCTGACCGGTGTGGTCGCGGTCCCAGATGTACCAGGCATGCACCTGCGACGGCCGTTCGACGGTGTCGTCGATGAAGCGGATGCGGCGCGTGAGCTCGAACTTGCACGCGAACGGCAGGTCGAAGAGGTCGCGCCGGCCGGCGCTGTCGTTGCTCCAGCGCACTGGCAGCAGCATGGCGACGGTTTTCACGTTGCCGAACTGCAGGAACCAGAGCGCGCGGCGGATGAACTTCTCGCACAGACCACGCTGATATGGCGGATTGGTGACGATCGCCGTCACGCCCGGCGGGAGCTCCTGCAGCTGCAGGAAGTCGCCCTTGTGCCAGAGACGGAATCCGTAGTCCTTGATGTCGGCGCCGTAGCATTTGCGCTTCTTCTGGCGCAGCCGTTTCACGATGCGGCCGTCGCCGGCGGCCGGATCGAGCACGGTGTCGCCGATATGCCATTCCTTGAGCAGCTCGTCGATCGTCCACGGCTCGGTGAAATAGGCGTCGTTCTTGCGGCGCTTGTAGGTGCGTTTTTTCATGCTTCCTCAACGTCGTCAATCTCGATCGATCCGTCATTGTCCCAATCGTCAGGATCTTGCCAGTCGAATGTATGCGAGCTCATCGCCCTGACAATTTTTTCCGCGTTTGCTTCGTTGTCTGCCTCGACCTCCACACTGGCCGTGATGCGGGAAGATACTGCGCGGGACACGCTGACTTTGTATTTTTTTATAACAGCGTCTCCCGCAACAAGACCCCAGAGAGGATCATGGCGTCTTATGACCGCAGCGGCCGCGCCGGCCGGAAGCGCTGCCGCGCGCTTAAATTCCTCTGGCGTCAGTGGGCCGAATGAGGGATGTGACATTAAAGCAGCCCCTTCTCTTTGGCGAGCCATTCGGGCATGGCGAAGGTGCCGTCGCCGTTGTTCTCGACCATGCTCTTCGGCAGCCAGACGGGATCTTCCGTTCCGTCGTCGAGCAGGAATGCCGCGGCTGTCTCATGCTTGAGCGTGGCCGCGATGTCGATGATGTCTGATGTGCCTGTTGTCATTCGTCTACCACCTCCCATCTTGGCTCGACTGGTTGCACGATAAGGGCGTCCCGTTCTTCATGGGTTTTAACACCGCCCCAGAAAAACTCTCCCGCTTCATTGAAGGCCTCGCTATGCATCAATGATCCTGAGATGCCTTCCCCTTCCACCGTGTGCCCATATTCCGATTTGAAACCGAGCATCCCATCGAAAGTAAAATGACCGGGTCTGCACTCTGCTAATGTGCAAGGCCAGCCATCAGGTTCTATAATAAGACGTTTCATGGTGTTTTTTCTCCGTTGTTGCCTCGATCGAGGGCGCGGCCTCTGATCCGCGCCCTCTGTCCAGGCAGCAGCTTTAGGCTGCGGCGCCTCCCTGGGCGTTATTGCCGGTGCTCGTCGATCCAGCATCCGTCCCCGCATCCGCACCATTGCCGGATGCATCGCTGCCGTTTCCCACGTCAGAAGGGGAGGCAGCAGCAGCGCCCGTAGCGGCAGCAGGCGCGGCCGTGGTTTGCGGGGCAGCCGCAGCCGTCGTCGCGCTTTGCGGGTCTGCGCCCGTTTCTTTTTGCGGGGCGCTTTGCAGTTCCTTCAGCTTTGTGTCGGCGTTGTCGATCCAGCTTTGGACCGCGTCGATCGTCTTGCTGCTGTCGTGCTCGATGTCGTCGCGGACGTGCTGCAGGGCGGCGAGATAGCCTTCGAGCGCCTTTGCTTCCGCGTTTTGCAAAAAAGTGAGATGGTTCTCGGACATTTTAGTTTCCTTTCTTTAGGGTTGAGACTCCGCGGCCAGCCGGCGTCGGAAGGCTTCCTCTGCCATTTTGCCGGTGCGGATGTTGTACCGGTCGACAATCGCCTCGCAGGACTTGAAGCGGTGTCCTGTGATGCTGGCTATCTCCGGGATAGTGCAGCCGGCTTCCGCCAGCCTTGTCACCGCCGTGTGGCGGAGATCCTTGAAAATCAGTTTGTTCAGGTTCTCGATGTCGCCGGCGTTTTCGACGGCTTTGCCGCGGATGCGGGCGAAGAGGTGCGTAAACCAGTATTCGCTGTAGGGCTGGCCGTGCGGCCCCGGCAGCAGCACGGTGGACGCCACGGCGCCCGCGCGGTTGCGCTGCAGCTGCTCTTCGAGCCGGCGCTTCAGCTGCGGGATGATGCCGACGTGCAGCGTCACTTCCGCGCCGGTCTTGCTTTGCGTCGTCTGGATCACGCCGTTTTTATACGCGGCGGCCGGCAGGTTGATGATGTCGCCTTTGCGCTGCCCGAGCCATGCGTTGAGGAAGATGGCCGTGCCGATCGAGAAATGGCCTTCGGCGTCCGCCGTCTTCACGAGCAGCTCCACGGCCTCCGGCGTCCAGAGCAATCCTTTTTTCGCGCTCGAACCGATGCCGAGCTTCCGTGCCGGATTGTCGCGCACCATCCCTTCGCCGACCGCGTAGGAGAACAGGAGGCGCAGCACGCGGATGATTGCGCCGGCTTTAGCGGGCGTCTTTTCCTCCATGCTGCGGTAGAATTTTTTAACCAGCTTCGGGCTCATGGCCGTGACCGGGCAATCGCCGGCCCAGCGGTTGATCGCGCGGAAGGCGTAGTCGTAGCCTTTTTGCGTCTTCGCCGTCTTGGTGAGGTATTCGCGCGATTTTTTGTAGTCGTCGATCAGCGCCTCGATGCTGCCCTGCTTCGCGCTCGCCGGCGGCTTTTCGTTCGTGCCTTCATACCAGCGGTCGAGGTCGGCGTTGCAGCGCTGCGCTTCGTCGATCGCCTGACGGCGGATTTCGTCGGCCGTGCCGGTCGCGTTCTCGGCGAGCCGCCGGATCTCCCAGCCGGCCTTCTGCAGCTCGGTCGAGGGTTGCCAGTAATAGCGGTACGAGCCGTCGAGCCGCGGGCGGCGCGTGAAGTATCTGATCTGCAATGTAGCCATAGGATGGGGTCCTTTCGATGTTGAGCGTTTAAAAATCGCCCCAGACATCATCCAGAAACGCCGCGCGCCATACGGAATGACCGCCTTTGTGCGTGTAGTTGACGACGCCTCCGACCCATGCGCCGTCCTGACGCACGGCGGCATGAAGCTTGCGTTGCCGGCAGCTTTCGAGCTGGCGGCGGATGCCGGCGACGTCAGAGCTAGATTTGCTCATGAACTGGCCGCTCTCCGTCATCCACTGGATGGTGTAGACCGGGACAATGACGGGAGCCTTCGCGGCGTTCGGGAACAATTCAATGACGTTCATGGACATGGTTTTCCTCCGTGGGGTGCGTTAAAAGGGATGATGTTGTTTTTAGGGTCGAAGAGACGGGCGAGGCCTTTGAGGATGCCGGAGCAATAGGGCGCGGCCTTGAGGTGTTTCATGGAAAGGACATTGAGCTCGAGGTGGATATCCTTCACCGCGCCGCGCTGGATCAGCTCGAGCATGACGGTGAGGTCGAACATGGCGAGCTCTGGCCCGCGCATGTTTTCGCACCGGTCGGCGGCGAGGGATTTCGCCATTTCGATCAGGAGTTCTTTTTCCGTCATGCCTGCAACCTTTGCTCAAGGACGGCTTCCCAGTCCCGCGCCGCTTCGTGCACGATGGCGCGCGGGGTGTCGCGTGTAGCGCGGAGCGCGGGGTCCATCTGCGCGTCCAGCCATGCGTCGATCGCGCCTTCGTCATAGCGCGCCTTGCGGCCGCGGCCGCCGCCGCCGAAGACAGGCAGCGGGAAACGGCGCGCGGAGACGAGCTGCGCGCGCAGCGCGGCAAAGCGGCCCGTGCTGTACCCGAGCTTTTGCGCGACTTCGGCGGTGGTGAGAAGGCGGCGCATCAGAGCCATACCCTCCGGCGCATTCTAGCGCGCCGGCGCTTGCGGGTGATGCGGTTGAGAAGCGCTTGCAAACGTAGGATCATGCCGCCACCTTTTTGGGCTGCTGTTGCGCCTGCGCTTCGCGCCGGCAGCACGGACAGCCGCGCAGCTCGCCCGCGGCGATGCGGATATAGCCGACGCTCCAGCTCTTGTTGTGCTTTTTGCAGGGGAAGATCAGTTTCATGCCTTCATCTCCTTTTGGCGTTCATAAAGGGATTGCTTTACTTTTGCCGTTGCCATGACTGTCGGCTTCAGTTCGTCGGGCGCTTCGTCATAGCGCAGACGCGCCCATTTGCTGTTCAGCCGGGCGTTGACGCCCAGCTGGACACACTCCCAATTTGACGGATCGGTGTTGCGCTTGTTGCCGTCGAGGCATTTCAGCACGTGGCCTTCCGGCACTTTTCCGTGCTTTTTCTCCCACAACCATTGATGCTTCAGCACCGATCGGTGCTTGTAGCCGGTATGGGGATTGCGCTGTGCGACTATGATGTAAACGTACCCCTGCGGATGAAGCCACTCATGTCCGAGCGGTTTCGTGTTGTGCGGCGTCTGGCCTTTTTTGAAGCGCGTCCTGGCGGAATTTGCGTTATAGGGCATTTTTTTGCCCTTG
>JAJZFS010000034.1 GCA_021805245.1 Pseudomonadota bacterium | reverse complement strand
GTCGACGGCTTCCGCTTCGACCTCGCGCCGGTGCTCGGCCGCACGCCGCAGGGCTTCGACCCCCATGCGCAACTGCTCAAAGACATCGCGGCGGATCCCGTCCTCTCCAGGGTCAAATTGATCGCCGAGCCGTGGGACATCGGCCCGGGCGGCTACCAGCTCGGCAATTTCCCCGCCGGCTGGGGGGAATGGAACGACAAGTTCCGCGACGACGTGCGCGCCTACTGGCGCGGCGACATGGGCAAAATGGGCGACCTCGCGACACGCCTGGCGGGCTCGGCCGACATTTTCAACAAACCGGACAGTACGCCGCAGGACAGCATCAACTTCGTCGCCTGCCACGACGGCTTCCCGCTGGGCGACGTGGTCAGCTACGATACCAAGCACAACGAGGCCAACGGCGAAAACAACCGCGACGGCAACAACGAGAATTTCAGCTGTAACCACGGCACGGAAGGCGAAACTTCCGATGCCGCCATCCGCGGCTTGCGCGAACAGCAAAAGCGCAACATGCTGGCGACGCTCTTTCTGGCGCAAGGCACGCCGATGCTGCTCGCCGGCGACGAAACCGGCAACAGCCAGCGCGGCAACAACAACGCCTATTGTCAGGACAACCCGACCGGCTGGATCGACAAGGACAACCTCTCCGCCGAAGACCTCGCCCTGCAGGAGTTCACCCGCAAGCTCAGCCTCTTCCGCCGCGAGCACGCGCTGCTGACGCAGAAAAAATTCCTCCACGGCAAACCCGTCGACGCCGACGGCACACTCGATCTGCAATGGTTCTCCGAAACCGGCAAACCGATGACCGCGGGCGACTGGGGCAAGCCGTGGAAAAAATGCCTCGGCATGATGCTCGCCGGCGCGCCGCAAGACGGCGAGAAATCCGGCGCGCGGCTGCTGGCCGTGTTCAACGCCGCTTCCAACCCCGTGCCGTTCAAGCTGCCGGGCGCGAACGGCGCGCAATGGCAGCGCGCGCTCGACACCTCGGAGCCGGACCTGAAAGCCCCGCAAGACATGAACGGCAATGCCTACACCATTCCGGCGCGCGCGGTCATCGTCTTCACCGCCGCAGCGCAAAAGGAAGACGCCCCGGCGGACAACCGGCAAACCTACAATCTGCAAAAAAGCCGCGCCTTTAAGAGCAACCGCAAACCGCCGCGGAAAAGCAGGGCTTTCAAATATGACGCCGCAGCGTAAAGTCCGGCTCTGCCTCCTGCTGTGCGGAGCCTTTCTGCTATCCGCGCCGCGCTCCGCGTCCGCACTGCCCGCCTTCGCCCGCCAGAGCGGCATGGAATGCTGGGCGTGCCACGTCGGCTCCTTCGGCCCGCAGCTCACGCCCATCGGCCGCATGTTCAAGCTCAACGGCTACCAGCTCGGCGCGCTCAGCCCGCTGCAAAAACTCAAAAACGCCGTCTCCGGCCTGCTGCAGGGCGGCTTCGTCCACACGCAAAAAGACCAGCCCGCGGGCGCGACGCCCTACAACACCAACAACAACCTCGCCGTCGAGCAGGCTTCGCTGTTTTTCGCCGGACATATGGCACGGCATCTCGGCGTCTTTTCGCAAGCGACCTATGACGGCGTCAACGACCGCCTCGGCTGGGACAACGTCGACATCCGCTATACCCGCACGCTGCGTTTCGCGGCCGGCCCGCTGCTGCTCGCCGCGGACGCCAACAACGCGCCCTCCGTGCAGGACGCGTGGCAGACGACGCCCGTGTGGCGCTTTCCGTTCCTGACCTCGAGCCTGATGCCCGCGCCCGCCGCCGCGCCGTTCATCGACAAACTCGCCCAGCGCACCGTCGGCGCCGGCGCCTACGGCATGTGGAACGACACGTTTTACCTCGGCCTGTTCGGCTATACACAACTGCCGGACGCGATGGCGCGCGACGTCGGGGTGGAAGACGTCAGCACCGCAGACCATATCGACGGCGTCGCGCCCTACTGGCGCGCGGTGGTGCATTTCCCCAACGCCAGCGGCCTCGATTATTTCTCCCTCGGCACCTACGGCATGGCGGAGAAGCGCTACCCCGGCAATATCCGCACCGCAGGCACGGACAATCTTCTGGATACGGCTGTCGACGCCACCTATCAGGTCATCACCCCCGACGACACGCAGGACGTCTCGCTCTATGCGTCCTACCTGCATGAGCGGCAGGAGCTCGGCGCCTCGGCCGCGCTCGGGCAGGCGGCGAATACGCATGACAGCCTGAACAGCTTTTCGGCCAGCGCCTCCTACTATTACGAGCATAAATACGGCTTGACGGTCAGCCGCTTCGACATCACCGGCAGCGCCGACGCCAAACTTTACGCCGCCAACACCAGCCACACGCCGGACAGCACGGGCTGGACGTTTCAGGCCGACTATACGCCCTTCGGCCATACGGACTCGCCGTTCTTCCCCTATCTCAACGCGCGCTTCTTCGTACAATATACGCTCTACAACAAATTCGACGGCGCGGCTAAGAACTACGACGGTACGGGCCGCAGCGCCGCCGACAACAACACGCTTTATACCGGCGTGTGGATGGAGTTCTGACGTAAACGCCTAACTGGGATTGAGGCCGGAGAGCTTCTCGCCGCCCGCCTTGTCGTCGTTATCCGCCGCCTTTCCCTTCGCGGCCTGCAGCACCAGCTTGCAGCGTTTCTTCAAATCCTCAAGATCCGCCGCCTTTCCGGCATAGACCGCGCCGGCGAGATCGCGCACCAGGGATTGCGCTTCCGCGCCGCCGAGCGCAGGGCGCTGCCCCGTGGCGGCGGCGAAGACTTTCTCCAGCGGCGCATTGGCGGGCGTGCCCCAGTGGTCGTGTGCGTAGGCTTGAAGATAATTCTTCAAGTCCTCCGCCGTCGCGGCCTTGTCCGCCCCCGCAAAACCGGCGGGTTCTTTCTTCGGCGCAACAGCCTCTTTTTTCTCCGCCACGGGCTCCCTGACGGCAACAAGGCGGTTGATCTTGCGCTGCAGGCTCAAAGCCCAGAACAGCGCGCACAGCACAATCACGACCATCACCGCCATAAAGGCATAGAGCCACGGCGGGCCGGAAAGGCCCCGCGCCGGCACGCCCACCGCCGCCGCCTTGAGCGGCGCGGACGCGGAAGACCCCGCAGACGCGGCGGGCGCGGCGAACGCTGTTTGATTTGCACCTTGCCCCGTCCCCGCGGCAGCGGGCAACACGTCGATGGTTTTTTCCGGCAGCGTCGAGACGACGACCTTGTCTTCTTGCGTATTCCACCATTTGACGGTGACGGCGGGGATGACGAGCTTGCCCGCCTTTTGCGGGATCAGACTGTAACTCTCCCGCAGCCAGCCGGAGACCGCGCCGGTTGCGCTGTTGATATGCTTGCCGGTCTCGGGCTTTCCGGCATAGACGCTGAAATCGGCGCTGTTTTGCTGGTCTTTCAGACTCGGCAACTGGCCGCCCGTCATGCCGCCCGCGAGCAGGACGATCTTGCGCGTCACCGGATCGCCGACGTGGACGGGCGCCGTCATGTCGAAATGCTGGCTGAGGCGCAACGACGCAAGCGGCAGCCACGGCGTCACGCCCGCGACGGGCGGGCGCACATGCAAGGTCACGCTGTCGCCCGCCACGGTGAACGGCTGGTAGCTGTTAAAGCCGAAACCCGCCATGTTGTTCTGCATCATCTGGAACGGGTTGGTGAAAAAATTGCCGAAGTTGCCAAAGCCGCCGTTTTGCGGCGCCTGATTTGGTACCTCCACGTCCCCCTGCAGCACGGCGGGCTGGATGGTGATTTTTCCCGCCTGCACCGGCGTCACCAGAAAACGAAAGGCGACGGCGTTGACCTGCATGCCGTTTTCAACCGTCTTGGTGATCAGCGGCTTGGCGATCGGCTTTACAATCGCGTTGCTGGCGGTCGGCGGCTGCAGGGAAATATCCGTCATGCTCACGGGCGAGGTCAGCCTGACCGTATAGGTCACCGGCTGGTTTTGGTAAGGGTGGTCGCTGTCCACGCTGGTCCGAACGTAAACCTGCTCTCCGGCATTGGCCGATGGCGAGGCACCGCCGTATGCATTATTCTGCCCCGACGCGACGGGCGGCGCGGCGGAAGCGGAGGAAACGTCTAGCATAATCCGCTCCGTTTTCAAAACGCCGCCGTCCGTCGCGACCGAAACGGGCGGAATGACGATGGTTCCCGCTTTTTTCGGCAGCAATACGAACTGCCAGCCGACGCTTGAACTCATCTGCCCGTTGACGTACGACATGTTGGTCGTCTGTCCCTGCGACACAACGTTGAACGACGGGGTCAGCACGCTGGTGTCCGGCGCGTCCTTGGCGCTCGCGCCGGACAGCGTGAGCTGCAGTGTGACGGGCTGCCCGACCGCGGCGCTGGTACTGTCCACCGTCGCGGTGAAGCTGGCGGCGAAGGCCGCCGCGGGCCAGAAGGTTAAAAATGCCAGAACAACAAATATTTTTTTCATCATTGGTTTTCCTCCTCTGCGGCGCGGGCCTTCCGCTCTTCTATCCTGAACTGGTTTTGCAGGAAAGAGCCGGGGTCGCTCCGGATATGGTCCAGCCACTGGTCGGCGTCAATGTCTTGTTGCGTTTGCGGCATGCGGCTTTGCGCCTGGCGCGCGCCATAGGCCTCCTGTTCGCGCATTTTGCGCGCCGCCGCCTTTTGCCGTGCGGCCTTTTGCGCCGCGGCGGCTTTTTGATCCCGGGCATTGTTCTGCTGTTTGTTTGGCGCGCCGGCACTTTGATCCTGCTGTTTGTCTTGCTGTTCATTGTTATTTCCGGCGGCCGCCTTTTCCGGCTGCGGTTTTTGCCCTTGCGCGGCGGAAGATTGCGCCCCGCTGTTTTTTTGTTGGCTGTTTTTCTGCCGGTCGCTGTTTGGCCCGTTCTTTTGCTGCTGCCCGTCCGGCGCGTTTTCATTTTGTGAATTTTTATTTTGCGATTTTTCGTTTTTGGACGCGCCGCTTTTCTGCCGCTGGTTCTTTTGCCCCCCCCCCTGCTCCCTTTGTTTCTTTTGCGGCGGTTTTTTCTTTTTCAGTTCCAGCAGTTTTTCCGCGATCACGAGATTGTGCCGCGCGCGGCGGTCGTGCGGGTTTTTCTTCAGCACGGCCTTGTAGCCGGAGATCGCGTCCTTGATCTTTCCGTCCATCAGCTCCGCGTTGGCGGCGTTATATTGCGCCGCCCGTGTCAGCCGCGGGTCTTTTTCGGCCTTGAACAGCGCCGCCGCTTCGGCGAATTGCTTCGCGCGGTAGGCCGCGACGCCGCGCCTGTAAGGCGTTTTGAACTTCTTCATCGCCGCCGCGTAGTCGTGCGCGTCGTAGGCGATCTTGCCCTGTTGCGCCGTGTTGAAGAAGAGATTTTTGAAACCCGCCGCCTCGGCCCGCGCCGGATGCAGCAAAAACAGCGCCAGCACAACAACCGGAAACGCCGCGCCGCGCCTGAACAGCGGCAACAGCAGCAGCGCGAGCAGCAGGGCGGGGATGTAAAACCGCTCGTTCCAGATGCGCACCGTTCCGGGCGATGCGCGCACCGCGCCCACGCCCGTTCCTTCGGCGCGGGAGAGAATGGCGTCGGTGTCGTCGTGCGTATAATCCGCCCGCACGTAAATCCCGCCGCCGAGGCGCGCCAGCGTTTGCAGCGCGCCCGCCTGCAGGCGCGAGACCGCCACATTGCCGTTGGCGCCGTTGACGAAGCCGCCGTCGCCGTCCGGCACCGGCGCGCCCTGGGCCGTTCCGACGCCCATGGTGGAAATCCTCGCGCCGCCCGCCGCCCTGACCAGTTCCGCGATGTCGCCCGCATCGAAGTTGCCGTCGCTGATCACCAGGATGGATTTATCGTTGCCGTGCGGCTCGCCGTCGAGCATATGCGCGGCCATTTGCAAAGCGGGTTTCAACCTGTCGCCCTGCACGGTCACCAGCGACGTGTCCAGCGCGGGCACAAGGTTGCCGATCGTTTTCATGTCGTCGGTCAGCGGCACGACCATATGCGGCACCTTGGCATAGGCGACAAGCCCGACAGTCACGCCTTGCTGCAGGTTCAGAATATCGTCTATCTCCTGCCGCGCGCGGGCGATGCGCGAAGGCTTGACGTCGGCAGCGTTCATCGACCGCGAGAGATCCAGCACGATGACGAGGTCGCGCTCCGGCTGAAATGTTTTCACATCCGTATAACCGAAGCGCGGGCCCGCCATGGCGAGCGTGCCGCACAGCCACAACAGCGCCCAGCGCACAAGGCTGCCCCAGGCGGTTTTTTGCGCGCCACCGCTTTTCTTGACGAGATGCGGCAAAAGATGCGCGTCGGCAAAGCGTTTCAGTTGCTCCGTGCGTACCGCGCCTTTATAGAACAGCGCATAAAGCGCGAATAGGGCAGGCACGGCGCACAAGCCCCACAGCCAGAGCGGGGAAGCGAAATAAAGCTGCCCGAAATCAGACGCCATGCGACACCCTCCTGTAGACGGGGGCGAGCGCCAGCCCCAAAAGCAGGACAAGCGCACAGCCCAGGGGATAGCGGTAAAGCGGACGGCGGATCATATAGCCCCTTTTTTTCATCTGCGTTTTTTCGAGCTTGTCGATCTCGGCATAAATTTTGCGCAAGGCCGAGCTGTCCGTCGCCTCGAAGAAGCGCCCGCCGGTGACCGCGGCGATTTTTTCCAGCAGCGCGGGGTCGGTCTGGAATTGCGTCATGACCATGCCCTGCTTTGTCGGGAAAGGCACGAGCCCGTCGGTGCCGATGCCGATGGTGTAGATGCGGATGCCGTAGGATTTCGCCAGTTTCGCGGCGGCAAGCGGCGGGACGGTGCTGGAATTGTCCGCGCCGTCGGTGAGCAAAATCAGCACGCGCGCATTGGCGGGCTTGTGCCGCAGCGCGCGCACCGCCAACCCGATGGCATCGCCGATCGCCGTCTCGCCGCCCGCCTCGCCGACCTCGGCGTTGTCGAGCATTTTGCGCACTGAAGCCGTATCGAACGTCAGCGGCACATGCAGATAGGCGTGCGTCCCGAACAGGATAAGCCCGATGCGGTCGCCGCGGCGGTGGCGGATGAAGCGGCTGACGACGCGTTTCACCATATCGAGGCGGCTGACGCGCTGCCCGTCCATAGCGTAATCCTGCGCGTTCATCGAGCCGGAAAGGTCGACCGCCAGCATCAGGTCATAGCCCTTGCCCTTCACTTGCATGAAGCGGCTGACGATCTGCGGACGCATCAGCGCGACCGTCAGCGCGCCCCACGCCAATGCCAGCACCGTATAATAAACCCAGCCGCTTTTTTTGCGCGGGGCCTCGTGCGGAAACGCCGCCTGCAGGCGCGCCAGATGCGGAAAGGCGACCTCGGGGAGATCGGGTGCGGCGCGGTTTTTCTGCGCCCCAGGCGCGAAAAAATACGCCAGCAGCGGCAGCGCCAGCAGCAGGATCATATATGGCCACTGGAATGCGAACATCACTGCACCCATTTCTGCACGGCGGCAAGCAGCGTTTTCACGTCCTGCAGCGGCCACTTTTTCCCCGGCGGCGCGTAAGGCGCCTCGATCAAAATGCCGCCGGCCGCCAGCCAGTCGAACCCCGCGGGGTCTTGCGCCTTCAGCCACAGAAGCCAGTGCCGCCCCTCGAGCCCCGCGCAGGCGGCGCGGGAATGCCGCTGCATCGCGATGCGCCGCAGCAGGATGGAAAGCGCCGCCGCCACGTCCTGCGTCGTGCCGTCGGCGAGGCGCGCCTCCAGCTGCAGTAATTGCTTGCGCGCATCGCCCTTCCAGCTCAGTTCGTAGGCGCGGCGTTGGAAATAGAGAAGCAGAAAATATCCCGCCCCCAGCGCAAGGGCGCCCAGCACGACCCACCAGCCGACCCCGGGCGGCCACCAGCTGATGCGATCCAGCCCGCGAATATCGTCGAGCTGCGCGAGAAGCCGGGCCGCCGTTTGCTGCGCGGGCGCCGCCGCCGGAACCGCCGTCACGGGAATGGCCGTCATGCCGTCCTCCCGAAGTCGAGCCGCCGGAGGCCGCGCAGCAGGTCGTTATAAACCTTGCCGTCCGTATGGATGTCGACGATGCCGATGCGCTGGCGGCGCGCGCTGTCTTCGAGGATTTTGCGGTTGTCGCGCCACTGGGCGGCGTAAGATTCGCGCCCCGCGAGACTGTCGGTATTGACGCGCGATTTTTGCCCTGCCGCATCGCTGAAAATCACCATGTCCATCGGCGGCATGACGTCGTCCGCCGGATCATGCACGGCGACCAGCACCACGTCGCAGCGGCGGCGGAGATTGCCGAGATGTTTTTCGAACGCTTCCGTCAGCGGGTAAAAATCGCTGATGACGAAGAGCAGCGCGCCGGTCGGCGCGGCGCGCCCGAGATATTCCAGCGCCTCTTCCACTTTCACCGGCACGGCGGCGGCATGTTTATCGGCCTCCCCGCCGCTGAGCAGCTTCAAAGCCTGCCACAAGGCGCGGCCGGAGCGCGCTGGGGTGAAAAACCGCAAACCCTCTTCCACATCGCCGAACACGACGCAGCCGAGCTTGTCGTTTTCGCCATGCGCCTGATGCCCGAGCACAGCCGCCGCCCGCGCCGCCTGCACCGATTTGAACGTACCGCGCGTGCCGAACCGCATCGCCGCGTTGGCGTCGATGGCCAGCAAAACGGTGCGCTCGCGCTCCTCGGTGAAAACTTTTAGGTGCGGTTTGCCGGTGCGCGCCGTGACGCGCCAGTCGATGCGGCGGATATCGTCGCCGGTTTTATATTCGCGCACTTCGTGGAAAGAGAGCCCCTGCCCGCGGAACGGCGAGGCATGCGCGCCCGCCGCCTGAGCGAATGTCTTCCTCCCCGCGGCGAGCCGCAGGCGCGGGGCGCGCGCCCCCAGGCGAATAAGCTCCTCGAAGTCGGGGGTAATCACGCCTGCCTCCCCTTAAGGTATGGCCACGACGTCCAGCAATTGCGCCACGATATCGCTGCGCGATACATTCTCGGCCTCGGACTCGAAGGACGGAATGATGCGGTGGCGCAAAATATCCGGCGCGACGGCGTGGATGTGGTGCGGCGAGACATAGTCGCACCCTTCCATCCACGCCCGCGCCTTGGCGGCCCGCAACAGCGCGAGGGTGGCGCGGGGGGACGCGCCATGACGGATCCAGCCCGTCAGTTTGGTGTCGTACTTTTCCGCTTCGCGCGTCGCCGTCACCAGAGACACGATATATTGCTTGAGTTTTTCATCAACGTGCAGCGCCGCCGCTTCGCGGCGCGCCGCGAACACCTCCGCCTGGGAGCTGACGGAAATGTTCGCGGACGTGGCTGCGGGGGCTGCTTTACGGCGGTTATCGTCGTAGTCGAGAATCTTGCGTTCTTCTTCCGCTGTCGGATAATCGACAATGGTGTGCATTAAAAAGCGGTCGAGCTGCGCTTCGGGCAGATTATAGGTGCCTTCCTGCTCGATCGGGTTCTGCGTCGCCAGCACCATGTAAAGCTCGGGCAATTTGTAGGTCGTGTGGCCGACGGTGACCTGTTTTTCCTCCATCGCCTCCAGCAGCGCGGACTGCACCTTGGCGGGCGCGCGGTTGATCTCGTCGGCGAGCAGGATGTTGTTGAAGACCGGCCCCTTGCGGAAGGTAAAATCGCTCTTTTCGTGCACGTAAATCTCCGTGCCGATCAGGTCCGACGGCAAAAGGTCGGGCGTGAACTGGATGCGGTGGAAATCGCCCTCGACGCCTTCGGCCAGCGCCTTCGCCGCCGTGGTCTTGGCGAGGCCCGGCATGCCTTCGATCAGCATGTGCCCGTCGCACAGCAAACAAATGATCATGTTCCAGATCAGGCTTTTCTGGCCGATGATGCGCTGCTCGAGGACCTTGCGCAGGCCGGAGAGCTTTTGCGGCGGGCTGTTCTCCGCCGCGCGGGTTTGGGCTATGGTCATGGTTGCACCTGCCTTTTGGTTTCTTAAAAAACAACGACTGTCTTTGCAAGACAACACATCTTTGCATTCTATGCGCGAAAGCTTACAGCGCGCTTACAGAAGGTCGTTTGCAACAACGGCGAATTTTTTGCCGGAGGAACGCGCCTTATTGGCAAGCGGTCCCTTGGGCGGCGACCATCGCCTTGGCCACTTTGTTCTTGTCCTTGTCGGCGCGCACGCCGTCCGACCACTGGCTGCCGTTCCAGTACATCGTGCCGACGAAGGTGCCATCCTTGCACTTCACATCGCAGGAAGTGCCGCTGCACTTGGTGGTATAGGCATGCGCGATGACCGGCGCAAGGCACAGACCCAGAATCAGGCACGTCAGGTAAAGTTTTTTCACATCAGTCTCCATACCGTTTAGCGCGGGATTACACGATAAGCGTAATATGCGCTCCCCCGCCGGTCAACAAGTCGGACCGGAATGTTGACCGGTTGACACATAATATGTGAACCCTCTTTTAATATGACATTGGATTTTTTTAATATTCGCGGTAAGCCGTCATTAATCTTCGACGGGCGATAATGGGAAGATAACGCCCAACAACCGGACCGCTTCCATGACAGCCAACAAACCCACGTTCATCGCCGTCACCCGCTTCGGCCTCGGCGCCGCGCCGGGCGATTTCGACACCATCGACAAGCCGCGCCAATGGCTGGCAAGCCAGCTCGACCCCCGATACGTGCAAAGCGCCGCGCCGCAAAATATCCCCACGACGATGGAAGCGCTGCAACAGATGCGCACGAACAACATGATGATGCGTCAGAGCCGCATGATGGCGAAAGCCACAGGCAATGCGGAGATGGAAGCGCAGCTGGCGGACAAGATCAAGGCCAAAAACAAGGAAAAACAACAAAGGGTCGTCGGCCAGGACGCGGCGATGATCCGCGCCGCCGCCGTGTCGCCCGCGCCGTTCTTCGAGCGGCTGGTGCGGTTCTGGACCAACCACTTTACCGTATCGGTCACCAAGGGACAGGATGCGACGCTGATCGCGCCCTATGTGCAGGAAGCCATCCGCCCGCATGTGCTGGGCAATTTTCACGATCTTTTGCGCGCGGCGACGCGGCATCCGGCGATGGAGATTTACCTCGACAACCAGATCTCGATGGGGCCGCACTCCAGGGCCGGCCTCCGCCAGCGCAAGGGCCTCAACGAAAACCTCGCCCGCGAGACGATGGAGCTGCATTCGATCGGCGTCGACGGTGGCTATACGCAGACGGACGTGACGGAATTTTCCGAGATTCTCACCGGCTGGACGGTCGACCGCGACAACAAGGGCGACGGCAGCGGCTTCTTTTTCAACCCCAACATGCATGAGCCGGGCGACAAGACGTTCCTGGGAGAGATCTATCACGACAACGGCGTCCATGAGGGCGAACACGCGCTGCAAGTCCTCGCGCACCACCCGGCCACGGGCAAATTCCTCGCCACGAAGCTGGTGCGGCATTTTATCGCCGACGACCCGCCGCCCGCCGCCGTCGCGCATCTCGCGCAGGCCTACAACGCGCACCACGGCAACCTCACGCCTGTCTACCGCGCGCTGATCAACATGAAGGAGGCGTGGGAACATCCGCTCGCCAAGCTCAAGACGCCCGACGAGCTGTTCCTCTCGCTGCTGCGCGCTGGCGGCCTCACGCACAAACTCAAGGACAACCAGATCATCGGCCCGCTGCGCATGCTGGGGCAGATGCCTTTTTCCGCGCCCTCGCCCGCGGGCTGGAGCGATAAATCCGCCGACTGGATGAGCGCGCAGGCGCTGCTGCAGCGCATCAACATCGCGCGCCTCGCGGGGCGCCTGTTGAGCACGCAGTTCAACCCCAGCTACCTAATGGAAAACACCATCGGCCCCGTGGCCTCAAATGAAACGCGCCGCGCCGTGCTCAATGCCGGCAGCGTCGAAGAGGCGATCACACTTTTGTTCTCCAGCCCCGAATTCCAGAGGAGATAACGCCCATGACGCACAACGACACGCCCGTCACCCGCCGCCGCCTGTTGCAGGGCTTCGGCGCCCTGACCGCCGGTACGATGTTCTCCGGCATCCGCGTCGCCTTCGCCAGCGCGCCGGTCGATACGCGCTTCATCTTCGTCATCCTGCGCGGCGCGATGGACGGGCTCAACGTCATCCCCCCCTACGGCGACAGCAACTATACAGAGGCGCGCAACGGTCTTGCCCTGAAGCCCGCCGATTACGCGCCGCTCGACACTTTCTACGGCGCGCACAACAATCTCGCCAACTTCGCCGCGATGTTCCGCGCGAAGGAGGCGATCGCCCTGCAGGCCGCCGCCACACCCTACCGCCTGCGCTCGCACTTCGACGGGCAGAACGTGCTGGAATCGGGCGGCCTCGCGCCGCACGAACTCCCGACCGGCTGGCTCAACCGCGCGCTGGCGCTCTATGGCGCGCGCGACGCCAAGCTCGGCCTCGCCGTCGGGGAGACCATCCCGCTCTCGCTGCAGGGCAAGGTGGAAGTGGCGACCTGGGCGCCGGACGTCTTCGGCATGCCGTCGGACACCATGCTCATTCTCCTCGATAAAATGTACAACAAGGACCGCCTGTTCGAACAGACGCTCAAAGAGGCGGTGAACGTGCACACCATCGCCGATCAGGCGCTCGGCGGGCCGGACGCCATGAAAAAGATGGGCAACGGCGGCAATCTGCAAAACAAGGTCGCGATGCAAAAGACCGCGGAGGCGGTGGGGAAAATCCTCTCCGATCCCCAAGGCCCGCGCATCGCCACCATGGAGATCAACGGCTGGGACACGCACTTCCAGCAGGGCACGGACAAAGGCCCGCTCGCCAACAACCTCGCCGCGCTCGATGCCGGCTTCGGCGCGCTCAAAGAGTCGCTCGGCGCGCACTGGCAAAACACCGTCATCTTCGCCGCGACGGAATTCGGCCGCACCGTGCGGCAAAACGGCACCGCCGGCACCGACCACGGCACGGCTTCCTGCGCGTTCCTGCTCGGCGGCGCGGTGGACGGCGGGCGCGTCGTAGCGGCATGGCCGGGCCTTGGCGGCAACAATCTTTATCAGAACCGCGACCTTGCGCCGACGACCGACCTCCGCCAAGTGGCGAAGGCCGTTCTCGTCGAACATTTGCATCTGGAGCGGGCGGGCGTGGAAAAGCACGTCTTTCCCGCAAGCGCGGACTTGCGCCCTCTGGAAGGACTGATCAGGGCTTGAAGGTCAGCCGCAGCCGCAAGAGCCGCCGCAGCACCCGCCCTGTTCTTCTTCATCGGACATCTCGTAGGCGTTGAGCAGGAGAACGTCGCGTTCTTTTTTCGGCGCGGTTTTCTCCTTCCCGTCGCAAGGCGCTTTTTTCGGGCCGCCGCAGCAGCCGGATTTCTTGCTTTCCCCCGTCATGCCGCGAGACTTTCTTCCGCTTTCGTGTAAGAGAGCTTGAGGTCGTGGGCGACTTCCGCCTGCGTGATCTTGCCTTTGCAGACCGTCAAGCCGTTGCGCAGGTGTTTGTTGTCGGAAAGCGCCTTGACCCAGCCCTTGTCCGCGATCTCGAGACCATAAGGCAGCACGGCGTTGTTGAGCGCATAGGCCGAGGTGCGCGGCACCGCGCCCGGCATGTTGGCAACGCAATAATGCACGACGTCGTCGACGACGAAGGTCGGCTCGTCGTGCGTGGTCGGCTTGGAGGTTTCGGCGCAGCCGCCCTGATCGATGGCGATGTCGACGATCACCGATTTGGGGCGCATCTTCTTGAGGAGCGCGCGCGTAATCAGCTTCGGCGCCAGCGCGCCGGGCACCAGCACCGCGCCGATGACGAGGTCGGCGTTGCTGACATATTCTTCCACCGAGGAATGCGTGGAATAAATAACGTTGGCGCGCGCGCCAAAGAGGTCTTCCAGATAGCGGATACGGTCGAGATTTTTTTCAAGAATGGTGACGTTGGCTTCGAGGCCGATGGCCATCTTCGCCGCGTTGGTGCCCGCGACGCCGCCGCCGAGGACGACGACATCGGCCGCCCGCACGCCCGGCACGCCGCCGATCAGGATCCCCGAGCCGCCGCGGGTGATGTGCATGCTGTGCGCGCCGACATGCACGCCCATGCGTCCCGCGACTTCGCTCATCGGCGCGAGCAGCGGCAATCCGCCGCGCTCGTTCGTCACCGTTTCATAGGCGATGGCGACGGCGCCCGACTCCATCAGGCCCTTCGCCTGCGCGGCGTCGGCGGCGAGGTGCAGGTAGGTGAAAAGGATCTGCCCTGCGCGCAGCATCTTGCATTCGACCGCCTGCGGCTCTTTCACTTTGACGATCATCTCCGCTTTGTCGAAAACCTCTTTCGCGGATTTGGCGATTTTCGCGCCCGCTTTCACGTACGCGTCGTCGCTGGCCTGAATGCCGACGCCGGCATTGGTTTCGACAATCACCTCATGGCCATGACGTACATATTCATACACCGACGTCGGGGTCAGCCCCACGCGGAACTCTTTGGTCTTGATTTCTTTAGGAACGCCGATCAGCATTGCTTTTTCTCCTGTGGAGTTGGATAATCCGTTGCATTAAGAGATCCCACTATATCCCCGTTCACATCAAATTCAAGGGTGACCATTATGACAAGCCACGCCGCACACAAAACCACTGTTCTTTCCGCCAAAGAAGCTATCGAACGCGAGTCGCATTTCGTCGCGGCGAACTATAAGCCCTTGCCGGTATTGCTGAATCGCGCCGAGGGGGTCTATGCCTGGGACATCGAGGGTAACAAGTATCTGGACATGATGAGCGCCTATTCCGCCGTCTCCTGCGGCCACTCGCACCCGCGAATCATCAAAGTGCTGACCGAACAGGCCAAGACGCTGGCCATGACGAGCCGCGCCTATCACTCCAACACGCTCGGGCCTTTCATGGAAAAACTGTGCGAAGTCTCCAAGATGGACCTCGCCCTGCCGATGAACACCGGCGCCGAAGCGGTCGAAACCGCGATCAAGGCCGCGCGGCGCTGGGGCTATATGGTCAAGAAAATTCCCGACAACAAGGCGGAGATCATCGTCGCCAACGGCAACTTCCACGGCCGCACCACGACGATCGTCGGCTTCTCCTCGGAAGCGGAATACAAAAAAGGCTTCGGCCCGTTCACGCCCGGCTTCGTCTCCGTGCCGTTCGACGACATCAAGGCGATTGAAAAAGCGATCACGCCCAATACCTGCGCGGTGATGTTCGAGCCCATTCAGGGCGAAGCGGGCATCAAGGTGCCGCACGACGGTTTCCTCGCCGCCCTGCGCAAGCTCTGCACCGAGAAGAAGGTGCTGATGATCATGGACGAAGTGCAGTCAGGCCTCGGCCGCACCGGCAAGATGTTCGCCTGGGAGCATGAAAACGCCAAGCCCGACGTGATCATCCTCGGCAAGGCGCTCGGCGGCGGCGTGCTGCCGGTGTCCGCCATCGCCGGCTCGAAGGAAGTGATGGGCCTGTTCAATCCCGGTTCTCACGGCTCGACCTTCGGCGGCAATCCGCTCGCCTGCGCGGTCGGCCTCGAGGCGCTCAACGTGCTGATCGAGGAAAAACTGGTCGAAAATTCCGCCACGCTCGGCAAATACCTGCTCGAGCAGATGCAGGCCATCAAGAGTCCGCTCATCCGCACCGTGCGCGGCCGCGGCCTGTGGATCGGCGTCGATTTCGAACCGAGCAAAGTCTCCGCCCGCACCGTCTGCGAAAAGATGATGGCGCACGGCATGCTCTCCAAGGAAACGCACGAGACTGTGGTGCGCTTCGCCCCGCCGCTCACCATCACCAAAGAGCAGATCGACTGGGCGCTCGACACCTTCCGCACCGTTTTGAGCGAGCTGGAATAGGGGTAAGGCAACGACAAAACGGGGTAGATAGAGTATGTGCATGGAATGTATTAAATCACTTTTCATGCACATCACATCTACGAAGAGCCTAGATATCATCACAAGCTTTTCTACCTTAGTCATGGCCGTTACTGCAATTTACGCATTAAAGAGCTGGAAAACTCAGGAAAGGGCTAGAAGAAAATTAAAGTGCTTGGATGATTTAATTGAAAACACCAACGCTTACGTTAAGGGAATAACTTCACCCCTCACACACTGGCAATGTGACGAAGATGGAATAAAAGCTCGTATCAATTCGATATCAAAAAATGAGCACGCTGCTGCATATGAATATATAACGGCATGCGGCAAAGAGCGTAGCAAAATTCTTTTTGAATCGTTAGAACGGATTAAACCCTTCTATAACTATTTTACAGTTGCACTTCTGCACGTGAAGTTTAACTTCGAAAACTCGAAAAAATGTATGGATGCTATAACGCAGCTACGCTGGCAATACGATAAGCTTCAGGCAGCAGCAGCAATCTTAGGTGATGACGCAGTAACTACAGAACTCCTTGGTCATTTATTAACCATTAAGACAAATGATATTGGGAACCATCTGCGGGAACAGGGTGACATCATCATTAATTTCGCTGATAAGGAATATGCCGCCTTTTTAAAATAAATGCGTGTTCACAACCAGTAGAAATAGTTTTTTAAAACCCGCCTAGTGACTCTTCTTCACGATCAGCGCCTTGAGCCGCCGCTCGAACTCGGCAGGGTCGCCGTGGTTTTTGAGGAACATCTGAAACGCGGCCAGGGCGGCCTTTTTGTCGTAGGGCACCATGCCGTCGGTCAGGGCGTCGCCGGCCACCGCCATATTCCTGTTTTTCTGTAAATCGGAAGCCATTTTTTCAAGCTTCCTGATGCCATCGGGCCCGATGCGCTCGCGGGCCAGTTTGCGCTGTTTTTTGAGTTCTTCGATGGCTTTTTGCTTGTCGCCCATCCCTTTATCTTAGGCCGCCGGACGGGCGGCAGCAAGAAAAGCTTGAAATCCCCCTGAAAAGCCCCAACATGTCCCCATGCTGATGGCTTTTTACAAAAACCTGACCGCCGCCGCGACCCCGCTGCTCGAGGCCTATCTCAAGCGCCGCGAAAAGCGCGGCAAGGAAGACGCGGCGCGCACCGGCGAGCGGCGCGGCAGGCCATCGCGCCCGCGCGAAAACAAGCCGCTGGTCTGGCTGCATGCGGCAAGCGTCGGCGAGGCGCAATCCCTGCTGGCGCTGATCGCCAAGCTGCTCGCCGATTATCCCGCCCTGCAGATCATGGTCACCACCGGCACGGTCACCTCGGCGAAACTGATGGCGGCGCGCCTTCCACAAGGCGCGTTTCATCAATATATCCCCGTCGATCATCCGCGCTGGGTGGCCAGCTTCCTCGATCACTGGAAGCCGGATCTCGCGCTGTGGTCGGAATCGGACTTCTGGCCGAACATGCTCGCCGCCGTCAAAGCGCGCCACATCCAAGCCGTGCTGCTCAACGCGCGCATGTCGGAAAAATCCTTCAAACGCTGGAGTTTTGTGCGCGGCACGGCGCGTGAACTGCTGTCCGTCTTTGCGCTCTGCCTCGCGCAAAACGACGCCGAGGCCGCACGGCTGACGGCGCTCGGCGCGGACAACGTGCAAGTCTCCGGCAACCTCAAATACGCCGCCGCGCCGCTGCCCGTTGATGCGCACAAGCTTCAGGACCTTGAAGCCGCGCTTGGACAGAGGCGGCGCCTCCTGTGGGCCTCGACCCATCCCGGCGAGGAAGACATCGCCCTCCAGCTGCATAATGCTTTGCGGAAAATAAACACCGGACTTCTGACCATCATCGTCCCGCGCCATCCGGAGCGCGGCAACGAAATCGCCTCGCTGGCGGCAAGCTCGGGCCTGCGGGTGCGGCGCCGGTCGCGCGGCGCCCAGCCGCACCCGCAGGATGACGTTTATGTCGCCGACACCTTGGGCGAACTCGGACTCTTCTATAAATGCGCGCGTTTGTGTATAATGGGCGGGTCTTTCGTGCCCCACGGCGGACACAACCCGATCGAGCCCGCGCAATTCGGCTGCCAGATTTTTTACGGACCGCACATGTTCAACTTCAAAGCCATCTGCCACGACTTCGAAAGCCGCGACGCCGCGCTGCGTCTTGACGGCGCCGAGGCGCTCGGCAGGGCGCTGGAACGCGCGCTCGACGATCCCGACGCTTTCAAAACCATGGGCGCCGCCGCCAAGGCCTGGACCGAAAAACAGGCGCACGTCGTCGACGAAATAACCGCCGCCCTCGCGCCGTTCCTCGCAAAAATCCTGCCCGCCGTTCCGTCTTTTGCCGAGGAGAAGTCAGCATGATGGCCGCACCGCCGTTCTGGTACCGCCAGAAATCGCTCGGGGAGCAATTGCTCAAACTCGTCCTCACGCCCGTCAGCTGGTTTTACGGCGCGGCGGTGGAGCGCAAATTCGGCCTCTACTTCCCCGTGCCGATGGCCAAGCCGGTGATCTGCGTCGGCAACCTCGTCGCGGGCGGTGCGGGCAAAACGCCGGTCGTGCTGGCGCTCGCCGATCTTTTGAAAGAAAAGGGCCTCAACCCGCACCTGCTCAGCCGCGGCTACGGCGGCAAAGAGGCGGGCCCGCTGCAGGTCGCGCCCGCGCGCGACACGGCCTACGACGTCGGCGACGAAGCGCTGCTGCTGGTCGACAAAGCGCCGACCTGGGTCGCGGTGAAGCGCCCGCTCGGCGCGCAGGCGGCGATGGAATCGGGCGCGGACATCGTCATCATGGACGACGGCTTTCAAAACGCCGTGATTTATAAAGACTTCTCCTTCGTCGTCATCGACGGCAAGGTCGGCTTCGGCAACCGCGCGGTCTTTCCGGCCGGGCCTTTGCGCGAGCCGCTGATCTCCGGCATCGCGCGCGCCGACGCCTTCATCATCATCGGCGCCGACGCAACCGGCGCGGCGGACTTCCTCAAGCGCCACAGCGAGGCGCCCGTCCTCTTCACCACGCTGGAGCCCGACGCGGACAACCCCGGCGTCAAGGGCAAGGAGGTTTTCGCCTTCGCCGGCATCGGCCGCCCGACGAAGTTCAAAGAAACGCTGGAAGCGGCGGGCGCGACCGTGGCGGGCTGGCTCTCTTTCCCCGACCACTATCCTTACGACGAGGACGATCTGCAGGATTTTCTCAACTCCGCGGGTCTCAAGGGCGCGCCCGTGCTGACCACCGTGAAGGACCATGTGCGCGTGCCGGGCTCTCTGCGCGACAAGGTCGAGAAATTCGGCGTGCATCTCGTCTGGCAGGACAAAGACGCGGTCTTCCCGCTGATCGAACAGGCGCTCGCCAAAAGATCCACCTGATGTCGGACACGCCGCTCCCCCTGTCCAAACGCCTGCGCTATGCGCTTGAAACTGGCATCGCCTATGCCATTTACGGCTTTTTCCGCGTGCTGCCCTGCGATCTCGCCTCCGCCACCGGCGGGGCTGTCATGCGCACGCTCGGCCCGCTGTTCCCCTCCACCGCGACGGCACGCAAAAATCTCGCCCGCGCCTTCCCTGACAAAACCGCCGCGGAACGCGAGGCGATTATCCGCGGTATGTGGGACAATATCGGACGCACCACGGCGGAATACGCGCACCTGCACCGCATCTGGGAGCGCGTCGACCTCGCGGGCGGCGAACATCTCGACGCCGTGCGGGCAAGCGGCAGACCCGCCATCTTTTGCAGCGGGCATATCGGCAACTGGGAGATCAACGCCATCGCCGCCAAAAAGCGCGGCCTCGATATCCACCTCGTCTACCGCAAGCCCAACAACGCCGGCGTCGACGGCCTGCTCCGCCATGCGCGCGCCTCCGGCGGCGCGGGACATATCGAAAAAGGCCGCGCGGGCGCGCAGGAAATGTTCTCGGTGCTGCGGCGGAACGGCGCGCTCGGCATCCTGATCGACCAGAAGCTCAACGAAGGCATCCCCGCGCCGTTCTTCGGCCGCGACGCCATGACGACGACCGCGCCCGCGCAATTCGCGCTGCATTTCAACTGCCCGGTTTATCCGGCCTATATCGAACGCACCGGAGGCTGCCATTTCAGGATGACAGTCTTTCCGGCGCTGGAAATGCCCGCGCGCGGCGACCGCGAACGGGACATCTTCAGCCTCACGGTCAAGCTGAACGCCTGTCTTGAGGAATGGGTACGCAAAAACCCCGCCCAATGGCTGTGGATTCACAAACGCTGGCCCGATTAGGCCTTGGCAATCCCCTCTTCCACCAAAATCGCTTTTTTGTCGAGCTTGCCGATGGCGGTGCGCGGCAGGGGTTTGTCGCGGATGATGATCTTGCGCGGCAACTCGATGGGCGAGACTTTGTCTTTTAAAAACGCCTTGAGGTCGTCTTCCGTCGCCGTGCGCCCGTCTTTCAGCCGCACCCAGCCCCAGGCGGTTTCGCCGCGCTCTTCGTCCGGCACGCCGGCGACGAGGCATTCGGCCACGGCGGGATGTTTGGCCAGCGCCTCCTCGACGAAGCGCGGATAGACCTTGTAGCCGCGGATGATGATCATGTCCTTGATGCGGTCGACGATGTAAAGGTAACCCTCGTTATCGAGATAGCCGACGTCGCCGGTATGGAAGTGCCCGTGGCGGAAAGACGCTTCGGTCTCCTCCGGCTTGTTGTAATAGCCTTTCATGACCTGCGGGCCGGAGATGCAGATCTCGCCCTTTTCGCCGGTGTTGAGCACCGAGACGCCGTCGTCGCGGTCGATGATCTCGATGACCGTGCCGGGGATCGGCATGCCGACGGAGCCTTGCTTGATCTCGCCTTTCGCGGGATTGAAGGCGACGACCGGCGAGGTTTCCGTCATGCCGTAGCCTTCGGCGATATTGGCGCAGCCGGTCTTGTCGATGAAGGCTACGCGCACCGCGTCAGGCAGCGGCGCGCCGCCCGACATGCAAAACTTGATGCAGGAGAAATCGATTTTCCCGACGCGCGGCGACTGCGCGATGGCGTTGAAGATCGCCGGCACGGCGGGGAACAGCGTCGGGCGGTGCTTTTCGACCGAGTCCAGCACGGCGTTGAGATCGAACTTGGGATGCAGCACGATCTTCATGCCCTCCCACACGGCGCAATTCAGCACCACCGTCATGGCGAAGACGTGGAAGAACGGCAAAACGCCCATCATCACGTCGCGGCCCGGATCGACGATGCCGCCGACCCAGCCGGCCGTCTGCAGAATATTCGCGTAAAGGTTGGCGTGGGTCAGCACCGCGCCCTTGGGCACGCCGGTGGTGCCGCCGGTATATTGCAGCACGGCGATGTCTTTTTCCGCCTCGATCACGGCGAGGTCGAACTTTCCGTCGTTGTCGGCGATGTCGTCGAAACGCAGGTAACGCTCGCCGTAGGAGATGCGCGAAACGTCTTTGGCCTTGACCAGCGGATAGAGCAGGTTTTTCGGGAACGGCAGAATCCCCGTCATCGGGCAGACGATAACTTTTTTGAGCCGCGTCTCGGCGAACATCTTCTCCATCTTGTCGGTGAGGAATTTCAAATCCATCGTCACCATGATGTCGGTCTCGCTGTCCTCGATCTGGTGGCTCAGCTCGTGCTCGACATACAGGGGATTATAATTCACCACCGTCGCGCCGGTTTTGAGGATGGCGTAGTAAAACATGATGTAATAGGGCGTGTTGGGCAAAAAGAGCCCGACCTTGGCGCCTTTTTTGACGCCTCTCTTCTGCAGGCCCGCTGCGACGCGCTCCACATATTCGCCGATCTTCGCGTAAGTGAAGGACTTGCCCATGAAATCGCACAGCGTGTTTTCGGCATAGCGGTCGAGCGCGCGGTCGAACACGTGAAACAGCGGCTTTTTCAGGATCGGCATGTTCCAGCGGATGCCCTGGGGGTAATGTTTTTCCCAGACCCACTGCTCGTTTTCGAAAATCGGATGTGCGGGGCGGGATGTGTCGCTTTGCGGCAAAGGACTGTCCTCCAACAAGTACCGTAACAGTATAACGGGTTTTTACGGCGCGGCGGAACGTTTTTTATGCGCCGCGGCAGGACGGGCGGTCTGCGGCGTCCCGAAACGGCGGATATTGTCGCGGCGGTAGGCGTCAAGCGCGGCACGCCCCAGCCTTGCTGCCACCCTGTCCATGACGGTTTGCGCGCGTTTCGACGGCTTTTGCTGCCCATGCATG
>JAJZFS010000030.1 GCA_021805245.1 Pseudomonadota bacterium | reverse complement strand
CTTGTGGATGTGCCCCGGCATGATGCCGATTTTGCACTCGCCCGGCGTGATGACGCCCGGGCAGTTGGGGCCGATCAGGCGCGTCGCCGAGCCTTGCAATTTGCGCTTCACCTTCACCATGTCGAGCACCGGAATGCCCTCGGTGATGCAGATGACGAGCGGAATGTCCGCGTCGATCGCCTCGAGGATCGCGTCCGCCGCGAACGGCGGCGGCACGTAAATCACGCTGGCGTTCGCGCCGGTTTCATCGACCGCATCCTTCACGGTGTTGAACACCGGCAGGTTGAGGTGCTTGGTGCCGCCCTTGCCCGGGGTGACGCCGCCGACCATTTGCGTGCCGTAAGCGACCGCCTGCTCGGAGTGGAACGTGCCCTGCGCGCCGGTAAACCCCTGGCAGATGACTTTGGTGTTTTTATCAACAAGTACGGACATGGTTTACGCAGCCTCCGCTTTGACGGCATTAACAACCTTTTGCGCGGCGTCGGCAAGATTGTCGGCCGCGATGATGTTAAGTCCGGATTTCTTCAAAAGGTCCTTGCCTTTGTCGACGTTGGTGCCCTCGAGCCGCACGATCAACGGCATGGTCAGCCCCAGTTCGCGCGCCGCGGTGATGACGCCGTCGGCGATGATGTCGCAGCGCATGATGCCGCCGAAGATGTTGACGAGGATGCCCTCGACGTTCGGATCGGAGAGGATGATGCGGAAGGCTTCGGCCACGCGCTCTTTGGTCGCGCCGCCGCCGACATCCAGAAAGTTTGCCGGATCGCCGCCATAGAGCTTGATAATGTCCATCGTCGCCATGGCAAGCCCCGCGCCGTTGACCATGCAGCCGATATTGCCGGTCAGCTTGACGTAGCTCAGCTCGTTATCCTTGGCGCGTTTTTCGGACGGGTCTTCCTCCGTCACATCGCGCAGTTCTTCGACATCCTTATGGCGGAAGAGCGCATTGTCGTCGAAGTTCATCTTGGCGTCGAGCGGAATGATGTCCCCGCCCTTGGTGACGACCAGCGGATTGATCTCGACGATCGAAGCATCCAGCCCGATGAAGGCGTCGTACATCTTGCCGATCAACGAAACCGCCTTGCCGACCTGCTTGCCTTCCATCCCCAGCGCAAAGGCGATTTGCCGCCCCTGAAACGCCTGAAAACCGACGGCGGGATCGACCACGACCTTGATGATCTTTTCCGGCGTTTTCGCCGCGACTTCCTCGATCTCCACGCCGCCTTCGGTCGAGGCCATGATGGTGACGCGGGAGGTGGCGCGGTCGATCAGCATGCCGAGATAAAGCTCGCGGCCGATGTCGCAGCCTTCCTCGATATAAACACGGTGCACCTCGTGGCCTTGCGGGCCGGTCTGGTGCGTGACGAGGTTCATGCCGATCATCTTTTTGGCGGTCTCGCGCACTTCGTCGATCGACTTCACGACCTTGACGCCGCCGCCTTTGCCGCGGCCGCCGGCGTGGATCTGCGCTTTCACGACGTAAACCGGCCCCGGCAGCTTTTGCGCCGCCTTCGCCGCGTCTTCCGCCGTGTAGGCGACAAAACCGTTCAGCACGGGAATGCCGCGCGCTTTCAGAAGCTCCTTGGCTTGGTACTCATGGACGTTCATCGGATCAGGCCGCCGCCGTCTTGATTTTCTTCGCGGCTTCGCAGAGTTCCTTGACCGCCACGACCGACTTGTCGAACGCGGCCTTTTCTTCCGCCGTGAATTCCACTTCGATCACCTTTTCGACGCCGTTCTTGCCGATGACGACAGGCACGCCGACGTAAAGCCCTTTGACGCCATATTCGCCGTCGAGATATGCGGCGCACCCGAGCACGCGGCGCTTGTCGAGCAGGTAGCTCTGCGCCATCTCGATCGCCGAAAGCGCGGGCGCATAAAACGCCGAACCGGTCTTCAGGAGGTTGACGATTTCTCCGCCCGCTTTGCGGGTGCGGTCGACGATCGCGTCCACTTTCGCCTGCGTCGTCCAGCCCATCTTGATGATGTCCGGCAGCGGGATGCCCGCGACCGTGGAATAACGCGCCAACGGCACCATGCTGTCGCCGTGGCCGCCGAGAACGAAGGCGGTGACGTCTTCCACCGAAACATTGAGTTCTTCGGCAAGGAAGTAGCGGAAGCGGCCACTATCCAGCACGCCCGCCATGCCGATGACTTTGTTCGGCTTGAAGCCCGTGACTTCCTGCATCACGCCGACCATGACGTCGAGCGGGTTGGTGATGACGATGACAAAGGCTTTCGGCGCATGTTTCTTGATGTTCTCGCCGACCTTGCGGATGACGCCGGTGTTGATGCCGATCAGGTCGTCGCGGCTCATGCCCGGCTTGCGCGGAATACCCGCCGTGACGATGATGACGTCCGCGCCGTCGAGCGCGCTGTAATCGTTGCTGCCCGTGATGGAGGCGTCGAAGCCGTCGACCGGAGAACCTTCGGCGATGTCGAGTGCCTTCCCCTGCGGCACGCCCTCGGCAATGTCGATCAGAACAACGTCGCCGAGTTCCTTGATACCGGCGAGCAGTGCCAACGTGCCGCCGATCTGCCCAGCGCCCACTAGAGCGATTTTTTTGCGTGACATGATATTTTCCTTAAGTTTAAAAGCGCCATTGAGTTGAGTCGATTGCCAATAAACTAACATAGATTTGAAGAGTCAACAGAGGAGAAACAAAGGGAATCCGCTTCATCTGGAAAGGTTTTCTTTATCCGTTTTCATATTTCTCATAATGTTATTACAAAAGCACGTTTTACTGCGCGATTGCGTTCTATATTGACATCCGTCCTTGTTATCCCTAATGACGTATGAACTTTATGACATCAAAAATCCCCTGCAGGCCACGGGCAAGACGACGCTAAAGGAAATCGCATTATGTTTTTTGAAAATATGTTTAACAAGTATGCCAATGCGAACCGCCTGATCAAAGCCGTCAATAGCTACGACGTCAAAGCCGTGCAAAAACTTCTGCAAAACGGCGCGGACGCGAACGCACAGGACCGCGACGGCAACACCGCGCTTCTCACCGCCGTCAACAACGGCAGCGCGGACATCGCGCAGCTTCTGCTCGACAATAACGCCGACGCGAACGCCCGCAACAAACGCGGCGATACGGCGCTGGTGGCTGCGGCCCGCAACAATACCGCGACAATGACGAAAATCCTGCTGGACAAAGGCGCCAATGTGAACGCGAAAGACGGCGACGGCAACACCGCGCTGATTACCGCTGCCACCAAGGGGTACACGGACCTTGCGCGGCTTCTCATCGCCCGCAAAGCGGATGTGCAGGCCCGCAACAACTACGGCAAGACCGCCCTGATGTCCGCCGCGAACAGCGGTTACGCTCCGCTGGTGCAGCTTCTTCTCGACAACAAGGCGGACGCCAATGCCCGCAGCAACAGCGGCGATACGGCGCTGACCCTCTCGGCGTTCAACCGCAAGACGGATACGGCGCTTGCCCTGATCAATCACGGCGCCGACCTCAACGCGCAAAACAATCAGGGCTTCACGGCGCTGATGCTCACCGCCTACAGCAACATCGAGGCCATGCCGCAACTGCTAATCAGCAAAGGCGCGGACGTGAACCTGAAAAACGCCGCCGGCTATACGGCGCTGATGATCGCCACCCTCGGCGGCTTCACCAATACCATGGACATGCTGGTCGACAACAAGGCCCGCGTGGACGCGCGCAACACCAAGGGCGAAACGGCCCTGATGCATGCCGCCAAATCCGGCAACGCTCCCGCGGCGCAGGTTCTGCTGAACAGAGGTGCGAATGTCCACGCTCTCAACAACGACGGGCAATCGGTGCAATGGTATGCCATGCAAAGCAACAAACCCGACATGCTGGCGCTGATCAAGCGCGCCATGATGCCGCCAAAAAAATCGCCCAAAAACGACGGGCCCAAATAAGGAGATCGGATGATGTTTTTCGGAAAAGAATTTAACAAGAATGCCGCCGTCAAACGCCTGCACAAGGCCGTGCGGAACAATGACATCAAAGCCGTCAAAAAGCTCCTGCAAGACGGCACGGACGTCAACGCGACGGACCGCGAAGGCAACACCGCGCTGCACGTGGCGGCCAGCTTCGGCTATGCGCCGCTGGTGGAGATTCTCCTCGACAACAACGCCAACGTGCATGCGCGCAACGACGCGGGCAGCACGGCGCTGCATATGGCAGCCTTCACGCGCGACACGCTGACCGCGAACACCCTGCTCGACCACGGCGCGCACATCGAAGCGAAAAACAACGACGGCTACACGGCGCTGATCTTCGCCGGCCTCAACGACGTGACCGACATGACGAAACTGTTCGTCGACAGGGGCGCGGACGTAAACGCGCACAACAAGGACGGCGACACGGCGCTGATGCTGGCCGCCGCCTGCGGCTACGTCAACAACATGAATATCCTGCTCGACAACGAAGCGAAAGTGGACCACCGCAACAACAAGGGCGAGACCGCCCTGATGTACGCTGCCAAGCCGGGCCAGACCGCCGCCGCGCAAATGCTGCTCAACCGCAAAGCGAACGTCCATGCGAAAAACAACGCAGGCCAGACGCTCTGGTGGTATGCAACGCAAAGCACCAGAGCCGACATACAGATCGCCATCGCCACCGCCATGAACAAGAAAGCGCCCAAAAACAACGGGCCGCAATAACATCTGATACGCAAGAACGTGCCTGTTATTTTATTGACATAAATATTACTCCCTGATATTATGTCCATAATAAAAGTTAACACACTGTTTTTGTTAGGAAAATATCATGCGCATCAGCAGTATCTTCAATAGGATTCCCGGCGACAGAAAGCTCATCAAAGCCGTCAAGGCCCATGATCTGGAAGACGTGAACAAATTCCTCGCCCGCGGTGCAAACGCCAACGCGTCTGACCCCGACGGCAGTTCTGTGCTGATATTGGCCGCATACGGCAATAACCCCGACATGGTGCAGGCGCTGATCGGTCACGGTGCGGACATTCACAAAAAGAACAAGTACGGCACCTCGGCGCGCATGTACGCCAAGATGGGCGGCTATACGGCTGTCGTGGACATCATCGACAAGGCCCTGGCCGCGCAACCGCAGACGAACACGCTCAAGCCTTCCAAAAACACGCCGTAAGCCAGCCGCTTTACTTCAACTCCACGCCGTAAAACTCCAGCTGCCATTTGATCTCGGCAGGGGTCATGGGATAGTCCGTGCCGCCCCTGGCGTACATGAAATCGCGCGGCGAGAGGTGCGCGTAGCTGTGTTGCAATTCGACGGCGACGCGCATCGGCAGGCCCGCCTTCCAGCACAACGCGACGATCGGCTTGGCCGAGCCCGCGCCGAGCATCTTTTCCACCACGATGGGGTGGATGCCGCTCAACTGCGCCAGCGCCAGCAGCACGAATTTGTGGTCGTCCCACGCCAGCGCATCGGTGATGACGCCGGGCGTGAGGTTGCCCGCCTTGATGTAGCGCGCCAGTTTTGCCTCCGGC
>JAJZFS010000048.1 GCA_021805245.1 Pseudomonadota bacterium | reverse complement strand
TCCTCCAGCGTCATGTACGAAAACATATGCCCCTGATCCTCAAAATTACCGCGCATCTGACCAATCCTCCGTTGAAAACAGAGAATCATGTTTTTACGCCCATGGCGAGGGGTTTTTCAGCAGACTGCTAGAGCAGTAGGCGCAGTAGACCCGCCTACACGGAATATTATCTCTTGTTCAGTGACGATAGCATCCATCGGAATGTCGTGCGGCTGCGGATATATCGTATGCAAAACTGCTTCTGAGATTCCGACGCCGATGACACGCGGTTGATTGGCAAGAGAAGCCAGCGTGCGATCATAATAACCGCCGCCGTAGCCAAGACGGTGACACGCTCTGTCAAAACCGATGACAGGCACGATAAGGATGTCGGGTATAACTGATCGGCCGTGCGTGGGAGCTGGAATACCGGCGGCGCTCTGCTCCACCGGTATATCTGGATGCCAGGTTCGGAATACCAGCGGCGCTTTGCGTTCAACGACAACAGGCAATGCACATACAGCCCTGCGTTCTCTAACACGTTCCATCCAGAAGCGTAGATCCGGCTCACCTTGAATGGGCCAATAGACGCCGACTATGCGGTTTGTCACATCATCTAGGATTTCGTCTAGTTTTGTAGCAATCTCCGATGCCATGCGCGCCCGGTCATGAAGGCTGATTTTCATTCGTGCGGCAATGAGGCGGCCTCTCTCGGATTTTCTCCAGCGCATGACGTCGGCACGTGTTTGTTTATCAGTCTCCGGCATGAAACCTAAAGTTTCCGCGTCAAGCAGGGGGATGAGGAGAAGTGTTCAGGATCGGTATCCGGAATTTTACGCTTATCGTTCATGGAAAATAACCCTTGTTTATGCCAGCCCGCGCAGCAGGAGGCCATAGCCTCGATGCATAAGGCCGCTGACTTCATAAAGAAGTACTTAAATAAAAGCTTAGATATTATACTTGATATATTCAATCCCGAATCGCAGAAATGGCGCGAAGCCGTGATGTCCCCCGCTCCCCAAATGAGCAAAGTTTGAAGCTTGCATGATTTTCAGGACGTATTACGGGTGACCTGCTTCTGATATAACGTCTGTCGGCGGGACGGGGGCGCTGCTATCTGCCCTGGCCGGCGGGATGTCAGTTTTCTTGCGCATAAAAAATCGCTCGCGCTTTTTCTCGGTGATAAAGACGCGATTATAGGCATGTAACAGGTCGGCGCGCGAGAGGAGACCGACCAGATGTTCTTCGCGATCAATAACCGGAACCTGATGAATGTTTCTTTCCAGCATTTGGGCAGCGATGGCGTCAACCATTTCTTCCGGATACGCGCGTATCAAATCCCGCTTGTCAAGCATATCGCCAAGTCTTTGTTGATGTGGTATTCCATTTCTGATCCATATGAGGATATCGGATCGCGTGACCATGCCGAGAATACGGTTTTCGATATCGGTAACGGGGAAGGACATATATCCTTCTTCATGAGAAAGAAAGCGTTGTAGGGCATCTTCAACATTCATGTCAGCGCGAAGCGCTTCGAATTTGTCCCTCATAATTTCTCTGACGCGCGTCACTGTGAGAGGGTCAATGCTATATTCGCGGTTCAGGTGATGGCCGCGCCTGGCGATCTTTTCAGTCAGGATAGACCGCTTCATAAGCAGAACAGATATAGTCATACTCGCCATGCAAGCCGAGAACACCGGCAGGAGAATAAAGTGGTTCCCCGTCAGTTCGACAGCGAACAGCGTGGCGGTGAGCGGCGCGCCGAGCGCGCTGCCGAGCGTCGCCGCCATTGCCAGCACTGCCCAGAAGCCCGGCGCCGCATGCGGCATTACCGGCGCAAGGACCGCTCCGATTCCGCCGCCGACGATAAGCAGTGGCGCTAGAACGCCGCCGGAAGTGCCGGATCCGAGTGCAACCGACCATATAGCTCCCTTAACGAGAATTAACCGCATTGCCACAATGCCCGTCAACGCACCCGCCATAAGCCTGCCAATGGCAGGATATCCCACACCCAGCGCCGTAGGGTCAATCCAGCCACCAATGCCGACGATGACAGCGCCGAGCGCCGGCCACCACATCCAATGGACTGGCAGGTGCTCGAAAGCATCCTCAACCCCGTAAACTATCAATGTAAGCAGGCATGCCGCCAGCCCGGCTATTAAACCTATGCCAATCCAGCCCGCCGCATGCGCCATGTCTATCGTCGCTCCGCCCGAAAATGGAAACAGCGGCACCGGCGTCATGCACCAGCCGCGCTCTACCGCGGCTGTGATGCAAGCAATAGCCACCGGCAAAACGCTGCGCGGCTTCAATTCGAACAGCAGAACTTCGATGGCCAGCAACATTGCCGCAAGAGGTGTTCCGAAAATGGCCGTCATGCCTGCGCAAGCACCGGCGACGAGCACAGTCTTGCGTTCCGCGGCGCTCAGCGAGAAGCATTGCCCAAGAAGCGATGCGGCAGCTCCTCCCGTCATGATGATCGGCCCCTCGGCTCCGAATGGCCCGCCCGTCCCGATTGAGATCGCCGAGGATATTGGCTTAAGGATCGCCACCTTCAGGTCGAGGCGTGCGCCGCCGAGCATGATAGACTCAATTGCTTCCGGAATGCCATGCCCGCGGATCTTATCCGAACCGAAACGTGCCATCAGGCCAATCACAATCGCCCCCAGAAACGGCACAAATATAGTCCAGAGCGCCGGGTGGCCGCTATGCAAGGTTCCGCCCGGGGGAAGCATGCGGGCAGACCAAACTCCATAATAGACAAGATTGTTAATCAGCCAAATCATGCGCAGAAGAATCCATCCAGATATCACGCCGAACGTGCCCGCACAGATGCCCAGGCCAAGTAGCGGGAACAAGCGGCGATCAGTTGTGAAGTCGCCAAGGCGGGCGGTACCTGGTCTTTGAACGGAGGTGTGCGGCATGTGAATAACGTTCCTGTCTGATAAAACGTCCGGATTATATCGTAATACGATATAAAATGGCATACTCTTTGGAGAGTACCGTTTCAGAATGCCCGGCAAGCGGGTAACATATTGTAAATAAAGAGAAAGTAGATTTTATCCGGGTATATCTCTAATACGAATGTCCAGCTGGCGCAGGCTTGCCGCGCTTATAGCTCCTGAGTCGCTCAAGGAATCGCTGTAGTTCCGGCTCGATATATTCGAGCTCGTCCAGATGGGTCTGGGACAGGGCGGTCAGGCGTTTTTCACCACGTTTTGTCAGGCTAAGAATGACACGACGGCCATCTTCAGGATCAACGGCTTTTTTTACAAGTCCCGCCGCAATGAGCCGATCCACCAGCTCGACAGTGCTGTTGTGCCGGAGAATCAGAAATGCCGCAAGATCGGAGATGCTCGACACCGACTTTGCCTGCATGGCGCGGATACCCAGCAGCGCCTGATGTTGGCGCGGCGTAAGGTTGCTGCGCCGGGCGGCAGTTTTGCTGAACGCAAGAAACCGGCGTAAGGCAAAGCGGAATGACGCAAGCATCTCATAATCTTCGTCGGTCAGAACCAGATTATCCGTTTGCTTTATTTTTGCGGTTGAAGGGGGTAGCGATTCCAAAAAATCTTTCAATACCAAGGCATGTGTATGTTCTTTATCTTTTGCGCCGTAGAGGAGAAGTAAGTTCTTTTTTCTGGTCCGCTTCAGAAGACCACGCGCTTCATCCTTCTTCTTATCAAGTTCTTTCTTGTATTTTTTACTGAATTCGGGCCATTTTGCGGGATCATGGCCGTACCAGATGCGCAATTTAGGGCTAGGAGAAAGTTCCTTGCACCATTCGTCAAGTTCCGCCCTGTCTTTCGTGATGCCGCGCGGCCAAAGGCGATCAACAAGGACACGGTAGCCCTTGCCCTTGTGCGGAGCCTCGTCATAGATGCGCAGTATGCTAATCTTCATGGTATGTCCTTACCACAACTGTAAAAACAAGCTAGAGAGGAAAAATAGCTCACCCTTTTCTCCTTTTTATCTTTGTGTTCTTTTGTGGCATGGGTAAAAGTACTGCCAGCGCATGCGGATGGGCGCATAAATCTTTAAGCGTGTAAGAATCAAGCACATTTAAAAAAGCGTTCAGGGCTTCATTGAGCACGCCCTTGAGTCGGCAGGCGGGGGAAATGACGCAGAGCGGCTTGTCGCCAAAGCATTCCACGATTTTGAACTCGTCCTCCATTCGTCGCACGATATCGCCGATGACGATGTCCTCCGGCTTCATCGCCAGCCGCAATCCGCCGGAACGGCCGCGTAACGCCTCTATAAACGATTCGTTAGTTAATTGTTGAACCACTTTCATAAGGTGAAACCTTGATACGTCGTAGGATTCGGCGATCTCGCGCACGGTGACCGGCCTGTCCCTATTGAGCGCCAGATACATCAGAACTCTCAAGCCGTAATCCGTATATGTCGTCAGCCTCATCGGTTACCCTTTTTATAAAGATGTATTGAAAATACTGGTTTTTACGCCATTTGTCCAGCCTGTAAAAAAAGCCCTTTACAAAAACCCCATCCGGATCAAAGATGTATTATAAATACCACTTTTAAGCCAGGGAGGCTAATCATGAATAAGTTCGCTGAAGAATTCGATACAATGACACTGGGAGAAATCGCGGCAAAGGTCCCGGGGGCAACGGCTGTTTTTCGCCGACATGATCTGGATTTCTGCTGCGCGGGTGCGCAGCGGCTTGATCAGGCGGTCGCTGGTAAGAGAATCGACAAAGATGTCATTCTCGGAGAACTGGCCTCTTTGCCAAAAACTGCCGCAAACGGTGACGTTTTCCCAAACGATACAACTGACACACCGACGCTCATCAATTACATCGTCTCGCGCTTTCATGAAGAGCACCGGCAGCAACTTCCGGAACTCATTCATCTGGCGGGCAAGGTCGAGAAAGTTCACGCCGATAACCCGCTATGCCCGAAAGGTCTGGAGAAGCTTTTGCACGAAGTGTTTTCGGAGCTGCTGCCACATATGGATAAGGAGGAAAACATCCTTTTCCCGATGCTGGCGAAAGGCATGTCACGCGATCTGGCCGCCGGCCCCATCGCCATGATGGAAAGCGAGCATGAAGACCATGGCCGTGCGCTTTTGGCCATCCGGAAACTGACGCATGGCGGCAAGCTGCCAAAAGAAGCCTGCAACAGCTGGCGGGCCCTGTATCGCGGTTTAGCCCAACTGGAGGAAGACCTGGTCAGGCATATCCATCTGGAGAATAACATCCTGTTCGTCCGCTGATCTTTATGCTTTAAAACATGAAGGTATAAGCAGTCTGCTGGATATGATCCACAGTTCTTCATAGGGAGGAGAGAACCAAATGATGATACCAGTTGAAAAAATATTACCGGCAGCGCGAGAACGCCTTGCCGTCATCAGGCATGACGCGCCGACAAAGGCGGCTGCAAAGCTTCTCAATAATCACCACATCAATCTTGTCGTGATATGTGATGATTTAGGGCATATGGTTGGCGTCATCACAAAAACGGATCTTGTCCGGCAGATGGGGGATTGTGGCGGCCATGGCTGTAAAATCTCGGCGGTAAAAATTATGAGCCGCAAGGTTACCTATTGCCAACCCTCCGATTCTCTGCACTATGTCTGGTTAAAGATGAAGAAAGAAGGATTTTTCCACATCCCTGTTGTCGATAAAGACCTCGTGCCGCTTGGCATCATAAACGCGCGGGATGCTCTGCTCACGCTTTTGGAGAGCTCGGAGCATGAGGGCGAATTCTTACGCGATTACGTTATAGGGAACGGATATCGTTAAAGGATGACTCCGCCATGAAAAACATATTCGATGCGCCCTTTTGGGACCGCGGCTTCAGGCCGTTTTTTCTGCTCGGCGCGGCTTACGCCGTGTTCATGATTGTCGCGTGGGTCGGTGTTTTCGGCGGTTTTTTCCGCATACCAGTGGCGTGGAACGATCCGACGATGTGGCATGCACACGAGATGGTATTTGGGTTCACCCTGGCCATTATCGCCGGTTTTCTGCTGACGGCGGTTTCCAACTGGACGGGCGGCGCGCCGACCCGTCGGGGCTCTCTGGCGCTGCTCTGCGGCGTCTGGGTTGCGGGGCGTCTGTCCTTTTGGTGGGCCTATGCGCCGCAGCCCGTGCTATCCTTCATTGATCTGCTCTTCATACCGCTTCTGGCCGTTTGCCTTTCCATTCCCCTGATCCGCGCCAAAAACCACCACAATCTCTCCTTTATCGGCATACTGACGCTGCTATTCCTGTGCGATTTGCACATGCACCTGATCGCGCTCGGCCTTGTCAAGGGCGATCCGCGGATCTCGGCTTACGCGGCCGTGCTGGTCGTGATGATGGTCGTTTCCATCGTCTCCAGCCGGATCATCCCGTCTTTTACGGTGGCAGGATTGCGTCAGCGCGGATTGAAGCTGTTCCAGACCGACCAGATGAAAACCGACATCGCCGCGCTGCTGCTGGTGTTCGGGCTTAGTCTGGCCGTGTTCTTCACCGGCCTGAAGTCGTATCCGGCGGCATTATTCGCGTTGGCGGCGGGACTGATCCACCTTTGGCGCATGCGCCACTGGCACAGCTTGAAAACCGGCGGCGAGCCGATGCTGTGGATCTTGCATGCGGGGCATTTCTGGCTCGTGGCGGGATTATTGACACTGGGGCTGCACGGATTGGGCTGGGCGGTGCCTTCCTCGCTGGCGCTGCACATGCTGACCGTGGGATGCATCGGCAGCCTGACCCTCGGTATGATGGCGCGCGTGTCGCTTGGACACACCGGACGCCCGATCAGGGCCAATACCGCCATGGTTATCGCTTTTTTGATGATGCAGTGGACTGTGGTCGTCAGATGTCTGGCGATTACGGTGGGCGGCAATCATTACCTTTCCTGGATCATGGTGACGGGCATATTCTGGGTTGCCGCGTTTTCTTTATATCTTGCCGTTTATACGCCTATATTACTGGGCGAGGAGGCTGGATAGTGAATGTCTGCATTTAAGCTTTATCCTTGTAATGGGAACAAAAGTCCACAAAAGAAGATAAGCTCATCGGCTTGGCAATAAAGTAGCCCTGCGCCATGTCGCAACCCATGTTTTTCAATGTGTCCCAGTCCTCTTTCGTTTCAACGCCCTCAGCAATACATGCCATCTTGAGTTTATGCGCCATGTCTATATTGGATTGGAGCATGACACATAGATCATTGTTATTCGCGCAATCCTTTACAAAAGACTGGTCAATTTTGAGTTCACTAAAAGCGACGCGCATGATCTGCTGCATGTTTGAGAATCCCGTGCCGTAATCGTCGACCGAAAGGTGAAAGCCGTGCATTTTCAAACGCGCCAGATTTTCGAGAGAATGGGCGATATCCGTCATCGCGGCTGTTTCGGTGATTTCGAGGATGATATCCTGCGGCTTTATGCCAGCGCTTTTGACAACCTGCGTTATTTTCTCGGACAATGCAGGATCACCAAGCAGATCCAGTGACAAGTTAACGGAGATGGGGATCATATGCCCTTTGTCATGCAGCGTCTTGCAAGCAACAGCTGCTTTTTCAAGAATGATAAGTGTCAGGCCCAGAATATTGCCGTTTCTCTCCAAAGTCTCGATGAAAGCATAGGGAGTGACAACGCCATGCTGCGGATGGCGCCATCGCGCCAGCGCCTCAGCGCCCGTGATGGCCCCCGTCTCGAATGCTACCTTGGGCTGGAAAAAGGGCTCGAATTGTTTTTCAGTGATGCCCTGCAAAATCTCGTCGAGTGAAAAGACCGGCCTTGCCGGTCGCGCCGCCTTTTTCGGCGGCAGTGATTTGTGTTTTACAATCAGAGCTTCGAGGTGCTCATGCTGGATCGGCTTTTGCGCCGCACCCAGAAGCCTGAGACCGTAGGCCGCCGCCATTTTTGCGACTGCACCGAGCAGGGCGTCATCCTGAGCGCTTACAATAATAACCGAGACATCGCACCGTTCTTCTCCCAGATGACGCATGAACTCCATACCATCCATCTCCGGCATATTCAGGTCGCAAAGGATGATGTCCACGGGGTGCTCTTCCTTTTGCTTTATGATATCGAGCGCTTTTGCCCCGTCTGCTGCCTCATGGATGTTGGCGGCGCTGAAAGAACGCAGGACGTTTTTCGTGACCTGCCGCAGCAGGGCATCATCGTCAACCACGAGAAAGTTGAGGTTATCGGTAATCATGGATTTCTAACCGTCTTTTTTCGCTCGCGCGGCCACTGTCGGACATTTGTTATAGGCTTCCAATAATTTATCCGGTGTAAACGTCTTGGCGATAAAGCCTTTTGCGCCGCTATTGACGGCGTTCATGACATTTTCTTTCGCGGCGTCCGATGTTGTAATAACGATATGTGCCGTGCCATCAAAATTCAAAATTTCTTTTAGAGCGTCCAGCCCAGATCCGCCCGGAAGGTGAATATCGAGAAAAACGACGTCCGGCAGATGCTCAAGGTATGCATCAACAACATTCTCTGCGCTAGCCAATTCAATGATATGGGCATGAGGTTTTAATGTTTTCGCGATAAGTGACCGGATGAACATGTCATCCTCGACCACCATGACGACATGTTCCTGTCGTTCCATACGCTCTGCTTGCGTAGAAAGCCTGTTGTTCTCTTCGTTTGCGCAAGTCTCGTGAATATGAAGCTGAAGCCGCGCAAGGCCATCACCCGTCAGTCCAGATGCGACCACAGTGCAACTCTGCGGGGGCATTTTTTCCTGAATAGTCATAGCTGCTACCTGAAGATTAGCGTTCCTGCCGAGGCTGACCAGAACGAGAACAGTTTTCCTGTTGCAGATGAGGGTTATGCCATCCTTGCCTTTGAAGTGAACGCACATTTTGTATGCGATGTGAGCAGCATTCAGGCTACCGGTCACACCAACTTCAATCATCTGCCAGTCATTCGTATTTCTTTTTATTTTTTCGGCAAATGCAGCACATCGTATTTTATCATAATGCGGTAAAAAATCCATTTTGTACCTCATTTACACATTGGGTACTGATTTAGTACTTTATCATGGCCTTTATTAACACATAGTGTATTTTGATAAAGAATTTTCCTTTCAATGCAGTTTAATACGACAGTATTCATGCCTCGCGTCAAGACACCGGATTATTTGACATTATTCAATGCCCTGCCTGGGCTTTATCTCGTTCTTGATCCGAATCTTGTCATCATTGCAGTCAGTGATGCTTACTTGAAAGTCACGATGACGGAGCGGGAAAAGATTATTGGATGTGGCCTGTTTGATGTCTTTCCCGATAATCCCGGTGATCCTGGGGCCGACGGCGTACGGAACCTCAAAGCCTCGCTACAGCGCGTACTGAAAGGGCGTGCCCCGGATCGGATGGCGATCCAGAAATACGACATCCAAAGGCCGGAATCGGAAGGCGGCGGCTTTGTCGAGCGTCACTGGAGCCCTCTCAATTCTCCTGTGTTTGACGATGCCGGGAACCTCGCTTATATCGTCCACAACGTCGAGGATGTCACGGAAAGAGCGAAGGCTAAGGCAACGCTGGCGCATGCCGAAGCAGAGCTTGACAGCTTTTTCAATCTTTCCATCGATATGCTCTGTATTGCCAGCGCGGACGGTTTTTTCAAGCGCGTCAGCTCTGCGTTCACGGATACGCTCGGCTGGAGCGTGGAGGAGATGCAGGCAATGCCGTTCATAGACTTCGTGCATCCGGACGACCGTGCTGCCACATTGCGTGAGGTCGAGCGGCAGGTCACTGCGGGCGAGAAAGTGATCCGCTTTCAAAACCGCTACCGTCACAAGGACGGGTCATGGCGGATTTTATCATGGAATTCTGTGCCTCATCCGGGCGGCATGATGTATGCTACGGCGCGCGACGTGACCGAGATCAGCCGGATGGAGCAGGAACTCATTGCCTCCAAAGAGAGGGCGGAAAAGGCCAGCCAAATCAAATCGGACTTTCTTGCCAATATGTCGCATGAGTTGCGCACACCGCTGAACAGCATCATTGGCCTCTCGCGCATGCTGTACGAGGATGAAACCCTGTCTGAAGATCATCGCGACATGGTCGGCATCACCTTCAGGTCTGCGAACAGCTTGCTTGACATTGTCAACGACATCCTCGATCTCTCGAAGATCGAGGCGGATGCGTTGCAACTCGAAAAGATCGTCTTTGCGCCACAGGAAGTCATTTCCGGCGTCATGGAAATCTTCCTGCCCCTATGCAGCCAGAAGGGCCTGATTCTGAACTGCAACCTGCCTGCGGGTGCAAAAATGCCCTACCTTATCGGCGACCCGACGCGCCTGAGCCGTATCATCGTCAATCTTGTGAGCAATGCCGTTAAATACACGGAGCGGGGATCGGTGACCATCGATGTCGCCTGCACGGAAGCCAAGCACGGAAAAATTCATTTTTCCTGCAGCGTGACCGACACAGGGATCGGCATTCCCAAGAAAAAGCTGAACTCCATCTTTGACAAGTTCGTGCAAGCCGACGCTTCGATCACACGCAAATACGGCGGCACGGGGCTGGGTCTCAACATCACGAAATATCTTGTCGAAAAAATGGGCGGAAAGATGAATGTAACCAGCACTTTGGGCGAAGGCTCGTGCTTCCGGTTCAGCATTCCCTTCGAAACTGCGAAGCACAGACCGGCGGTTGATAAACGGGCGTTCCGCCGCACGAAGATTGACCGGCTGCCCCCCGAGAAAAGGAAGAATACGAAAGAAGCGCGCATTCTTGTCGGTGAAGACCATTTGCTCAATCAGGCCTTCATGAAAAGGCTTCTGCCAAAAATGGGATTCGAGAATTTTGATATCGTCGATAACGGGCAAATGGTCCTCGATGCCCTTAATAATGCAGCGTACGATCTGATCCTCATGGACTGCCATATGCCCGTCGTCAGCGGCTATGATGCCGTCGAGCAACTGCGCGTGCAGGAAAAGGGGACGGACAGGCATATCCCAGTCATTGCGATGACGGCGGATGCAATGGCTGGCACGCGTGAAAAATGTCTCATTGCGGGCATGGATGATTATATCAGCAAGCCCCTCAGTCCGGATGAATTGAAATTGGTTATGGGGCGCTGGGTGACTTTCCCGGAAGAGGATGATAACAAAGATTCTCCTCCCGTAAAGGAGCAAAAGGATGGAGGTCCATCATTAAAAGCATTCGCTAATAATGAAGAGGATCTGCACCAGCTTGTCAGCTTGTTCATCCAGCAATCCGAAGAAAGTATCAATACTTTAAAAAATAACTGTACAGATGGTAAAAACACCGTTTGGGTCGAAGCCGCGCACAAGCTAAAGGGGAGCGCAGCCGCGGCAAGAGCAAAAAAACTGGAATCTCTGTGTGCGAAGGCGCAAAAGATGGAAAGCGCGACGACCCGGGAACGCAAGGCTATGCTGAATGAAATTTCTGCCGCCTATAATAAGGTTAAGGGGGCTCTTCTTAACTCCTCATAAGTTCTCACTATTATATATCCGGCGATACAGCAAAGAGGCCTTCAGGTTTTTACTTACACAAAACCTGAAGGCTGTATCTTTCCTTGACTTGCACGGTTTCTTTCACGTATATAGTTTTTTTAGATATTTCATGATGAAATATCAGATAGTTAACGTGTCCTGGGTTTTGCTCATAACCTGAAGGCCGCAGGTTCAAATCCTGCCCCGCAACCAATGTTTATAAAATAAGTAAAATCATACTTACGCTTACTTGCCCAAATCCTGAAGTTCTTTCTTCATCCGCGCCTTGTTGAGATCGCGGGCGAGCTTGCGTTCTTCGCAGTCGGGGCCGGTTTTGAGGGCCCAGAGCGAAAAGACGGCGGGAACGGCCAGCAGCAGCGCCGCCAGACGGTCGTTGCTATAGCCGGTTGCGAATGTGTAAAGGGAAAACACCAGCAGGCAAATATTCGCCAGCAGCGCGATGTAATAAACAAATTTGACCATGAAACCCTGCCTTCCAGAAAAAATACGCCTGTGCTAACTTTACGGGGGTTTTTATTGTTTCTCAAGCTGTCGATTGATTAAGGAGTTCCCATGCGTCGTATTTCTCTTCTCCTGCCCGTTTTTCTGATTTCCGTTTCCTCGCACGCTTTCGCGGCGGACCCGATCGTGGCGGATAGCCATTTGAAGGCTGTCACGGTTTACGCCAACCGTGCGGCACTGACACGCGAGGCGACGGTGATGCTGCCTGCGGGGGCGCAGACTATAGTCTTCAAGGGGCTGTCGGCGAGCCTGTTGGCGGATTCGCTCCGCGCCAAGGGCAAGGCGGTGGCTGATGTGAAATTCGGCGCGGTGACGTCCAAACTGGTGCCGGGCGCAGAGCTCGTCGCGCCGCGTGAAAAGGCGCTGAACGACCAGCTGCAAGCGCTGCGGGACAAAGGACGCGGCATTGAAGCCGAGAAGCAGGCGCTGTCTGCGAAGCAAAATTTTCTGGAGACGCTCGGGCGGCAGGGGTCTCTGCGCGCGCGGGAGAATATCGCCGAGATCAACCTCAAACCCAAAGAATGGGCGGCCGCGGCCGATGTCATCTACAAGGGCACGGACGATATCCTGAAGGGGCAAATCGCGCAAGACATGGCCCTGCGCGCGCTGGACGAGCAGATCGGCAAGGTAGAGCAGGAGCTGCAGCAGCTGCAGACCGGACAACGGAACGTCTACGAGGTGACGCTGCCGGTCGAGGCCAGCGCGGCGACGAAACTGACCGTGGACCTGAGCTATCAGATTCCGCAGGCGACCTGGCATCCGATTTACGATGCGCGGCTGAACACCAAGACGGGCAAACTGGAAATCACGCAGTACGGCGCCGTGCGCCAGAATTCCGGCGAGGACTGGAACGGCGTCGCGCTGACGCTGTCCACCGCCCAGCCCAGCCGCGGTGCAGGGTTGCCGGATTTGCAGACGATGTGGGTCAGTCTTTATCAGGCCGTGGCGCAGGGCGTAGCGTTTGGGAGTGTCGACCCTGCGTATCGGAGGGCGTTGATGACGGAGAATAAGATGAAAGTGGATATGGCAGCGGCCTCGGGGGGAAGCGCGCTCCCGCTGCCGATCGCCATTTCGAGAGGCAGCGGTTTGCAGATCCCGCAAATTCCGCAGGTGCCTCAGTCTGACGTTTTGGCGGAGTGGGGACGTGTGGCCAGGGCCAGACAAGAAGCGACGTTCACTCACGCCTCCATCAATACCGGCGGCTTCGTCAGCGAATATAAAATCCCCGGCCCCAGCACCGTCAAGGCGGACGGCACGAAGAGCAAGCTGATGATCGGCACGTTCGACACGGCGGACAAGCTGGTGGTAGAGGTCAAGCCGCAACTCAGCACCGCGGCCTATCTGGTTGCGCAGATGAAATTGAAGGGTGATGCGCCCATTCTGCCGGGGCCCGTCAGCCTGTTCCGCGACGGGGCTTTCGTGGGGCGGTCGCATCTGCCGCTGCTGCGTCCGGAGCAGGAGAAGAGTCTCGCCTTCGGCATCGACGATCAGGTTTCCGTCAAGCGCAACGTCCTGAAGGACAAGCGCAGCGAGGCGGGCGTGATCGCGCGGGATAACGTTCTGGAACGCAACTTCGTGACGACGCTGCAAAATCTCCACAAAGACAAGATCAATGTTGCCGTGCTGGAAACGGTGCCCGTGTCGCAGGACGAAAAGATCGACGTCGAGATTTTGAAGGACAAGACGACCGCGGGCTACCAGAAAGACCTGCACAACGTCAAAGGTCTCTTGCGCTGGGACGTGCCGCTGGCGGCAAAGCAAAAGACGGACGTCAAACTGGGCTGGAAAGTCGCCTGGCCGAAAGACCGGAGTATCAGCGGGCTATAGTCCGGCGTCGGCCCGACAGCCGAACCGACGGAGACGGACACCTGTTTGAAGCGGAAATGTACAAAAAATCGGGGCTGTTCCGCTATCCGCAAATCTGCGCGCCGGAAATCGTATTGTGGAACGGAATTTTCGTTCCATCGTGCAATTCAAGGTAGCCCGCGCCAATGCCGCCATCTTTCAGATGGAGCTCGTCAAAATGCACGGTCAGGGCAACCTTGTTCGGGGCGGCTCCGGGCATCGCGGACGGCAACACAGAGGCTCTGCCTGTTCCATCCGGGTCGCCTCCGGCCCCGTCGATGACAATGGTCCGTTGACCTTTCTCAAGATCGTCCATACCCTTGCCCCAGATCTGCACCTGATACAGCGCGTCCGGCGCCGCAATGTTCATATCCAGCGTCTGCCCGTCCCATGGCGCGCAGCCAAAAGAGAGAATGGGCGGACTCATGGCCTTGGCGGCATGCGGCGCCGTTAAAAGCAATACTGCGATCATCAGAGTGAAAAGTCTTCTCATGGTATCAATCCTTCTTATGGGGTCATTCTCTATAATGCATCGGATGCCTGCGCATCTCGAGATCGTCAAAAAAGGGGGGCATCTGGGGCATGCCGATTTTTGATCCGTGCGAGGCATTCCCCGATGCTGATGTCGCCGCGGGCAGAGCGCCGCATGTCCGCTTCCGTTTCCGCGGAAACGGTGAGACCTTCGAGGCGCTGCTGCGCGATGGCGTATTCCACGTCTTTGAGTTTTTTGTCCTGCTCATGCGCTGACATGTTTTCGCAGACCTTTCTTCGCATTATTGTAGCATTATTCGCGCGCATGTTCTATCGCGCGTGGCGCCGTCATACGGGATCTGTCTTTCGAGAAAGATCATTTTATCAATTTGTTAGCGGGGCAAAAAAACGCCCCGCGCAAGGAGTATCCTCATTGACTTTGAACGTCTGCGGCGCTTTCCTCTGCCGGGGTTTTTGCGGGTTATCAGTCAAGAATTTTCTCTGATGCGCTATTCGTCGACACGGGACGTTCCGGCGGCGGTTACCCTGTGATATTTGTCGCAGGTGTCCTGCAATTCGGTCCTGAGCTTTTTGCCGAATGCGGCTTCCCGCCCGCGCAGGTTGGCGCGCATCACGCCGGCGATCGCCACGCGATGGGCCGTCACGACCCTCAGCGCGTTGTGATCTATGCCCTCTACCGTTTCCAGGAAGTTCACCAGCGTGTCGGCGATCTCCGTGACGAGATCGTAATTGAACATGGCGCCCTGCGCCTTGAACGACATGGCCGGCGCCAGCAGGGCCTTGACGGCTTCTGCGCCCTGCAAAGCGCCCTGCTGGATATTTTCGAGGGCGGCGTCGAGCTTTTGAAGCAGTTCTTCCGCGATGGGCCTGTAATCCGTGTCGTTTTCTTTCATCAAGCGCTGCGCCTTGACCAGGATCTCGGGAGGAAGGCCGCCCGACCCGACTTTTTCCTTGAGGATGTTCGGGGGCGTTAGTTTTCTCGCCTTGCGCGGCTTTTCCCGGCTTTCGGATGTTTCTTCCACCATGACCTCTCAATCCTCTTCGCGTCTGTCCTGTCCCGTGTAGGCGTCTTTATCCTCTCTCCGCCGCCGGTCCGGGCCGATGAAACCGGTGCTATGGATAAAAGAGCGCGGGTGTTCGATAACATTTACGATGCGCTGGTATAGCGCTTCCGCCGTGAAAGGTTTTTTCAGGAACTCGGTGATGCCCGAATCCCGCGCGGAGACGATGCAGTCCTCGGAGCTGAGGGAGGTCATGAAAATGATGGGCACGTAGGGGTTGATCGTGCCGCTGCGCACGGCCGCCGCGAATTCCATGCCGCTGATGCTGAGCAGGTCGTAGTCGATGATGACCAGATCGGGCCTTTCCCGCACAAAGGTCTCCAGCCCCTGTGAGCCGTCCATCTGCGTCAGGATCCTTTTTACGCCGAAAGTCTGCAAAACGCGCCCGATCAAATCAACCATGGCCGGATGATTGTCTATAAGAAGAACGATAGTGTTTTCAAACCTGTACGTCATGCCCCGCATTGACAAAATAAGGAAGGCGAAAGAAAAAGACCCCCGTTTAAAAATAGCCTTTGCAAAAGGTTAAGCGCAAACCTGCGTGCGTTCAATGGTAATCGAAAATAGGGGAATATTCCGCCCCTGTTTCAAAGCCTCCTTTTTGTATTTGACGGCACACCCTAATTAACATATAATACTAAAAAATCATCATAGAAAGTATATATCATGCAAAGTTTTGAACAAAAAGTAATCGCTCCACTGCTCCAATCCGCACAGCAAACAATTGATGCCGCAGCGCGTATCCCCGATGTCACGGCCCGTGCCGAACGTCTGGTAGAGGGCAGCGATGACGTTTCCGCATCGTTCTCACGTGTCGCCGAGCGCCAGCTGTTCAAGGCGGCTGGGTTCGTGATGCTGGGGACGCTAGCCGGTGTGGCGACGATGCTGTCCGTCACGGGCATTGCGGCGTCCAGTCTGGTGGCTGTCATGGTCGGCGGGGCGGTTAGCGCGCCTTCGCTGCCGGCGGCGTTTGGCAGCCTGGGGGTTTTCCTCGGGAGTATGGCCGGCGCAGGCATCATGACCGAAAAATACAAGGCGGTTAAATCCGCCTGGAACGCGGTGAACGCGAAGTTCGACAGGGCGGTGCGTACGCTCGCCGCGGCCCATCCCACGGAAACGGCGACGTCTTTGAAGCTGAAGGCTTTCCTGAAACGCACCTTCAATCCCGCGGCCTCCCTCGAGACGAAACAGGCGCCGTCCGCCCAGCCCGCTGCCAAACCGGTGGTCGCGCGTCCGGCTCTTTAAAACGCGCCGTCACCCGCCGCTGATGCCGAAAATCGTCGCCATCGACTTTGAAACCGCGAACTATCCGCGCAACAGCGCCATCGCGCTGGGGCTTTCGGTGATCAAGGACGGGGCTGTGACGGCGCGCGCGTCATGGCTGTTCCGTCCCCCCGCCAACGGCTATAACAACATTTATATCCGGCCCGATTTCATCGCCATCCACGGCATCCGCCCGCAGGATTTGCGCGGCAAGCCGGACTTTCGCGGCGTGTGGCCGGACATCTCTGCGTACCTCGATGGCGCGGATTTGCTGATCGCGCACAACGCGGGGTTCGACCGCAGCGTGCTTTATGGCGTGACGGGGCATTACGGGATCGATCTGCCCCGCTTCGGCTGGCAATGCACGGTGAATCTCTCTCGCGCGACATGGCCGCAATTGCCCAATCACAAGCTGCCGACCGTGTGCGCACATCTCGGTATCGGACTCAACCACCATGATCCGGCGAGCGATGCGGAGGCCTGCGCGCAAATCTTCCTCGCGGCGGTCGGCTCCGCCGCAGCGGATTCCGTTGCCGCCTACGACAAAATCTATCACGGCGCGGAAAGCATGGCGGAGACGGTTGCCGCAGCGCAGTACCGCATGGGATTGAGATACCTGAAAGGCGACGGCGTGACGCAAAACAGCGACAAGGCGCTCGGCTGCCTGCGCAGGGCGGCAGCGCAGGGACACGCCGACGCGAAGCGGACCCTCGAAGAGCTTCTTTAAGGCTTTTATATTCCCCGTTTACGGCTTGGGTTTTTTATTGAAGTTCGCGGTTTTGCCTTTCAGCGACGGCGCCGCGCTTTCCAGCGCCTTGCCGACGATGTCCTTGATCTGCGTGTCGAGCTGCGGCGTTGCGATGATGCGCTTCAGCTCCTTCACGATCAGCGCCTGCCGCGCATCGTCATAGCGCTGGAACTGCGCGAGCGGGCGGATGATGCCCGTCGCCGTGTGCGCGTTGACGTCGTTGAGGCGGATAATGGTATCGGCCAGCAGCTTGTAGCCCGAGCCGTCCTTGTTGTGGAAGGCCGCCGTGTTGCCGGTAAAGCCGCCCATCAGCGCGCGCACCTTGTTGGGGTTAGTGATGTCGAACACGTCGCTCTTCATCAGCTCCTGCACGCGCTCGACGGCGTTGCCTTTGGCGGTCATCGCCGAGAGGCTGAGCCAGGTGTCCATGACGTTGGTGTCCTTGCGGTATTTTTTGTGGAAGTTTTCCAGGGCCTTTTCGGCTTCCGCGCCGCCCATGCGGGCAAGTGCGGCCAAAGCGCCTTGCCGCTCCGTCATGTTCATGGCGGTGTCGTATTGCGTCTGTGCGGTGTTTTTCACATCCTGCGTTTCCAGCGCCGCGAGGAACGAGAGCGCTGTGCTGTGCAGGTCGCGGCGGCCTGTGTCGTGGATGCTGAAGGTTTCGCCGGCGGGCGTCGCCGTTTTGGCGTAGATGTCCTTGAACTCGGTCTCGAAGGTTTCGGCCAGCGTCTTTTTGACGAAGTCCGAGACCGCCTTGGCCGCTTCCGGATCATACTGCTTCAAGTCCTGCGTGAAAGATGGCAGGCCGAGCAGACGCGCGGCGAAAGCCTGATCGCCGTCGGCCGCGTCCGCAACGTTGAGGCCGTAGGCGACGGTAAATTCTTTCGGCAACTCGAGCTTTTTACCCGTTTCGTAATCCTTCAAAAGATTTCTCATGGTCTTAGCCATCATTTGCTGGCCGGCGTCGAAGCGGTTGAAAGAGTCGGAATCGTGGCTCATGCGGAAGATCAGCTCGTCGTCGGAGACGGGCGTCACGACCTTGACCGGCGCGGAGAAATCGCGGAACAGCGACGGCACCACGGGGCCGGAGACGTTTTCGAAGACGAAGGTTTGTTCGGCTTTGGTCAAGTCAAGCACGCGCTCTGTGCCCTTCGCGGCCTTTTCGCCCTTCAGCTGCAGCGGCACGTCTTTGCCGCTTTGCGAGATCAGCCCCATGCGCACGGGGATGTGCAGCGGCTTTTGGGACGCTGCGGACTGACCAGGCGTCGCGGGCTGGTGCTGTTTCATCTTCAGCGTGTAGGTTTTGGCCGTGGCGTCGTATTTGCCTTCGTAGGAGATTTCCGGCGTGCCCGCTTGCGTATACCAGCGGAAGAACTGCTTGAGATCGCGGCCTGAATATTCCTCCAGCGCGCCGACAAAGTCGTCGACGATGCGCGCCTGACCGTCGAACTTGTCGAGGTAGTGCTTGACGCCCTTATACCAGTCGTCGCTGCCCATGATGGTCTCCATCATACGCAGGAGCTGCGCGCCTTTGTTATAGACGGTGGCGGAATAGATGTTCTCGAAGGACTCCGCACGCTCGGGCCTGACGCAGTGCGCCGTCGGACCTTCATCCTCGCGGAACTGGACATTGCGGATATAAACCGCGTCGTCAAGCGTCTGGATGGCCTTGGAATTCATGTCGCCGGAGAACTGCTCGTTGCGGCGCTCGGTCAGGCTTTCTTTGAGAGAGATTTCGAACCAGTCGCGCACCGTCACGCGGTCGCCGGTGTAGTTGTGGAAGTATTCGTGGCCGATGACCGTCTCGATGCGCAGCAGTTGCGCGTCGGACGAGCTTTCGGGGCTGCCGCAAAGGTCTTTGATGTTGAAGACGATCGCGCCCTTGTTTTCCATCGCGCCCATGTTGAATTTTTCGAGGCCGATGAGGTGCAGGCAATCGAGGTCGTATTCGAGGCCGTATTTTTCCTCGTCCCATTTCATCGCGTTCTTGATCGACTGCATTGCCCAGTCGACTTTGTCTTCGTAGCCTTTCGGCACGACAATGCGCAGATCGACTTTCTTGCCCGACATGGTTGTGTAGGTGTCGGTGACGACTTCCATATCGCCCGCGATGGTGGCGAAGAGATAGCTCGGTTTCGGGAAGGGGTCGACCCATTTGATGCTGTGGCGGCCGTTGCCGAGGTCTTTGGTCTTGGCGGGGTCGCCGTTGCCGTTGGAGATCAGCACGGGGTATTTTTTCTTGTCGGCTTCGAGCGTGGTGGTAAAGCGGGCGAGGTTGTCCGGACGGTCAAGGAAGTAGGTGATGCGGCGGAAACCGGTGGATTCGCACTGCGAGCCGATGATGTCGCCCGAGGCATAGATGCCCTGCAATTGCGTGTTGGCGGTGGGGTTGATCTCGTTCACCACTTCCAGCTCGAAGCGGCCTTGCGGCGGGCGCTTGATGATCAGTTGCTTGTCGTCAACAAGGAAATCTTCGCGGTCGAGGTTGCGCCATTTGCCGTTCTCTTTGATCTTGACGCTGACAAGATCCATGTCCTCGCCCTGCAGCACCAGCGGGCCGCCTTGCACTTTCGAAGCGGGGTTGCCTTCGACCACCATGCGGTTGCGTACCTTGGTTTCGGTTGCGTCGAGGTTGATGTAAAGATCGGCATCGGTGATCTTGTAGGCGTCGGGGCGGTAGTCGCTACGGACCATGTCATTGTGCTGGTGGTTGTAGAGAAAATCTTTCGGCGCCATGGGCGAATCTCCTGAGGGTTGGACATAATTTTTTAAGTGGTACAAATATAGACTTGAAATTTATGACTAGTCAATAGTTATTTCCATATAATTTTATTATAAAAGGTTAAATTTCTCTGGCGCAGAGATAAAATAGAGATAAAAATAATGCCGGAACCGGTGGACGGAGGTATGCTTTGAAAAATGTATGTAGCCGTATAATGTTTGGGAAGAATAGGATATTTGACGAGGACGAAAGAACCATGCCCCAGGGGACTTGCCCAGCACGGCGCAATATGGCGCCATTTCTCGCAGCGTTCCTTTGTATCGCTGCGCTCAGCGCACCAACTCCGGCCAAGGCCGAGACGATAAACCTTACTTGCACTAACGGTATAGTGCGCCCCGTCTTTTGGATTGATACCGAATCGAAGACCATCATGACTGGCGTTATTGTGAACGGACAGGTAGAAGGCATCGAGAATTTTCCAGTTCAGATTACAGCGGGAGCATTTAACTGGAGCAACCTAGCCCACCAACCCGACACCATTAATAGAATAACGGGAGTCTACAAGACCGCGGATCCTTTTAAGCACGTGGAGCGTACGTATACTTGTACGAGAAGCAACCTTCCGGCCCCTAAAGGAAAGTTCTGACGCCACTTTCTCAAAAGGCAGACCGATGCGGGTCGGATACGGGTAAATACGGACGGTTTTTTCCGCGTTTACGGCTATTTGCGCGGTTTTTTGCGCGGGGTCTCTTCGGCGGAGCCCTTTTTATCGCCCGCGCTATGGCGGCCCATCGCCATCTTCATGAACTGCGATTGCATGTCGCTCCACATTGAGAGATTGCGCTCGGTCAGGTCCTGCATGATCTGCAGGGGCGAGCCGATCAGGTTGCCCATCTGGTCCTGGAAGCGTTTTTGCTGCTCGGCGAACATCTTGAGGTTCTTGTCGAGGAACTCGCCGAAAATCTCCTGCGACTGGTCGTCGTAGAAGCGGATGAAGCGCGTCAGCATGTCGGTGGTGAAGATCGGCGAGGCGCCGCCCTCCTGTTCGGTGATGATCTGCACGAGGACGGTGCGCGTGATGTCCTTGCCGCTTTCCGCGTCGACGACCTGAAAATCCTCGCCAGCGCGGATGATCTTCAACACGTCGGCGACCGTGATGTAGGCGCTTTTCTCGGTGTCGTAGAGGCGGCGGTTGGGATATTTCTTGATAACGCGCATATTCGGGTTACTCCATAAAGTGCCCGCCGTTGGTGGCGAGGTTTGTGCCGGTGATAAAGCCGGATTCGTCGGCGACGAGGAAGGCAACGGCGTGCGCGACGTCCTCCGGCGTGCCGAAACGGCCGACGGGAATCTGCGCGACGATGCTGTTGCGGATGTTTTCCGCCACCGCGGCGACCATTTCCGTCTCGATGTAGCCGGGCGAAATGGTGTTGACGGTAATGCCTTTTTTGGCGACTTCAAGCGCCAGCGCCTTGGTGAAGCCGTGCATGCCGGCTTTGGTGGCGGCGTAATTCGCCTGCCCGAACTGACCTTTCTGGCCGTTGATCGAGGAGATGTTGATGATGCGGCCGAAGCCCGTTTCCAGCATATAGTCGATCACAGGACGGGTGACGTTGAAGACGCTGTCCAGATTGCTGGAGATGACGGTCTGCCATTGCTCGTGCGTCATCTTGCGCAAGCTCGAGTCGCGGGTGATGCCGGCATTGTTGATCAGCACCTGTATCGGGCCCAGTTCCGCCACGATGACTTTGATCATCTGCTGGCAGTCTTCGAAGTCGGCAACATCGCATTTGTAGAGATGGAAGGTGAAGCCTTCTTTTTGCATCGCGCGCTTCCACGCATCGGCTTTTTCCTTGTTGCGGTAGGTGGTGGCGACGATATGGCCTTGCTGCGCAAGCTTTTTGCAGATCGCCGTGCCGATGCCGCCCGTGCCGCCCGTCACCAATACGACGCGCGAAACTGTTTGGCCTTTTGGCGGCGCAGCCTTTTCGGTTTCCGCTGATTGTTTGATTTCGCCTGTCTTCGCAGGTTTGGAACTCGCCGTCATGACTAGACCCTCTCGATATAAGAAACTAATAATAAATTTATTAACAAATCCTGAAAAAACCCTGACACAGAGCGTTTTTTCGCTGGTCTTTTATAGGGCAGAGGTCTAGCTTTAGGCAAGCTTTTTCGTATCACGTGGCATTTTGCGGGGCGGAGAAGCGCTTTTATGACGGTCGCTTTTTTGAATTGCTGCACTGCACAAAAATATGCTACACTGGAATATATCAAGGATTCTCAATAGCGGTTTTTAACAAAGGGTGGACACCATGACGCATACATCATCTGCACAACAAAACGGGGACTGGTTTAGTTCGCAAAAGCAATATTGGGACAGCTGGTTCGAGCAGCAGCGCAACTTTTTCGGCGCCACCGCGCCGCAGAGCGGGCCGCAGGCGCAATGGGCCGAGCTTCTGAAGACATGGCAAAACACGCTCTCCGGCCAGACACCGGGTCTGGACGGTTTCGGCGACGTGCGGCAGTTCCAGCAGTATTTCACCCGCGCGGGCGAAAACTATCTCAACATGATGCAGCAGTTCTATCAGGGTACAGGCCAGGCCAAGCCGCTGCCGGAAATGGTGCAGGAGTGGGTGGAAAGCCTGCAGAAGGCTTTCGCGGGGCAAGCCAACTTCTCGGCGATGGGCCAGTCGGGCAAAGACCCGTTCGCGGCTATCGATCCGCTTAACTTCTTCGCGTCGATGCCCGGCATCGGCTACACCCGCGAAAAGCAGGAGCAGTTCAATCACCTCTACCAGATGTGGGAAGACTATCAGGCCAAATCGCGCGACTACACCGCCAGCATGTCCAGGGTCGGTCTCGAGGCGGTGCGCAAGTTTCAGGACTACGTCACCAACCCGCCGGAAGGCGCGGCGCCGCTGACTTCCCTCAAGGAAGTCTACGGCAAGTGGGTCGATATCTGCGAGGACATCTACGCACGCTACGCCATGACGGAGGAATACACCCGTATTTACGGCGAAGTCGTCAACGCGCTGATGGCGTTCAAAAAGCAGCAGAATGTGATCACCGACGAACTTCTCGACCAGTTCAACATGCCGACCCGCGCCGAAGTGGACAGCCTGCACAAGCGGCTGCACGCCCTGCGCAGTGAAGTGGCGGAACTCAGGGCCGCCCTGTCCGGCAAGGTGAAAACCGCACCGAAGAAAAAGGCCGCACCCGCCGCCAAAAAGGCCGCGCCCGCGAAAGCGGCGGCCAAGAAAACCGCCAAGAAAGGGAAGAAGAAATAATGTTCGCCGTTCAGCTCAGCCCTGAAGAAATCTTCAAGGAAGTCACCAACTTCAACACCAAGCTCGCCGAGGGCATCAAGACCCTCCGCGCAGTCGGGGACCTGCCGTCCGGCGTCACGGAAAAGGAAGCGGTCTACAGCGAAGACAAGCTCACGCTGTACCACTACAAGAATCCGACCGGCAAAACGGCGACCAATAAAACACCGATGCTGATCGCCTACGCGCTGGTCAACCGCCCTTACATGACTGACCTGCAGGAAAACCGCTCGATGATCCGCGGTCTGCTCGAAACGGGGCAGGACGTCTACCTCATCGACTGGGGCTATCCCGACCGCTCCGACCGCTTCGTGACGATGGACGACTACATCAACGGCTATATCGACCGTTGCGTGGAGGTCCTGTGCGAACGGCATGGTGTTTCCAAGGTCAACCTGCTCGGCATCTGTCAGGGCGGCGCTTTCAGCCTCTGTTACACCGCGCTACATCCGGAGAAGGTGCGCAATCTCGTCACCATGGTCACGCCGGTTGATTTCCAGACCGAAGACAACATGCTCGCCCACTGGATCCGCAACATCGATGTCGACCTGCTGGTCGACAGCATGGGCAACATTCCGGGCGATTTGATGAACTGGACGTTCCTCAACCTCAAGCCCTACCGTCTGATTGCGCAAAAATACATTGACATGGTCGATATTCTCGACAACCCGCAGCAGGTGCACAACTTCATGTATATGGAGAAGTGGATTTTCGACTCCCCCGATCAGGCGGGAGAAGCCTACCGTCAGTTCGTCAAGGAGTTCTACCAGCAAAACGGGCTGGTCAAGGGCACGGTCGCACTGGGCGGCCAAACGGTCAACCTCGGCGACATCAAATGCCCCGTGCTGAACGTCTACGCGCAGGATGACCACCTGGTGCCGCCGTCGGCCTCTAAACCGCTGCAGCAATACGTCGGGACGAAGGATTATACCGAGCTATCGTTCCGCGGCGGACATATCGGCATTTACGTGTCGTCGAGCGCGCAGCGCGAGGTGCCGCCCTCCATCGGCAAGTGGCTGAATAAAAGGGCCTAATCCACCCGCTCGGATAAAAGCTCTTTATCCATATTTTTAAGGTCTTCCGCGTGAAGGCTGAGGTTGCCCGCGCTTTTGAGGACGCGGGTGATGGCGCAGTTTTCGATGTGGCTCGTGCGCGTCGAGTGGGCGAGCTTTTGCATCAGCTCTTTTTCCGGCAGGTCAGGCTGAGCGAGGATCAGCCGTGCCGTCTGGATGATGTAGCCGTGCGCGAAGACGACGGTGAAGCTTTCTTCGCGCGTTTGCAGCTTGTCGAGTGCCGCGCGCACGCGGCCCGCCATGTCTGAGAAAGACTCTGCGCCTGCGCCGTCCACGTAGTCGGGATCATTGCGCTCCCAGAAAGCCTGCATCAGCGGAATGCGCTCCGTCCACGTGCGGTTGGAGTAGTTCTCGTCGGAGAGGGCGGAAAATTCATGCAAGTCCCAAATTTCGCGCGGGCTCTTGGGGAAACGCCGCTGCAGCGGCTCCGCCGTCAGGTGCGTGCGGATATAAGGCGTGACGACGATCAGCCCCGGCGCGTGCGGCACGGCAAGGCTGGCGGCCTTCGCCTGTTCCTGCCCGCGTGCGGTGAGCTGCGTCGAGAATTTGTCTTGGGAGATTTCTCCGGCGTTGGTCGTGCTTTCGCCGTGGCGGATGAACCAGATTTCTTGAGCGGAACCTTCGGGCATTATTTCGTTCCGAAGATCCTGTCGCCCGCGTCGCCGATGCCGGGCAGGATGTAGCCGTGGTCGTTGAGCTCGCGGTCGATGGCGGCGGTGTAGATCTGCACGTCGGGATGGGTCTTGTGGAAGGTCTCGATGCCGATGGGCGCGGCGATCAGGCAGAGGAAGCGGATGTCGGTCGCGCCTGTCTCCTTGATATGGTTGACGGCGGCGACGGCGGAATGGCCGGTCGCCAGCATCGGGTCGACCGCGAGCACGATACGGCCCGCCATGTCGTCGGGGAATTTTTTATAGTAGTCGACGGCCTCGAGCGTTTCGGGGTTGCGGTAAAGACCGATGTGCCCGACGCGCGCCGCGGGCACGAGCTCCAAAAGTCCATCGACGAAGCCGAGGCCGGCGCGCAGGATCGGGACAATGCAGAGTTTCTTGCCGGAGAGAGAGCGCGCCTTCATCTTTTCGAGCGGCGTTTCGATCTCGATTTCCTCCGTCGGCAGGTCGCGCATCAGCTCGTAGCCCATCAGCATGGAGATTTCGCGCAGCAGGGTGCGGAATTTCTTGGTCGAAGTGTCCTTGTCGCGCATCATGGCGAGCTTGTGCTGGATAAGGGGGTGGTCGATGAGGGTCGTATTGCCGGACATGACTTTATTCTCCTTTTACGGCTTTTTTATATGCTATATTCGGGCGGGAAGAAAGGCTTAAAAGCCATGGCGGAAGACAAAAACCTCTATCATTACGCGCTGACGGCGGAAGATCTGCAAAGCCGCGTGCTTTTCAAAGACAAGCTGATCATCGTCGTCAACAAGCCGCCGGGGATTCCGGTGCATCCGGGCCCGCGCAAATATCCCTCTCTCGAGGATTATTTCGATGCGCTGAAGTTCGAGCTGCCGTATGCGCCGTGGCTTGCGCACCGGCTCGACCGTGACACCTCCGGTTGTCTCATTCTCGGCCGTCAGAAGAAGGCCTTGCGCCGTCTTGGCAAACTGTTCGAGTCGGGCGGCGTTGCCAAGACCTACTGGGCGATCGTGCATGGCGGGCCGAAGGAAGATGAGGGACTGATCGACGGCTTCCTTGAAAAAGTGAAAACGCCGCAAGGCTGGTACATGAAAGTGTGCGAAGAGAAAGAGGCGGCGCAGCGCGCCGTCACGGCGTGGAAGGCCGTACAGCGCGGGGATGGTTGGAGCTTTCTCGAACTGAAACCGCAAACGGGGCGCACGCACCAGATCCGCATCCACTGCAAGTCGCTCGGCTGTCCGGTGATCGGCGACTGGGTTTACGGCCCGGCGGCGCAGGAGGACGAAAGCTTGCCGCTTTTGCATTTGCACGCCCGCGCGGTAGACATTCCCCTATACGCGGATCAGCCGCCGCTTTCTATAGAAGCGCCTGTCCCGCCGCATATGTCGGCGTTTATTCCGTGAAGAAAATCATCAGTTTTTTGAAGCTCAACCCCTGCACGAGGATCGAGAACAACACAACCACGTAGGTGACGGGAAGAATGATGCCTTTTTCCTGACCGTCGGGCAAAGAAAGCGCCATGGCGATGGACAGGCCGCCGCGCAGGCCGCCCCAGACGAGTAGCGGGATGGTGCCTTTTTCAAATGTTTGTTTCAGGCTCATCAGGCCGATCGGGATGCTGACGCTGACGGTGCGGGCGAAGAGCACGGCGGCGATGGCAATGCCGCCGAGCAGCAGATGCTGTCTGGTGATATCGATGACGATGAGTTCCAGCCCCACCAGCATGAACAGCACGGCGTTGAAGATTTCATCGAGCAGCTCCCAGAAGAGATCGACCCTCTCGCGGTCCTGCCCGCGCTTACCGCCGTTTTTGGGTTTGTCGTTGCCGACGGTCAGGCCCGCCGCGACCATGCAGATCGGCGCGGAGACATGGAGAAATTCCGCCAGCGTATAGCCGCCGGTGACGAGCGCGAGGGTCAGCAGCACTTCGACCTTATAATCGTTGAGGCGGCGTAGAAGAGATTCCGTCACCCAGCCGAGGAAGAAACCGAGCGCGAGACCGCCGAGGGATTTTTGCGCGAGCAACACGGCGATGGCCTGCGGGTCGAGCTTCTGCTCGCCGTTGGCGATGCCGAGAATGGTGAGAAAGATCACGACGCCGACGCCGTCGTTGAACAGGCTCTCGCTGCCGATTTTGGTATAGAGCTTCTTCGACAGCCCCGCGTCCTTCATGATGGCGAGCACGGCGATTGGGTCGGTCGGCGAGATCAGCGCGCCGAACAGCAGCGCGTAAATGTAGGGCAGGCCGATGCCCAGCCAATGCGCGCCCAGCCATACCAGCGCGCCGGTGATGAGTGTCGCCATGAAAACGCCTGCCGTCGCCAGTACGGCGACGGGCGCGCCGACGCTTTTCAGGTCATCGAGGCTGATTTGCAACGCGCCCGCGAAAAGCAGGAACGACAGCATGCCGTGCAGCAGCACTTCCGAGAAGTTGATATGCCCGACGGCGGTCTGGACGGGGGTGATGTCGAACAGCCCGAGTTTATAAAGGACGAGGGCGCTCAAAGAGAGGATCAGAGCGAAGGTCATGTGGCCGATTGTTGCCGGCAGGCGGAAGTATTTGTGGTTGAGATACCCGCCGATGGCGACGAAGGTCAAAAGCAGGGCGATTGTCTGAAATGGTGTCATCTATATGTTTTCCCTGTTTTTCCTTTTATCGCGGAACAGCTCAGGCTTCAAGGATAGTACGGCGATGCGTTATAGATGTTGTAATATTGCATCACTGTGTATCAATCTTACCAGTTATTATAGACAAGTTGCGCCGGAAAATATACAGTGACAATGCGCGCGCTTAACCCAAATTCATAAATGGTTCTACGAATATGACGTCCGTGAAAGAAAACACGGCGGGGTACAGGGATGTCCTGCGCTTCGCCACGCATTATTGGAGACAAGGCTTGCGTCTCGGCATCCTCTCGGCCGTGTTGATGATGGCTGCCGTGACGATGGATTCGATCGTGCCGATCTACACCGGACGGATCGTCGACGCCATGAGCAAGCACAGCCTGCACGATGCCGCCGCGCTGCACAAGGCTTTGGCGGCGTTCTGGGGATTCGTCGTGCTGGCGCTGCTGAACGTGGCATTCCGCACGGGCTCGATGTTCTGCTGGAACCGTTTCGCCGTGCATAACCTTTACCGCATCGTCACCGACGGCATGCGCAAGGTGCAGCGTTTCAGCGCCGACTGGCACGCCAACACCTTCGCCGGCGGCACGGTGCGCAAGATCACCCGCGGCATGTGGGCCTTCGACCAGTTCGAGGACACCATATTGATGGGGCTTTTGCCTGCCGTGACCATCGTCATCAGCATCACCATCATGCTGAGCTACAAGCTGCCTTTGGTCGGCGCGGTGACGGCCGTGCTGATCGTAATTTACTGCGCCCTGAGCATCTGGGCCTCGGTCAAAATCCTCAAGCCGCGCTTCATCGCCTCCGCCGCGCTGGACACAAAAATGGGCGCGACGCTGGCCGACATCATCGTCAGCAACCCGACGGTAAAGTCGTTCGGCGCGGAAACGCGCGAGGAAAGCCTGTTCTCCAAGGTCGCCGCCGTGTGGCGCGACAAGGCCATCCATGCCTGGCAGGTCGCGCTGCTCGCTGACGGCGTGCGCACGCTGCTGCGCATCGTGATGAACGGCGTGATGTTGGCGCTGACGATCTGGCTGTGGCATACGGGGAGCGCCTCGCCGGGCGACATCGTTGTCGTCATCACCACGTTCTTCATCATCGGCGGCTACCTGCGCGACATCGGCATGCACATCAACCACCTGCAGCGGGCGATGAGCGACATGGAAGACGCCGTGGTCTTCTGGATGCGCGAGGACGACGTGGTGGATGCGCCGGATGCAAAGCCGCTCGTCGTCAACCGCGCGCCGCGGCCCGACATGATCTCGTTCGACCATGTGGAGTTCCGCTATTCCGCGCAAGGCAACAGGATTTACGACGACCTCTGCATCGACATCGCCTCGGGCGAGCGCCTTGCGCTGGTGGGCCCCTCGGGCAGCGGCAAGTCGACGTTCGTCAAGCTGCTGCAGCGGCTTTATAACCTGAATAGCGGCTGCATCCGCATCGACGGGCAGGACATCGCTCATGTGACGCTGGAATCCCTGCGCCAGGCGATCTCTCTCGTTCCGCAGGATCCGATTTTGTTCCACCGGTCATTGTCGGACAACATCGCCTACGGCTCGCCGCACGCGACGCAGGAGGACATCGTCGAGGCGGCGAAGAAGGCCTACGCCCACGACTTCATCACCGGCCTGCCGCTCGGCTACGACACGCTGGTCGGCGAGCGCGGGGTGAAGCTCTCGGGCGGCGAACGGCAAAGGGTCGCGATCGCCCGCGCCATTCTGGCCGACGCGCCGATTCTGATTCTCGATGAAGCAACCTCGAGCCTCGATTCCGTCTCCGAGCATTACATCCAGAAGGCGCTGCACGTTCTGATGGAAGGCCGCACGACCATTACCATCGCCCACCGCCTCTCGACCATCCAGCAGGCGGACAGGATTCTTGTGTTTAATCAAGGGCGTATCGTCGAGCAGGGCACCCACCAGAGCCTGCTGGCGGTGCCGGAATCGCATTACAAGAAACTGTACGAAATGCAGGTTTCGAGCCTCTCCGAGACCGCGATTGTCGCCTAAAACGGCTTGCACGGGATTTATGTTCTATGCTAAATACGTTCATCCCGTTTGAGGCGGATGATATGCGCGATTAGCTCATTGGTAGAGCACTGCTTTGACATAGCAGGGGTAGAAAGTTCAATTCTTTCATCGCGCACCACCTACTTAAATCATTGATAATAAATAGAAAAATAGCCAGTTTTCTCAGTGGCGGCTTTCGGCAGTCCGGGCAGCTTGAGCATTAAGTCCTTGAGAGGATTACGGCGTACGTGGGTTCCTTGCGAACGCGATACGCATTTCTTGTGGTGTTATACACCAAGCATAATCTCTTCTATTTCCTCGGTAATCTCCTCCTGACGCAGAAGATTGCTTTTCTGTTTCAAGGTCGATGACTGTTCGTCAATTTTGCGTATGGCGCCCTCAAGGTGGTGGATGCGCTGCGTATGCTCTGTCATCAGTGAGGTAAAAAGGGCCGCATGCAGGACAGCAAAAATATAATGGTCGGCCAGTTCGGCAAAAAATTGATCGGGAGACAAATTAAGGCGTGGCGGAAAAGCCTGCGCGACATCCTGCTTATGCGCCTGCGCAAAGGGCGGCAGCACCGGTATTTTCCGCACGCCCAGCGGCGCCTTGTCGTCGCGGTACCAAAGGGTCAGTGCATAAATGCCGTGCGTGCGGCGTAAATCGTTTAAAGCCTCCACAAGAGGGCCGAGTATGGCGTGCACCTCGTCTGCGACACCGGGGCCTGCGAGAGCGATCATGTCAGGATAAAGAGGGATTATTTCCGACGCAAGTTTGCGCCCGACAATGATAGCCTTCTCTGTGCCGTCTTTTCGCCGTTTTTCGAACCCCTGCAAAATGACCGTATTAAAATCGCCGCAAAAACCGCGCTCGGAGCCGATCAGCAGCTCAACGTGCAACGGCGGCAGCACAACGGCGGCATCAAGAGGGTAAAAATGCAAAAAATCCGCTGCGGCATCCTCGATATTGTCCACCACCTGCTGCTGGCTGGATAAAAAACGCGTGAGTTTGCGCGTCTCCATGGTGGAGATGTTTTTTAACGCCCCCATGATGGCGCTGATTTCTCCGAGCGTCTTGATCCGGTTCAGGACTTCGCGGCGCTTCGTCATGGCTTTCCCAGCCAGGCGGCGAGAGATTGCCCCCAGTCAGTGCGGTCGCTTTCAAGCGTCAGGCCTGACATCCCGACTTTTTTTTCGAGCAGCCCCATGATGGCGGTGATGTTCTCGGGCACGAAACCGTCGAAGAGCCCTTCATTGAAGGCGATCATCCATGCCAGCTGATAGATGGCCGACAAAGGATGCAGGCGATCCTGTTTCAGGATTTCGCGCAAAATGCGCCCGCGGCGGATTTTCATCTCCATGGCCGGATCGAGCTTGGTGCCGAAGCGCGTGAAAATCTCCAATTCGAGAAACTGCAGGTAGTCAAGCTTCATGCGTCCGGCTTCATGGCTGATGCGCTTGTTTTGCGCGGCGCCGCCAATGCGCGAGACCGAGCGCGCGATATCGACGGCCGGACGAAAGCCCGCGGCGAACAGGGCCTGATCCAGATAGATCTGCCCGTCGGTGATGGAAATGAGATTGGTCGGGATATAGGAAGCGATCTCGCCCTGCCGCGTTTCGATGATGGGCAGCGCGGTCATGCTGCCGCCGCCCTGTTCTTTGGCCAGGCAGGTTGCGCGCTCGAGCAGCCGCGCATGAAGATGAAAAATATCCCCGGGGTAGGCCTCGCGCCCCGGAGGGCGGCGCAGGAGCAATGACAATTCGCGGTAAGTTTCTGCATGCGCCGTGAGATCGTCGTAAACGACCAAGGTATCTTTCCCCCGCGCCATCCATTCCTCGGCAATCGCGCAGCCTGCAAACGGCGCAAGATAAACCAGCCCCGGCAGTGCGCTCGCCTCGCCGACGACAAGGGTCGTGTACGCCAGCGCGCCCTGCGCGCGCAATAATTCAAGCGTGTTCACCACATCAGAGCGCTTCTGGCGGATCAGCACGTAGACGCAGCGGACGTCTTTGTCTTTTTGATTGATGACCGTGTCAATGGCGATGGAGCTGCGCCCGAGCCCCATGTCGCCTATAATCAGTTGCCGCTGCCCCTTGCCGACAGGGATCATCGTATCGATGATTTTGAGGCCGCTGTAAAGCGGTTCCCTGACGAAATCCCGTGCGGTAATCGGCGGCGAAAGAATGTCCAGCCTGCGCACATGGCCGGCGATGTCCAGCGGCTTTCCGTCCAGTGGCAACCCCAGCGAATCCACGACGCGGCCGAGCAACTGGTCTCCCGCAGCGATGCTCAGTTGCCGGCCGTGGAGATGAACCTCCGTGCCTGCCGTCAGGTTTTCCGTTTGATGCAGCAACACTGCGCCAATCATTTCGTCCGTAAGGTCGAAAACGACGGCATGGCTGCCGTCGGTAAAAGAGAGTACGTCGTCTATGGCGGCGGACGGCAATCCTTTGATCCACGCGATGCCGTCGCCGACCGAAACGACCTTGCCCCGTTCCGTGATGCGGAGCGCGAAATGATATCCCTTCAGCCAGTCGGCGCACTTTTGCAACAGCGTTGTCATCAGGCGGCCTCGCTCCAGTTCCGGGTGAAAAATTGCAACTCACCCGCAATACTGCCTTCCAGCAGATAAGCGCCAAGGCCGATGCGCACGCCGCAGATCACCTCCGGATCGATGGAAAATGTACAGGCAATCGCGGTTCCGGTGACGCCTTTCAGTGCAGCGGTTATGCTTTCCCGCTGGCCGCCGTCAAGCGGAAAAGCGCTGATGACGCGTGCATCCGCGCCGGCTGCGGCCTTTTCGATCTCGACGCGGCGGTCGGCGGGAAGATTGTTTAGGTCGTTAATAAAAATCTCGGCGAGCCTGCCGTTCAGTGCGGGGCCGGCGGCACGCAGCAGTAGTTGTGCGGCGAATTGCCCCGCCTGCGCCATCGCTGCCCTTTCGTTTTTTTGCATGATGTCGGCCTGACGGCGCTGCTCGAGAATCTCCGTTTTCTTTCTTTCGTCGGCGAGCGTGTTTTGCAGCGCCGTCATGCGCTGTTCCCGTTCGACCGACAAGTCCTGCTGCAATTTATCCTGCAGTCTGCGCTTCTCCGTTTCCCAATCGCTCATACGCGCCGCGTATTGCGTCTTTAGCTGTTCCGCTTCCTGCCGCGCCGCCGCGGCATCGCCCATGCTTTTTTCAATCGCCCGCTGGCGGCGATCGATGATGTCGCGCACCGGCCTGTAGAGGAAATGCTGCAACAACCACACGAGGACGAGGAAGTTGAAGATTTCAAGCACGAAGGTGGAAAGATCGAACTGCATGGCGCGTCCTTATTTCAGCATGTATGCCAACAGGGGATTGCGGAAGAGAATGATCAGCACGACCGCCAGGCAGTAGATCGCCAGCGACTCGATCATCGCCAGACCGATGAACAACGTGCGCGTGATCGCCTTTTCCGCCTCCGGCTGCCGCGCAAGGGAATCGAGCGCCTGCGCGATGGCGCGCCCCATGCCGAGCGCGGGCCCGAGAATGCCGATGGCGATGGCCAGCGCCGCCACCAGCGTCGATCCTGTGATAAATCCGTGCAAATCGGTCATTTTTCCCGCTCCTTGTGTTGTTGGGTGATTTGTTGCGACTGGATGCCGCCGGCGATGTAGATCAATGCCAGCATTCCGAAAATGTAAGCCTGCAAAAGGGCCTCGACGACATGCAACAGCAAAAGCGGCACCGGCACGAGGAATCCGGCGATCATCAGCAATAGCAATGCGATCATCTCCATGCTCATGATGTTGCCGAAGAGCCGCACGGCCAGAGCGACTGTGCGTGAAATTTCGCTGATGATCTCGAACGGCAGCATGACCGGGCTCGGCGTGAGGTAATGCCTGAGGTAGTTCTTTGGCCCTGCGATGCGGATGCCGAACCAATGCGTCGCAAGAAAGACGAGCAGGGCCAGTGCCGAAGTGCAGGAGAGGTCGCGCGTCGGAGAATGCAGTCCAGGGATGATGCCGACAAGATTGGCCGTCACGAGGAACACCCACAAGGCCATGATGAACGGCAAAACGCGGCGGGCCTGCCCCGGCAACACCCCTTCGATGGCTTCCTCAATGGCGATCACGGTGCCCTCCACGGACGTTTGCGCCGGCCCCGGCTCATCCTTCAGTCGCCGCCCGAGGATGTATCCGGCAAAGACGAGAAACAGCATGACGCCCCACGTCGTCACTACCGTGTCAGTGAGGGTGAGCGGGCCGTATTGCCAAAAAACTGGTGCTGTCATGCCTGTGTCTGTCATAACTAAGGTCTCTTTCCGATAAGATAATAGACGTTCACGCCGCCGATGACGGCGCCAAGAAATAAAAATCCGAGCGTCCAGCGCACGGAATATCCCGCCGTATGCAAATCGAACCATTGACCGAGATAGGCGCCCGCGATCACCGGCATGATGAACACCAGACCGAGTGTTGTAATGTATGACGTCTGTGCCAGTAAGGTTGGCCTGTCCTTTTCCGCCCGCCGCATGCGCTCTGCCTGCCTTTCCACTTTCTTTTTCAGTTGCTCGTCCTCTGTCATAAGGTTGCCGCTTGCCCGCGGCCCATTTTCCACAGCCGTTTCATCATTTCTTCCTCCATGCGCTGCAAGCTCAGTTTCACGCCGTGCAGATTTTCTTCCTCTTTCACCAGCTGTTTGTCCAAGAGCGCGGTGATGCGGGTGAAATCTGCATCGCGCAAATAACGGCGCGTGCTCAAGGTCAGGACATCACCGTTGAAATAGACCAGCGCTCCGGGCGCGGCGACGTATTGCCATGGCTGGTCTGCAACCCGAAAACGCGCAAGGCCGAAAACAAGGGAGGTCATGAACCGTTCGTGCCCCGCCAATAAGCCAAAGCTGCCGGAAGCATCCTCGCCCGTGAACGACGCCACATCACTGAGGCGTTCGGTATGCGTGGCGTCCTGAAGGATAAGCGTAAAGCCGTTCATGCCGCCCCCTTCATGCCGCCGCGCATATAGCATTTGTCTTCGGAAACGTCGTCGTACTTTCCGGCCAGAAAGTCGTCGCAGTCGGCGAGCGTTTCCTGTAATGGCACCGTAGTACCTTGAAGGCCGGTATGCTGCGCGGTCGAGAAAAACGGCTGTGTGAGGTAACGCTGGATCTTGCGGGCGCGCATGACGATCTTGCGGTCCGCTTGCGACAATTCCTCCAGCCCGAGCATGGCGATGATGTCCTCGAGCTCGTGATAACGCGCCAGATGCTCGCGCACGCCTTCGGCGATCGCGTAGTGGCGGTCGCCGAGGAAGTGGCGGTCCATCACCTTGCTCCCTGAGCGCAACGGATCGATGGCGGGGTAAAAGCCTTTCGCCGCCTGCGCGCGCGACAGGGTTACGGTCGTATCGAGATGGTTGAAAATGGCGGTCACTGCCGGATCGGTCATATCGTCGGCGGGAACATAAACCGCCTGAACGGAAGTAATCGCGCCCGCCGGAGTCGAGATGATGCGCTCTTGCAGTTCCGCCACCTCGGTGGCAAGCGTCGGCTGATAGCCGACGGTCGCCGGCATGCGGCCGAGCAGGCTTGAAATCTCGCTCCCCGCCTGCACGAAGCGAAAGACATTATCTATGAGAAACAGAACTTCCACACGCAGCGTGTCGCGCAGGTACTCCGCATAAGAGAGCGCCGTCATGCCGACACGAAAACGCACGCCCGGCGATTCATCCATCTGGCCGAAGACCAGGAGCGTTTTGTCCATCACGCTCGCATCTTGCAGGGCATGCCAAAGCTCGTGCCCTTCGCGGATCCTTTCGCCCACGCCGGCGAAGACGGAAACGCCTTTGTGCAACGCGATAACGGCATGCATGAATTCCATGACCAACACCGTCTTGCCGACGCCGGCGCCGCCGAAGAGTCCGGCCTTGCCGCCGCGCACGAAAGGGCAGAGCAGGTCGATCGCCTTGATGCCGGTCTCGAGAATGCCGGACAGGGGCACGGTGTCGGCCAGCGTTGCTCCGGCACCGTGAATGTTGCGAAATTCCTTTTTTTCCAGCGGGGGCTTGCCGTCGAGTGGCGCGCCGAAAAGGTTGACCAGGCGCCCGAGACAGTCCTTCGTCACTGGCACATGGAGCGGTGCGCCGGTGTCGTAGACCTCCATCCAGCGTCTCAGTCCCGCGCTGCGATGCAACGTAATGGCGCGCACGTGATTTTCATCAAGGTGCTGGTGAACCTCGAAAAGATAATTTTCATGATCGAGCCGGGCGAGCAATGCGCGACGCAAAGGCGGCAATTCCTGACACGCCACCACCACAACAGGACCGTGAACAGCTGTTATGTTTCCGATCTGCTTCATGGATTTGGCTTTTGGTTATCCTGGATGTATTTCAGGGGGTATATTAACCTTATGCGTCCAGCCAAGGCTTGACGTAAGTCAGACTATGGTCAAATTCATGTGCATTGTCGAAGAAATGGAAATGTTGCGCTCGACAGAAGTCCGAGTTCATCGCGGCCGTATGCTGGTCCGGCGCTGTGCATAGATACATTGACAACCTGTGTTCAGGAGTATGAAGCGCTTGGCGAGATGGCAAGCGGAGGGACTGAAACGGTTGAAAATCTACTCTTAGATTCTGCTAAACCGCTGAAAATTCTTATGAAATTACAAACTTTCCTTAACGATGAGTGCGAGTTCAATTCTGGTAATAGGCATCCCCAGCTGAAGTTAATGTATAATAAATAGAAAAATATCGCTTTTGTCCCGTGCGTGGCAGGCTGCCGCCCGCCATAACGTTGCTTTTTGTGGCGCACTTTCCCGATATAAACGGGATTTGCCAGCGGGGTATACAGGCCGCCGCGATGAAGGGCGATCCCGTTTGGAGTCTTATCCCCTCCCTGCTTCAAGTATGCCTGCCGCTTGACAAGACTTCCGGGTTCAAGAGAGATCCGGAATATCCTTTTGACGAGTGCGGCATGCAATTCGGAATAACCTGCGCCCGGTTCTCGGCTTTGTCATGCACTGGCGCTGTTGTGCGAATAGTTTGAGCTTTCGAGGGCGATGGTTTTATCCCGCTGACCTGAAAAAAATAAGCACGCCAAAAGTGTCTGTCCCGTGCTTGCGCGTTTGAGGCTTCGCCCATCGCACCCTGACGGGCAATTTTTTTCCGAATAAGAACATGGATTTTTTGAGTCGCCCGTGATAAAATCAACCTTTATAGAGAGGGGTTGGTCTGACATAGAAGATCACAACTGCAGCATTCTCTTTATTTATGTGCGAAAAATGTGATCGCGCTTGCGTGGGAATGCCCCCAATAACTTACTAAATAGCGGCGCAGTGAACGAACCCAGTGTGCCTGCGTATGAAATTCCACATTATTTCTTGTGAAACTTTATACTTCACTATTCTTCGTAGAATCTATAACGATAATCACTTGGCCGATTGAAAATATTTTCAATCTCGGAGTTGTATCATGGATGACTTTAAAACACGATTAGTATTCCATATGCGTAAAAAGGGATTGAACCCCACAAGCCTTTCAAGAAAGGCGCGGCTGGGGACAACGGTTGTGCGCGATATTATCGAGCATAGAGGGACGCCCAATCCCAGAATCGACACTTTTGTCAAACTCTGTCATGCTCTTGGCGTCACCCCCCACCGTCTTTCTCCGGAGGTTGAAGGGCTTTATTCACCTCAACAACGGCTCTTGCTGGAAAAAATGGACAAACTGGATGAAAAGGGCCCGGAGCTGAGAGAGTGAGCGAAGCCGCGTCATCGGTTTCATTCATCGGGCGGTTTTGTCATCAGGGCTTTTCTTGCAAAGCAGCCTTCCGCGCCGGGGCATTGTTTGCAGACCTTTTTGTCTATACTCTCCAGATCGTGAAGGGCAACATGCTTGTTCATTATCGTAATTCCTATATCTTTCAACTTGAGCAAGGCGCGCGACAGCGTTTCCTGCCGCATGCCGATCAATGAGGCGATCAATCCTTTTCTGTAGGGCAGATTGAATCCGTCCGGACTAAACCCCTGACTGACGCACGTTTTCTTCAGGAAGCAGGCGATACGCTGTTCGGGCAACATCGCCATCCAGTTTGCTGCGTCCACAGTCGCCATGCGCGAATGTCGCGAAACGGTCTTGAGAAGGCTGTATGAAACGCTGCTATGCCTCTCAGCTGCCCCTACGAGCCATTCTGCGGGGAACTCCATAATGGTGGCGTCATGGACGATGACGGCGCTTGTCGGATGGGTATTGAAAGAGGTGAAGATGTCTGTTGTGCATATAGTATCTCCCGCGATGCAAATATCCGTTGTCACTTCAGCGCCGTCGTGTGTTTTGTGGTATAACTTGACCATCCCGCTGCATATCACGTAAAAGTGCCCGACGTGATCACCTTGTCTAAACAGGGATTCCTTGCGGCGATAAGAATAGACATTCCCATGCCCGAGCAGCTCTTCTTTTTCAACCTCAGAGAGGCCGGACAATAAAGAGATATTTTTAACGAAGCCCGTATTAACGCTGGTGGTCAAAACCCTTTGGGGCATGGTGCTTTGTTTCTAAAAAAATTATATGGACGCATCGCCTTTCGAAAAAATGTTAGAAAAAGGGGAGAATCTGAAAAATAGTTTCAGATGACAGTAGACGCCACATATCCTGTTTGCACAAGGCAATTGTGTGAAAAATCACAGGAATCGACCGCACTCAAGCATAGTGCCTGATTTAAGCGCGAAAAAGGATGAAATCCGCTCATTCTTTGAAACTTAATGACCCTCGCGGGATTGCGTCTTTCGGCAGAAGAGAGATTTCAAACCAGTATTCGTTCAGCCCTTTAATCGCCGTTATCATTTTCTCGAAGTTGACCGGCTTTTACACATAGGAATTCGCCTCTTCCTGAAAAGAGGTCATGACATCGCCGGCATCGTCGGATGAGGTGAGCATGATGACGGGAATATGCTTGAGGGTCTAGTCGTTCTTTATAAGATGTAAGGTCTCATGCCCGCTCATTTCAGGCATATTGAGATCAAGCAAGATAATTCCGGGTGTGGATTTTACATCTTTAAAAGCGCCTTCATGCCGGAGATACGCCAGTTCCTCCTGACCAGATTTGCACCGCACTGTCTGGTTAAGGAGATTAAACTTTTTGAAAGCGCGCGATGTCGCCATGTAATCCTGTTCATTGTCATCGGCAATGAGGATGGTTTGCGGATCTGGCAGGGAATTGCTCATTGAAGGGCCTTTTGGGGATGCAGGGTAAAATAAAACGTCGTTCCCTTGTCCGGCTCGGATTCCAGCCAGATACGTCCGTTATGACGCTCGACAATTTTTTTGGCGAAAGCCAATCCCACGCCCGTCCCCGCTCTTTCGTGCGGCGTGACGGAGGGGATTCTTTTAAACATGCTGAATATCATTTTGTAATGTTTTTGTTCAATGCCAATGCCATTGTCCTTGACGTAGAATACGCTCTCTTCATGGCCGTTCTGCGTTTTCATTGTTTTCAGGAACCCCACCTCAACCACGGGCTCCTTTTTATCATTGTATTTTACGGCGTTGGTGATCAGATTCCTAAACACTTCCGTAACCCGTGCCCTGTCGCAGGTAACGATGGGCAGGGGGCGCGGAACAACAATGCGGGCATTCTTCTCTTGGAGCAAATGTTCCGTCATCTGCCGGATATCCTGCACAATTTTATTGACATCTGTCTCTTGCAAAGACGTTTCTTCATTCGCCAGTTCAGAGAAGTACAGAAGATCGGTAATCAGGTTGTCCATACAGCCGCAAAGAACGACAAGGTTGTTCAGCATTTTTATGCCGTTTGCGTCCAGCTTGTCCTTGTAATCCTCCAGCAGAAACAAAGACAGGCTGCTGAGGCCGCGTAGGGGTTCCCTCAGGTCGTGGGATGCGATATGCGCGAATGTGTTCAGATCCTCGTTGCTCTTTTCCAGTTCGCCGAGATAATCACGCAGGCGCGATTCTATTATTTCCTGCCCGCTAATATCCTGCATGATCCATGATGTGCCTATAATTCGGTTCGTTTCATCGTAAACAGGGGATATCGTGACATTGACATCGATATACTGCCCGTCCTTATTTTTACGGACTGTTTTATAATGCTTCACGGCTTCTCCCGCCCGCACCTGATCTGTAATGCGGCTCTGGTCTTCGGCCAGCTCCGGCGGCGTAATAATGCTGATATTCCTGCCAATGGCCTCAGTCGCGTCATAGCCGAACAGCCGTTCAGCGCTGGGATTCCATGACGTGATCACGCCGCCCAGAGTCGCGCTGATAATAACGTCGTCGGAGGACTTTACGATCGCTGTAAACAAATCTTTGGCGAGTTCCAGCGGCCCGCTTTTATTTGAGTATGATTGAACACCTAACATTATTCTTCCCGTGATATTGATGACGCGAGGCGGGGATTATTGAGTCACATACTATGCGACTGCATTCTTTCAACACCTTGATAGCCGTCAAACCGGCACAAAAGCATAAGCGGTATGATAAATCATGTCTTCAATGCATCGAAGATGCATTTCTGCAGAGAGGCGCCTTGTGCGACGGGGGATGTAATACAGTGAAATTATTTCGCACAATTTTGATTTTTACTTTTGTCGCGCTCGCAACAAGCGCACAGGCCGGGACAAATCCTGCAACAACCGGCTTCGATAAGAACCTGACCTATGTAGGCTTTAATATCCGTTATCTGCTGATACTGCACATTAGCGGCCACTTTAATGACTTTAAAGGAGATTTCATCATTGACCGGGATCATCCTGAAAACAGTCACGCCGACATCATTGTAAAAACGACCAGCGTTGACACCGGCGTGGAGTCGCGGAATAGAGATATACGCGGCCCCGCTTTATTCGACGCAGACAAATATCCGGAGATGATTTTTCACAGTGATAAAATAAAGCTTGGTCCGGACAACACAGGTCTGATTACGGGGAATTTGACCTTAAGGGGCGTAACGAAGCCTATCACCCTTGCTCTTCTCGAAATCCCGGATGTTGCGGCGCGTCAGAACAAGAGGGACGATGCCTATACGGGCGGCTTTATAGTTACAGGAGAAATAAAACGCTCGGACTTCGGCATGAACAGTTTTATCCGGCCCATCGGCGACGTTGTGACGCTTTTCGTGTGTTATAAGATGAAAAAATGCGACAATCTGCACACGCAGGCTCAAAAGACCCAATATCGCTACAACCGGTAAAATCGCTCCGCCGCTATTTTTTAGAGGCGTTGTCAATTGCCTTGCTAATGCTGTTGCTAACTTTTTCAGCCGATGTTTTCTTATTGGCGTTCATGATCATGACCGTCAAAATTCCGATAAGGGCAACTGCAATAAGAAACAGTAAAACCTTGCTATTTGCACTTGTATTCATTTTATTATCCCGTTTTGCGCTGCCGTGTTTAAAAGCGGGGTTGGCGTTTTTAAGATGAACGCCAGCCCCGCAAAAAATAAGAGCCTTATTAAGCCGCCTTTTTATGGGCGCGCTCCCATTCCCTTACTTGCCTTGCCGCTTCTTCGCGGGCAATGCCGTAATGTTTCTGAATCTCGCCAACCAGCTTTTCGCGGCTACCGTTGATTCTCTCGAGGTGATCGTCCGTCAGCTTGCCCCACTGTTTCCGGACTTCGCCTTTAAGCTTCTTCCAGTCGCCCTCGAATATGTCTTGTTTCATAGCATACATCTCCTTTTCGGTTGTGGTTACGGGGACGGTACCCCTCTCGCAGCGATTTTTTTATGCGTTTCTTTTGTCGGCTTCACTTCTTTGACTGATCGTAAACATAGCCGCCGACGGCGCCGACGCCGGCACCCAGAGCGGCGCCGCCAATGGCGTTGCCCCCCGTTACGGACGCGCCGAGGGCGCCGACACCGGCACCCACCCCTGCGCCGGTGAGTGTGCGCCGCTGCGTATCAGTCATATTGGCGCATGCCGCGAGCGATAGAATGCAGACATACATGACGAGGGATCTTGCTGTAACAAAAGATGATATTCTCATGATAATCTCCTTTTTAATTGTTCGTGACACTCTTTTCGCGCATCTCGATCCCGGCGCTTTTACCGGTGCGCCGCTGCGCAATCGGAAAACAAAAGCTCTGCCGTCATTCAAGTCGGCGGAAGCTTGCCGTGCGAGACGTGCATGACCGCCGCGATGATAAACAGAACAAGGAAAACGACGAACAGGATGCGCGCAATCTCCATTGCTCCGGCGGCAATGCCGCCAAACCCGAGCACGCCCGCAATCAATGCAAACACCAGAAATATTAAAGCCCACCGCAGCATGCTTTTTCCTTTCACGTTTGCAAAACCCTATCGCCTAACGGGCAAAGTAAACCACGACGCGCCGGTTTTCCTGTCTGCTGATGCCGTCAGCAGTTGCGACGGCTGCGGCCCCGGTTTCGCCGTACGATCTTTGATTGCCTGCTTCAACCGTGACGCCTCGTGCAGCAAGGGCCTCAACAACAGCTTGCGTCCTTCTTTCCGACAGGGCCTGGTTATATTTTTTACTGCCGGACCTGTCTGCGAAGCCGGAAACAGTAACTTCTGTCTGGGGATCCGCTTGTATTTCACGTTGTATTTCACGCGCAATTTGGTCAAGTTTGTTTTCTGCGCCGCTGCGGATACTCGACTTATTCAAGTCAAAAAGGATCGTATAGGCATGCCCCGGCGCGCCCGCCGCCGGCGTCAGCCAGGCGATGGCTTCTGTGCTGCGCGAAAGATGGCACCCCTTCATCTCATATCCTGCGGGCGGGGCCTGATAATTCTGGCATGGCTCGCGGCTCTCTGATTCCATGAATGTCGCCCACCCCTGGTAATGCTTCTGGATTTCCGATCGGGGGATCGGATAATAGTATAAAGACCCCATGGCCTGTTGCGCGTGTGCCGCAGGGCTCGGGAGCGCGACGACGCCAAGGCAGAAGACGAGGCCGATGGCCGAGAAAACAAGCTTGCTTTTCATGTGACCCTCCTGTGGGCTGAATATGCCGTGTTTCACTTTTTGCTGGTTTTTTTAATGCGGGAAATTTTTGTTCCTTCAATGCTAATCCCAGCCATCAAGCCCTGCTGGCTGAAGATAAAGGCATAGGCGTCGTCTTTCAGCGTAGAGGTTGAAAGATTCTTGGCGACCCCTGAGTCGACCACGACAACCGTCGGGCCCACGCCGATTTCCCAGCCATGCGTATCATGAACATACTTCACGGCTTTATCTGTCATCAGGAATACGGCGTAACCATAGGACTGGGCGCCCGCCTGCAAACCCCAGGACGCGCCCACGGAGTTGTAATATCCGTCAACTTTCGAGCCCACCAGCAATTCCCCCTCGCCATAGCTGCCGCCGAAAATAAGGCCGGCCTTCACAATATTCGGGAAGACGAGAATAGCCTTGGCTTTGTGGGAAAGGTCTTGTGCCAGTGAATTGGTTTTGTAAAGCCTTGCCAAAGCCTGGCTGGAATCCTTGTCCAGATCCTTGGCAGTTGCCGCGTGGGCGGAATTCATCGTGCCGAGCGGGAGGGCCGTTGCCGCCATCACTATAAAGGCCATAACAATATTGCGTAGGTTGATCATGTTCCGCTCCTGTAGTTGGTGTGCTGCACTGGCCTAGCGTTACAGTAATATCCGTAGAAATCATTGTTCCCTATCAACAACAAAAGGATATAAAGAATGTTTCCATTGTCCTGATGGAGAAGGGTCACCCGTCCAAGCCGCCTGAAAAAGCGGCACTGATCTTTCCAATTAGCACAAAAGAGACGGTTGCAGAGGACAGCCTTGATCAGCAGGCACAAGTGACCGGACTGAAGACTGTCCGAGGGCACCGTCTATCGACGATCGGCAATCGCTGCCGGTTTTTAAAGGCATCTACTCCATTCTGGGAGGGCATCGCGTCCGTATACTTTGGGATACGCTTGCTCCTGTGCGTCTATCGCAAAATGAAAGAAAATGCGGGCAGGCGCGCGGCTTGGATATGAAAGGCGGCGCTCATAATTTCGGCTTTGGCGCGGGTTTTTGTGTATTGGGCATCTGGCTGAGAGCGTTCGCGTCTTCCAACAGTTTGAAGTAATCGGAAATTTTGATGGGCGTTGAATTCGGCGGGATGGTCCAGCTGTCTTCGTAGCCGGAGAGCATGCCGCCTTTACCGTCGGCGCCGTATACGCCTTTGCCGACGACGGGCACTTTGATAATCCAGAGATCGCCGATCCTTTCGATTTCCGCCGATTTCTTGTCGTGCCCGCCAAAGCGCGGGTGGCCGTGTTCGTTGGTGTCGACGTTCACATTGCCGAGCCATGCGGCAAAGCGGCGCTCGGGATAGAGTAGCGTTTGCAGTTGCTGGGCTTTTTCGCCAATTTCTTTACCCCGTGGCGTTTCCCGGTCCGGATAAAAGTCGCCCATCGACATGCAGGGCGTCACAAAATCGGTATCTTTCTTGAAGCGCATGTTGGACTGGTTCTCGATCTGTTCGAGATCCTTCATGTCGAAGTCAAACGCGAAGCTGCGTCCGTTATATTTTTTTGCGCCGACGGAATCGGCGAACGCCTGGTATATGGCCCCGACGTTTTGGCTGTCCTTGATGAACTGTTCGATTTTTTCAAGCGCTTCGCCGTTGGCAATGAAATAACGCCACGGATGGCCGACGCTTTTTGTCGTTTGTTGCCCTTTTTCGTTGAAGTGCGCCGTCAGCACGACGTCGGCAGGTGATTTTTGCGTATAAAGATGTTGCGGTGGTGTCTGACCATCAGAGTTTTGACCGGAAACGGGGGGCATAAGTTATTCTCCTTCAAGGGCGGGGCATTTGCGTTTGCGCACCCTAGCAAATCCATATAAGTTATGCAATTACTTTCTGAAAATACACATGGCAGAAAAAGTTGAATTTTGTATTTAAAAACAAAAACTTAAAGGCTGGCGTCAAGATTTTTTATGAAGCTTCCCCGCCGCTCTGCGCTTTCAAAAAGGCGATAAATACGCGCAAAGGGGCGGACAGGTGGTGGCGGCTGGCGTAGTAAAGGTAATAACTGCGGTAGAGCGGCGACCAGTCGGTGAGCATGGGGATGAGCCTGCCCTTGCGGATATCTTCCGCAACATAGGCCTCGACCATATAGCCGATGCCGACGCCATCGCGCGCGGCGGCAACGATCAGGTCGGGATTGTTGACGATCAGCGGGCCTCTCACGGCCACTTCCATCTTCCTTTTGCCCTTGCCGAATTCCCACGGCAGCAGTTGCCCTGTGCCGAGCCGGAAACGGATGCAATCGTGATCTTGCAAGTCATGCGGCGTTTCCGGCGCGCCGTGGCGGGCGAGATAGTCCGGCGACGCGACGGCGACGATGCGCGACTGCGGACTGGCCTTCACCAACAGCATGTTTTGCGCGATGCGCTTGCCGTAGCGGATGCCGGCGTCAAAACTGCCGCCGACAATATCGCCCGAGGCGTCGTCCACCGTCACATCGAGCGTGATGGCAGGGTAGGCGGCCATGAATTTTTTGAGCAGCGGCGCGAGGATCATGTGCGCGGGGATGGTCGAAACGCTGAGGCGCAGCGTGCCCGCGGGTTTTTGCCGGAAGTCGTTGACGGCGGCGACGGCGCTGTTGAGATCGGCAAAGGCCGGGCGGATGCGTGCGAGAAGCCGCTCGCCCGCTTCGGTCAGCGAGACGCTGCGCGTGGTGCGGTTGAGCAGGCGCACGCCCAACCTGTCTTCCAGCGCGCGGATGGTCTGGCTTAATGTCGAAGGGGCGAGGCCGAGCGCGGTTGCGGCGCGCGCGAAGTTCAGCCGTTCGGCGACGGCGACGAAGGCATCCAGCTCGGCGAATTCGGTTCCGCGCATTATTCGTTCCTATCAAATAGTCTATTTATATTATGTGATATTATCATATAACGCAAGGCGCGTTATAATGGGAATAAAAGGATCAACCCATGACGTCTCCTGCCGCCCCCGCCACGGCGCCCGCAAAAAAGACCGGCCACCAAAAGGACGTATTGCAAAAACGCCGCCGTTGGTTGCTGGTCGGCGGGCCGTTGCTGTTTCTCGTCGCGGCGGTCGCGTTTTATCTGATGACCGGCCGTTATGTTTCGACCGACGACGCCTATGTGGCGGCGGCGCGCACCGATATCAGTTCCAACATCTCCGGCCGCGTGACGGAAGTGGATGTGCATGACAATCAGCCGGTGCATAAAGGCGATGTTCTTTTCAAACTCGATACGCAAGACCTGACGCTTGCCGTGCAGAATGCCGAGGCGCATCTCGCGGATATCAAATTAAAGGTTTCCGCGCTGAAAGCCACGTATTTGCAGCGTCAGGCGGATGTCACGGCGGCCAAAAGCGCGCTGGCATACGCGCAGAGCGAGCTTGCGCGGCAGAAAAAACTGACCAAAGAGGGCATTGCCTCGCAAGCGCATCTCGATGCGGCGCAAAACGCCGTGGCGCAAGCAGAACAAAAACTCGCCGCCGCCAAACAGCACCAGGCCAATACCGTCGCCGCTCTGGGCGGCAATCCGGATATCGCCGTGGACGCGCATCCCGCCGTGATGCAGGCCGCGGATGCGTTGGAGCAGGCGAAGCTCGATCTTTCCTATGCCGTCATCCATGCGCCGGCGGACGGCATCGTGACGCGCGTCGAACTTTTGCAGGTCGGCACTTATATAAAGGCGGCAACGCCGGTTTTTGCGCTGGTGTCGGATAAAAACATCTGGATCGAGGCGAACTTCAAGGAGACGGACCTCACCTATATGCACGCGGGGCAGGCGGCGACGGTTACCTTTGACGCCTATCCCGACGCAGCGTTTCATGGAACGGTCGTCAGCGTCAGCCCCGGCACGGGCGCGAGCTTTTCCGTCCTGCCGCCGGAAAACGCCACCGGCAACTGGGTGAAAGTGGTGCAACGCTTGCCGGTGCGCATTGATCTGTCAACAACCGGCCCGCATGTTGCGCTGGAAGCGGGGCTGAGCGCTTCGGTCTCCGTCGATACGCACCACAGCCGCAGTAAGGCGCTGAAGGGTTCGCTGGAAGCCTTCGCGCACGCGTTCGGGGGGTGACCCATGCCCGATGTAGCAGGTGCGGATATTCTCGAGAAAGTGGCGGAAGAGGCGGGGGTCGGCGCCAGCCACGACGCCCCGCCGCACAAGCAGTCTTCACCGCCCGCGCTGAACCGGAAGCTCATCACCGTCTCGATCATGGCGGCGACGATCATGCAGTCGATCGACTCCACCATCGCCAACGTCGCTTTGCCGAAGATGCAGGGCACGTTTTCCGCGACGCAGGAGGAAATCGGCTGGGTCTTGACGTCATATATTATCGCCGCCGCCATCATGATTCCGCTCACCGGCTGGCTGGCGGGCAGGTTCGGGCGCAAAAAGGTCTTTCTCATCTCGATTGCCGGCTTCGCGGTCTCTTCGGCGGCCTGCGGCGCTTCGGTGACTCTCGGGCAGATCGTTTTCTTTCGCCTGTTGCAGGGTATTTCCGGTGCGGCGCTGGTGCCCTTGTCGCAGGCGATCATGTTCGACATCAACGACCCGCGCGATTACGCCCGCGCCATGGCGATCTGGGGCGTGGGCGTGACGATGGGGCCGATTTTGGGCCCCGCGCTCGGCGGCTGGCTGACGCAGAACTATGACTGGCGCTGGGTATTCTATATTAATGTGCCGATCGGCATTGTCGCCTTTCTCGGGCTCACCGCCTCGATGCCCGAGACGGAGCCGGTGGATAGACGGTTCGACTTTTTCGGCTTTACGACCTTGAGTTTGTTTCTCGGCGCGTTGCAGCTGATGCTCGACCGCGGGCAGTTGAAAGACTGGTTCAATTCGCCGGAGATCATCTTTTACGCCGGCCTTGGCGGCGTTTCGCTTTATCTTTTCCTCGTTCATACGCTGACGCACGACAAGCCGTTCGTCAGTCCGGCGCTGTTCGCCGACCACAATTTTCTCGCGTCCAACATTTTTATTTTCCTGATCGGTGTCGTGCTGTTCGCCACGCTGGCGCTTCTGCCGCCGATGTTGCAGACGGATATGCAATATCCGGTACTGACCACCGGACTGGTGACCGCGCCGCGCGGCCTTGGGACGATGCTCGCCATGATGCTGGTCGGGCGCATGTCCGGCAAGGCGGATATGCGCGGCATCATGACGGTCGGGTTGTCTTTGACCGTGCTATCACTCTGGATGATGTCGGACTTCAGCCTCTTGATGGGCGCGGAGCCGGTGGTGATGTCCGGTCTGGTGCAGGGCTTCGGCGTCGGTTTGTCTTATGTGCCGCTCTCGACGCTGGCCTTCTCGACGCTGCCCGCACATTTGCGCAACGAGGGCACGGCGTTTTTCAACTTGTTGCGCAATATCGGCAGCGCCATCGGCATTTCTGTTGTCGAGTTTTTACTGACGCGCAACACACAGGTCGTTCATGCCGGCATGGCCGCGCATGTCACGCCCTACAATCTGCATGACCCCGGCTTCGCGGCGTTGCATGTCGACCCGTTCAGGGTGCGGGGGCTGGAAGCGCTCAACGGCATCATCACCCGTCAGGCGTCGATGGTAGGCTATATAGACGATTTCAAGCTGATGATGGTGCTGATGATCGCGGTCATCCCGCTGGTGCTGTTGCTCAAGCGGCCGGACTATGCGCCGAAAGAAGAAGTCGCGGTGATGGATTAGTCAAAACGTCCCCCACGGTTTGCCGATGGCGAACTCATAATAATCCCGGTATTTTCTTCCGAGCCCCGGCTGGATGGCGTCGAGAATGTCGGATATGGCTTTGAAAATCTTTTCCACCGAATCGTTGCCGATGAGTTTTTGGGAGAGCGCTGCGATTTCTTCCGCGTTTTCGTGCGGCGATGATTGCGGGAGGCCCCGTATGTAATTCTGCAGGTAAACACTAAGGCCGGTGGTCGCGGCCTGCTCGCGCTCCAGTGTGGGGATGGGCGAATCCTTCCGGCCAACGAAGATGAAGGAGTCAATCCCCATAAACAGGACTTGATACGCGCCTGATCCCCGCGGCAGGCCGGCGTTGACGAAGTGCCTGTCCACTTCCGTGTTGATTTCGTTTCGTGTGCCCGACCAGTTTTGCAGGTTGTAACAATAGCAGACCGACGGATGCAGGATTGCGGTGCCGGAGGAAATGAGCCCGTCCATTGCCGCCCAGTCGATATAGGAGCCCTTGGTCGGGTGATGGATCATCCACAGATCCATGACCGATTTCAGCACCTCCCGCCGCCAGAAGCTAAAAAAACCGAGGTTGCTGCCGCTGGCGTTCTTCAGGTTCTCCAGGATGCGCGACGCCGCGTTTTGCGACAATATCGGCATGCTGTCAATTTTCTGGATGCCGATGGTCTCCGTGTAAGAGAAAACGGCCGGTTTGATGGCGGCGACGTGGTCTTCTACTTTGTCAAAATCCGGCTCCGGCGCAAAACTGAAGAAACTGTCGTCGTCGCCCATCATCAGGACAAACGCGCCGTCCGTCGCGTCAAAGGCGCGCTGCCAGTTTTCGATCACGCCGCAGGGCGGGCTTTTAATATAATGCAGGTTGTCATCTTGAAACGCCGCCGCATGTTCTTTTTCTTTTGCCGCATCGCCGGAATTGTCCGACACGACAAACTGATACCCTTCTGCGCGGCAATAAGCGAGCGCGCTGGAAATGGCTTTCGAGCTGGCCGTCAGATTCCTGTTGGAAGGCATTCCGATGGAGAGAAGATGTTTGGGCATGGGAATCCTTATCTTGGGGCGCGCCGCAGGGGTCTGGCTTTGCACCCATCGCCGCTTATCCTTGCACAGGCGCCCCGCAATACAAAGTAATTATTGAATATCAGTATGTTGGCTTATAGGTGCGGGGGAATGGAGAGGATTCGCGCCCTACCTACAGTCGCGCAAGCGGGCGAACTGTACGGCACGGAAAGCGATAATATGGCTATGCAAATTATATAAAAAATCAATATGTTAGTTATACATTAATCCCCTGTGGAGGCTCGTTAACCGCCCGTTAACCGCTGCGATGATAGCATGGAAATATGACTGGGATAGGATTCCCCGTCTTATTGCTAACCTTAGAAAAGGAACATCATTATGTCAGGTACAATCACCCTTACAGCGGCAATGCGTGCCAACCTTCTCAGCTTGCAGAACACTGCAAATGAATTGGGCACCACGCAGCTCGCTCTTTCTACCGGTAACAAAGTCAACTCGGCTCTGGACAATCCGGTCAACTACTTCGCTTCACAAGCTCTGAGCACGCGCGCTTCGGCCCTTTCATCCCTTCTCGATGGCATGGGTCAGGCCATTCAGACCATTCAGGCGGTCAACCAAGGCATCACGAGTATCACTTCTCTCGTGCACCAGCTGACGTCTGTCGCCAACACCGCCAAAACCGACTTGACCCAGACAACCTCGGTCAACACGTTGGAGACGGCGGGTTCTTCCGGTATGTCGTCCTCGTTGGTGGCCAACTTGACGTCGGGCAGCATCACGGGTGGTTCGACGCTCAATCTGACGGACGGCACCAACCCGCAGGCGACCTTCACCATCGCCAGTGGCGAAACCCTGCAGGGTCTGGTCGACGCGATCAACCAGACGACGGGCTTCAGCGCCAGCATCATCTACGGTGACGGCAAGACGCTGTCGTCGGCCTCCGTTAACACTGCCGGTGCTCCGAACGGTGCGACGCTGGCTGTGGGGAGCGCTTACCTCAACATCGTTTCGACGGACGGTCAGGCAATCAGTACGACGGGTTCCACGGCCAACGTTTTGAAGTATATTGGTTTGGGGGCTACTTCTCAGGTTGTCAAGACCGGCGGCAGCGATGCGACGGATATCGCGTCCTACGCAAACATCCTTACGCAGATCGACCAGACGATTACCGACTCGAACTATCAGGGCAACAACCTGATCGATGGTAAAGGTAACAATCTGACTGTGCAGGTGAACGAACTGAGCACCAACCCGATTACCGTTAAATCCGTCGACTTGACGGCGGTGAGCGGTCTCGGTCTCGATGCCAACGCCAGTACGTGGACGTCTAGCACCAACATTGATACGAGTATCAGCAAGATCAATGCGGCGATCACGACACTGCAAACTCAGGCGACCAGCTTTGCGAACAGCTTGTCCCTGATCCAGAACCGTCAGGACTTCACGACCAACCTGATTAACACGCTGCAAAACGGCTCTTCTTCGCTGGTGATTGCAGACAAGAACCAGGAGGGCGCCAACATGCTGGCTCTGCAAACGCAGCAGCAACTCGGTATCGAGGCCCTGTCCCTGTCTTCGCAGGCCAACCAATCGGTGCTCCGTCTGTTCGCTTAAGGACGGCTTCGCCAACAAACTTGAAAAGGGCCGGCGGGTTAAAATCCGCCGGTTCTTTTTTGCGCTCATGAGTTTCTTTTTTTTGCCTCCGGCAGGGGCGCTGTGGCATGATGAGGCGCGGGGGTTGGAAAGTTTCAGGATATGGCAAAGACGAGTTCTCAGATATCCACGGATACTATTTCGCAAATGATGCAATTGGCCGCGGCGCATGTGCAGGCCGGAAAAACGGCCGCGGCAGAGGAAGTCTGCGGGAAAATTCTTGCCCTGTCGCCGAAATATCCGGGCGCCTTTCATATTCTCGGCATTCTGGCGGCGCAGGAAGAACGTTATGACGATGCCGTCGGGTTCTTCAAAAAAGCCATCAAGGGAAAAGACGATATTGCCGTTTTTCACTATCATCTGGCGCTGGCGCTGCAAAAACAGGGAAAATTTTCCGCCGCCGAAAAGGAATACAACCGCACCCTCGCGCTCCAGCCGGACCATATAGAGGCCTATAGCAATCTGGGTATCATGCTTATCGGCCAGAACCGGTGGCGCGAGGCGCGCGTGCCGCTCGAGCGCCTGCTCGAAATCCAGCCGAATAACGCCGAGGCCTGCAGCGACCTTGGCGTGGTCCTCAAGAAGCTGGACATGCGCGACGCGGCGGCGGCGCTGTTCATGAAAGCGATCATCCTCAAGCCGGACTATACCCTCGCACACTTCAATCTGGCCAACTCCCTGCTGGAAGACCTTTTGTACGACGACGCGGTGACGCAGTACGAGAAGGCGGTCGCCCTCAAGCCCGACTTTTTCGATGCCTACCTCAATCTCGGCGAGGCCTATAAAAGGCAGGGGCGGCAGGACATGTGCGCCAGATACTACGCGCAGGCGCTAAAGCTGAATCCCAGGAGCGACGCCGCCCTGGGCAGTCTGGTGCATGCGCGCCAGCATATTTGCGACTGGAAGGACATTGACGCGCAGGAAGCGAGGCTGCTGGAGATGTCGCGCTCTGATGCAACCAATATTCCGCCTTTCGGCTTTCTGGCGGTGCCGTCGACGCCGGCGGACCAGCTCGTCTGCGGGCGCGCGTTCGTGAAAAGCAGGGAGGAAGCGCATCCCTCTGCCATCTTCCGTCACCGGCGGTCCCGCATAGATTCGTCGGGGGGAGGGAAAATACGCATCGGTTACCTGTCCGCCGACTTTTACCCGCATGCCACGACCTACCTGATGGCCGAGCTTTTCGAGCGGCATGATCGCAAGCGCTTTGAAATCACGGGCTATTCTTACGGTCGCGAGGACAAAAGCGACATGCATGACAGGTTGCTCAAGGGGTTTGACCGTTTCGTGGATATGCGCCTGATGACCGACGATCAGGCCGCGCAAAAAATATATGATGACGGCGTCGATATCCTTATCGACCTCAAGGGCTACACGACGGGCGGACGCCTCGGCATTCCCGCGCGCTGCCCTGCGCCTGTGCAGGTCAATTATCTCGGCTTTCCGGCGACGATGGGCGCCGATTTTATCGATTATATCATCGCCGATCCCTTTATTGCGCCGATGGACCAGCAGCCGTTTTACAGCGAAAAAATCGTCCAGTTGCCGGACTGCTACCAGCCGAACGACACGACGCGCGACATAGCCGATACGCCGTCCCGCGCTGCCTGCGGCTTGCCGGAGAACGGATTCGTTTTCTGTTGCTTCAACAACACCTATAAAATCACCCCGCGCTTTTTCGATATCTGGATGCGCTTGCTGAAGGATGTGCCGGGCAGTGTGTTGTGGCTGCTGGAAGCCAATCTCGCCGTGAAGGAGAATCTGAAACGTGAGGCGGAAGCCCGCGGCGTTGATGCAGACAGGCTGGTCTTCGCCCCCAGGCTGCTGTTGCCGGGGCATCTGGCGCGGCACCGTTGTGCGGACCTGTTCCTCGATACGCTGCCCGTCAACGCCCACACCACGACGAGCGACGCGCTCTGGGCGGGGCTGCCGGTTCTGACCTGCGCGGGCGACACCTTCGCGGGGCGCGTGGCGGGCAGCCTTCTCGCCGCCATCGGCCTGCCGGAGATGATCACCACGTCTCTCGGGGAATACGAGGCGCTGGCCCTGCAGCTGGCGCAAGATCCGGAACGGCTGCGCGGAGTGCGCGAAAAACTGGCGAAAAACCGCCTGACAACGCCGCTGTTCGATATCAAACGGTATGTTGCAAATCTTGAAAGCGCTTACGAGACCATGTGGCGGATCTGGCAGGCGGGCGCGCCGCCGCGTGCGTTCAAAGTGGGGGAAGAAAAATCATGACGGATTTTCTGGAACAGGCCCGCGCGCTCACGCCGTGCGCACTGGCTGCGGGCGCGCGGGAACTGGTTTATTTCCGCGAGGGGACGGAAGTGACCGACAAGGCGGACGGCTCGCCCGTCACCCGCGCCGACCGCGAGGCGGAGGAGATCATCGCGACCGCGTTGGGTAATCTGTTCCCCGATATTCCGATGGTCGGCGAAGAGTCGGTCGCGGCGGGCATCATTCCCGATATTTCCAGCGGCACCTTCTGGCTGGTCGATCCGCTCGACGGCACCAAGGAGTTTATCACCGGCAGCGGCGATTTTACCGTGAACATTGCTTTGCTGCGGGATTTTACCCCGGTCATGGGCGTCATTTACGCGCCGGTAACGGATACGCTTTACTACGGTGCGTCTGGCAAGGCCTTCATGCGCGGCGACGACGGCGTGGAGAAGGAGATCGCCGTCCGCGCCGTGCCGCCGGAGGGACTGACCGTGGTGGCGAGTAAACGGCACGGCGATCCGGGCGCGCTGGAAGAATTTCTGCGCGGCAAAAAGGTGGCCGAGATGATCAGCCGCAGCAGCTCCCTGAAGTTTTGCAGCATCGCCGCAGGCGAGGCAGACTTTTATCCGCGCCTCGGCCCGACCTGCGAATGGGACACGGCGGCGGGCGACGCCATCCTGCGTGCGGCGGGCGGACGGGTGGCGACGTTGGAGGATAAGCCGTTTGTATATGGTAAAAAAGACCAAAGGTTCCTGAACGCCGGATTTATGGCTTTCGGCGCTGAATAAAATCACCATTTTTATGTAGAACGCGTTTGAATATGAGGCGGTGATTTGATACCGTCAGCCCATGCAAGACCATCTCGACGAACTGGAATCGAAGACCATCTATATCCTGCGCGAGGCGTATAACCGCATCAAGCCGCTCGGCATGTTGTGGTCGATCGGCAAGGATTCGACCGCGCTGCTGTGGTGCATCCGCAAGGCGTTTTATGGCCGCGTGCCGTTCCCGATGATCCAGCTCGACACCGGCATGGAAGAGGATGAGGTCTATACCTTCCGCGACCAACTGGTCAAAGACTGGGGCTTCGAGCTGAAAATCGAGCAATGCCCGCCCGAAGAGGAGATGGACCAGACCCTGCCGCCCGCGACCCGTGCCGCCGCGCGCAAGACCGAGGGACTCAAAAACCTGCTCGCCCGCGAAAAATACAAAGGCATCATCGTCGGCATCCGCCGCGATGAACAAAGCATGCGCGCCAAGGAGCGTGTCTTCTCGCCGCGCCGTTTCGACGGCACGTGGGATTATAAAGACCAGCCTGCCGAGTTCTGGGACCAGTATAAAACCGACTTCCCCGAGGACACGCACGTGCGCATCCACCCGATTTTGCACTGGCGGGAAATCGACATCTGGCGCTACACGCAGCGCGAGAACATTCCCATCGTGCCGCTCTATCTCTCGCGCAACGGCATGCGCTTCCGCTCGCTCGGCGAGAAGAACATCACTTTCCCGATCAAGAGCGCCGCCTCCACCATCGACGAGATCATAGCCGAGCTGGAAGTGACCAAAACTTCCGAGCGTGCCGGACGCTCCATGGACAGCGAGACCGAAGACAGCTTCGAACGTCTGCGCCAGAGTGGGTATATGTGATGGCGAAGCAGGAAGAAAAAGTCGGTGTCGTTATCGTCGGTCATGTCGATCATGGCAAATCGACGCTGATCGGTCGCCTGCTGCACGATACTGACAGCCTGATGGACGGGAAGTTCGAAGAAGTGCGGGCCTCCTGCGCGCGCCGCAACGTGCCGTTCGAGTGGTCGTTCCTGCTCGACGCCTTTCAGGCCGAGCGCGACCAGGCCGTCACCATCGACACCACGCAGATCTGGTTCAAAAGCAAAAAGCGCCCCTACGTCATCATCGACGCGCCGGGCCACCGCGAATTTTTGAAGAACATGATCTCCGGCGCGTCCTTCGCCGATGCCGCCATTCTCGTCGTCGACGCCGCCGAAGGCGTGCGCGAGCAGACCAAGCGCCACGCCTATATCCTGCACCTTTTGGGCCTGAAGCAGGTTGTCGTGGCGATCAACAAGATGGACTCCGTCGGCTACGGCGAAAAACGCTTCAATGAAGTGAGGGGCGAAATTACGGCCTATCTTGCCGATATCGGCATCGCGCCGCAGGCCATCATCCCCATCGCGGCGCGCGAAGGCGACAATATCGCGAAAAAATCGGACAAGATGCCGTGGCACAAGGGCCTGTCTCTTCTCGAGCAGCTCGATACCTTCTCGCCCGCCGCGCCGCCGGTGGAAAAGCCGCTGCGTTTTCCGGTGCAGGACGTTTACCGTTTCGACGGACGGCGCATCATCGTCGGGCGCATCACCTCGGGCGTTTTGCGCAAAGGCGACACGCTGGTATTTTCGCCGTCGAACCGCTCGGCGATCGTGACGTCGATCGAAAAATGGAACGCGCCGCATGATATTCTCTCCGCGCAGGCGGGCGAGTCGGTCGGCATCACGCTCGACCAGCCGATCTACGCCGCGCGCGGCGATGTCGCCAGCCACGCCGAACAGGCGCCGATGCTGACCCACGATTTCCGCGCCAATATCTTCTGGCTCGGCAAGGAGCCGCTCCGTGCCGGAAAGCGCTACAAGATCAAGCTGGCCACGGCGGAAGCAACGGTCACAGTGCAGTCGATCGACCGCGTGATCGACACGGGCGATTTGGCGCGCGCCGAGAAAGACTTCGTTGCCGTCAACGAGATGGCGGTCGTCACCTTTCACAGCCGCGAGACGATCGCGCTCGACCCCTTTGCGGACAATCATGACACCGGCCGCGCCGTCATCATCGAACATCAGGACGTGGTCGGCGGCGGCATTATCAACATGGACGGACTTGCCGATCTGCGCGCCCTTCGTCTGGCGACGCAGGAGAACCTCACTGCCGTTGACCACCTGCTGACGGCAGAGGCGCGCGCCTTGCGCAACGGGCACCGCGGCATGGTGGTGTGGCTGACGGGCCTTTCCGGCGCGGGCAAATCGACGCTCGCCATGCGCGTCGAGCGCGCCCTGCATACCAAAGGCATGCAAACCTATGTTCTGGACGGCGACAATGTCCGCCGCGGCCTCAATGCCGATCTCAGCTTCACGGCGAAAGACCGCAGTGAGAACATCCGCCGCATCGGCGAAGTGGCGGCCTTGATGGCGGATGCGGGGTTGATCGTAATTACGGCCTTCATCTCGCCGTTTCTGGCCGACCGCCGCGCCGCGCGCGCGGCTGCGGGGGCGGGATTTCACGAAGTGTACGTCAAGGCCGACCTCGACACCTGCGAAAAGCGCGACCCCAAGGGCCTCTATAAAAAAGCGCGCAGTGGCGCGATTGAGGATTTCACGGGCATTTCATCACCCTATGAGACGCCGGAGACGCCGGAGCTGGTCGTCGATACGTCTGAAAACGATGTGGATGAATGCGTCGGCATGATCGTCGATCATGTTCTCCAAAACGCGCGGGGATTGTCCCAACTGACTTATAAAGAAGCCTCTGCCGAAAGATAACGTGATGGACCCGCAAAAAACTCCGCAGCAGGACGAGATGCAAAGGCGCAACCGCCGTTTCGGCATCGCGCTGGCCGTTATCGTCGCGGGGATATTCGTTGTCACCTTCGCAATTGCGATTTTCGTCCATTATGAGGAGCTGCACCGTCATGTCGCCGGCGGCCTTTAAGCGCGCGCTGACCGGCGCGTTTTTCGTTGTCTTGGTCCTGACGGGGCTGACGGCCTGCCGCTCCGGAAGTTCATGGAACAATACCGATATGACGGGCACTTTACCGCGCCTTTCCTTCACCATGACGCGCGCGCGTGACGGCAAAACGGTCACGGCGCAAGACTACCGCGGCAAAGTCACGCTGCTCTATTTCGGCTACAGTTTTTGCACCGACGCCTGTCCGCGCACCTTGTCGTCCATCGCCGATGTTGTGAAAGAGATGAACGGCAAGGCCGCCGCCGTGCGCGTGCTGTTCGTGACCGTCGATCCGAAACGCGACACGCTCGCCGTTTTAAAGCGGTATGAATCCCTTTTCGGGCCGGGGTTCGATGCGCTGCGCGGCACGCCCGACCAGCTGGCGGCATTGGCGCGACGCTACCGCATCTCCTATTCCGTGACGGCGGCGAAAGACGGCAAACCTTATGTCGTGACGCACAGCGCCGGCGTTTACGTTTTTGGCCGCGACGGCAGCGTGCGGCTGCTGTTGTCGAAGTTGGAGGGCGACAAGCCGGATCTCGCAGGCACGGCGGCGGATCTTACGCGGCTTGTGGACTGGAAGTAGATATAGCCTTCTTTTCTTTTCTGTCTTCCGACAATCTATAAAAATTCAGAACGGTAATAAAACCGATGATGCTCATCATGCTGGGCGGATCCCAGCTGACGATGCCGCCGATGTGCTGGTCGGTGACGGCGCTGATAGAGGGGTAAATCCGTCCGCAGAGATTGTAATAGGGGTAGATGTCATGATCGGAAAAAGCGATGAAGGCACCGAGGATGATCTGCGGAAACATCACGGCGATGCTCAAAACCGCCCGTGCGGCGAATGAAATACGCGCCGGAGGGCTGGGGCGCCGGTCGAGCACCAGCGTCCAGAAGAGGAGGCCGTCGAGCGTCATGCTGGCGTTCATCAGGAAATAAAGCTGCGGGTCGGTCATGGCGCGGAAATTGACAGCGGGGATCAGCCAGAAATAAAACAGGCCGGAGAACAGGAATACCGCCAGCACAGGCTGCTGGAGCGTGCGCACTGCGGCCGTGGAAAAGCGGTGGTCGGCGATGCGCCGCGCCCAGTGCGGCATGCCCCGCCGCAGTGTTTCCCCCGCGCCGCTGAGCGCGATCAGAAAGGGCCCCTCATGATGCATGACGACGTGCTGGATGCGGTCGAGAAAAAACATATGCTGCGCCATGAAATCGAAATGCGTTTGCAGCACGGCGTAGATCAGCGCGAGGCCGAGCAGGAAGGAAAGGGTGCGCCACCAGGGCAGGCGCTCCTGCGGGGCTGCGGCGGCCAGGCCGCGAAAAAACCATAGTGCGGCGAAGGCGGGCGCAAGATATTCGCACCACGAGAAATCCCACGGCATCCACAGCGGCTGGAAGGCGGGATGCGCCGTCGAAACCCAGCACAGACCCGCGCCGCCGGCGAGGAGGGCGGTGGATTGCAGAATATGTGCCTTATTCAGGGTTGTTTCTTCTGTCATGGGAGGGATCATATTGCGCGGCGCGGGCTTTGTCGATAGGCTGTGAAAAGAAGAAAGGGCGAGGTTTTTGGTATGCTTAAAAAAATAATGCTTTTCGTTGCCGTCTTTTCCGCCGGCCTTTTGCCGCAAGCCCGCGCGACGGCGGGAAAAACCTATGTCTTGAACGTCCGCGCCCTGCCGCTCGGCGACGGGCGGGTCGGCGATGCGCCCCAAAGCGGTTCTGTCTACGCGTGCCAGACGCATTTTCGCCGCGGCGGCGCGCGGCATGCCGGTAGCTGGATCCACGGCGGCGCATGGAACGCCGATCAAAAGCTTGCCGTGCAGGGGAATGTCGCCTGGCCGGACGCGGCGTTTTTCATGAAGGTGTCGGGCGACAAGCGGATTTTATACGGCAACGGCCTGCCGGTCGGCGCCGGCACGGGTATTTTTCCGATACGCGAGAGCGATCCCGCCTATGCGATCGACCGCAATCCCAACGCCGTCGTCCCGCAGAACGTTCATCTCGCGTTGCCGCTGCACCCGAAAATCGCGTCCCTGCCATCGTGCGTGCCGATGGGCATGGTCGGCGTGATGACGAATGGCGTCGCGCTGTTCAATGCGCTCGACGAAGCGGGGCGCGATGCCGTGGCGCACGAGGTACAGGACAAATGCAACGGCCACCCGCAACATGAGGGCATGTATCACTATCACGGGCCGAGCCCCTGCGTGAAAGGCTGGAACAAGGATGATCAGGTCATCGGTTACGCGCTCGACGGCTTTCCCATCACCAGCATGTTCGATGCGCACGGGCGCGAGATCACGAACAAGGATCTCGACGTCTGCCATGGCCGCGTCGGGCCGGTCGTTCTGGACGGCAAGACCGTGAAAATCTATCACTACGTCATGACGCGCGAATATCCTTACACGATCGGTTGTTTCCGCGGTACGCCCGTCGCCGGTGCGTCACGCGGAGGGCAGAGATACCGCCGGCCGCCGCAAGAGGCCGTGCAGGCGTGCCAGGGCTCGGCCTCCGGAGCGCCGTGCGGCTTCTTCACACCGCGCGGGGACGAAGTGCAGGGGAAGTGCCGCGACGTTCCCGGCGGGGGGATGGCCTGCGTGCCGTCAGGCCGCTGAATCAGTATTTTGTGCCGTCAGGCCGGTGAATGGGTATTTCGTGCCGTCATGCGCTGAATAGATATTTCGCGCCGCTACGCGGCGGGCGATGAGGACGTCGCGGGCGCAAGGCTGCTTTCCGTTTTGCCGACGGCGTTATCGTTCGCGTCCTTGCTGCCGGGCTTTTCGATGAACAACGTCTGCGTCGGATAGGCGAAGTCGATCTTCAGCTCGTTAAACTTGCGCAGCAGAATCAGGTTGATCGCCTGCTGGATGTCCATATAGGCGTTGTAATCCGCCACTGTGACGAAGTAGACGTATTCGAAATCGAGACTGGAGCCGCCGAAGTTCTTGAAATGCGCGCGGTCGAAACGCGTTTGCTTCTGAGATTCGATGGCAGCGCGGATGATCGGGGGTATGGCCTCCAGCAGGTCCGGTGGAGTCTGGTAGGTGACGCCGATCGATCCAACCACGCGGCGCTGGTACATGCGGCCGTAGTTGTGGATGCGGCTTTGCAGCAGGTTGGTGTTGGAGAAAACGAGTTCCTCGCCCGAAATGCTGCGCAGGCGCGTCGTCTTGAGGCCGATGTGCTCGACCGCGCCCATATGCGCATCGACGATGAGAAAGTCGCCGACGATAAAGGGTTTATCAAGCACGATGGAAAGAGAGGCCATCAGGTCGCCGAGGGTGTTCTGTACCGCGAGGGCGATGGCGATGCCGCCGATGCCGAGGCCGGTGACCAGCGTGCGGATGTTGACGCCGGCGTTGTCCAGCGCCAGCAGAAAAATGCAGATCCAGATGATCGCGCTGATGACCACGCGGAGTGCGCCGAGCGTTGTCACCGTCGCGGGGCTGGTCTTCATCTGGCGGTTGTAATAGTAGGTGTACCAGTCGCGGTAAATCGTATCGATCCAGAAGCCGACTTGCAGGAAGAGGATGAAGGCTGTGATCTGGCTTATATCCTGCTCGATATGCGCCGGCAGGTCGGCGAACAGGCCGCCGATCCAGAAGGACACGGCGATCAGCGAGATGACTTTGGTGTTCTCGAATGTGTGCAGCGTGTGCTTGAGCCAGTTGAGGTAGCGCTTTTGCGGTATCTTCTTCAAACGCCAGGTGATGACCGTTTTCAGAAAATAAAGCACCACGAAGGAGACGCCCGCTGCCGCGAGGAATATCGCCCAGACCATCGGATTGTGTCCGAGGACGGTGTCCTGCTCGAGATAATGCAAAATGTTTTTCACGTTTCCCCCGTGTCTCCGGCCGGACTTTCCGATCGTTTTGATTGCAAAGGGGATTATATAACAGTTAGCGCCGCGTTAAAAAACATTTTCATTTTTTTTTGCGGATTTTCTTCCGCGGTGCCGGAGCCTTTTTCACTTTTTGGGGCGCAGCGGGCTTCTTTGGTGTTTTTCGAGGAACGGTATTTTTTGCTGCGGGCTTTTTCCTTCCGGCGTTCTTTGTGACGGCGGGTTGTTTCTTTTTCGGCTTCTTTTGCGCGGCAGGCTTCTGGCGCGATGGCTTGGCGGGCTTGGCACCCGTGCCGATCCATTTTTCCGCTTCGCGGCGGTCGGCGAGTCCGAACACTTTCACCACTCCGGGGAAAAGCGGGGCGAAAGCTTGCGCTATCGCGCGGAGCCACGCGATGTCGGTAACGAGGGCGATGCCGCTGAAACTTGTCCAGTGCTCCAGGGCGAAGGCGGTGTCGTCCCACATGGCGTGGGCATCGTAGCCGTAGAAGTCTTTTCCGGCGACATAAAACAGCCTGAGGGCCTTATGTCTGGCAAGCTTCTTTTCGACTTCGGGGATCAGCACCTCGCGGTAATCCGCATCCGTGACGCGGCCGCGCGCCTCAACGCCCAGAACGTGATCGGGAAGTCCCTTGATGAGTCTGAACATGTGTGCCGTCCTTTCCGGCGCCGCGCGCCCTGCTGCAAGGAAGTTACGCGCAATCTTGCGCACAGAGCTTGACCTTTGTCAAACGATTGCGCGGGAAGCCATGTCCGTGGATTTTCAGACGAAAAGATTGAGGTAGTTGAAGTTGTCTCCCGCGCCGATGGCGCTGCCGTTGTAGCCGGTCGCGGCCTGCGACAGAATGTTCGTGCCGCCGGTGGAAAAGGCGTCGAGCACGCTGTTGCTTTTGCCCGTGCTGTCGAGCAGAACTTGCGACACGGTGGCTCGCGTCGCGGGGAGATTGGTCATGATGGAGTCTTTCAAATAGGCGTTATTGACAAACTGCGTCGCGCTGACCGCGCCGTTTTTGCCGGGGTCGAGTTGCGCCCAGAGCGCGTTGGCGTCCATGGGCGTTCCGCCGACGGCGTTCACCCCCGCCTCTACGTCGGACTTGGAGATGACTTTGGTGCTGTTGACGTTGAACAGCGCCCAGATCGTCGAGAAGACCTGCCCCGGCGTGGGCGGCGTCCAGAGCGTGGATTGCGACGCGAGCGCCTGCTGCACCGTGGTGCTGCTCATCAGCAATTCAATGGTTTTCTCGGCGGTGAGGGGGTTGTTGGTCAGATATTGCGTTACGCCTTTTTGTATGAAGACAAGATTTGTTTGAATGGCGCCTTTCAAGTAGGAACTGTTGTCGAACTGGGTCTGGCTGACGGTGTTGGTATTGCCGGGATTGATGAGCGACCAGACGGCGTTGGCGTCGCTGGGCGCGCCGCCGACGGTTTTTAGGGCGGCGAGGACATCCGATTTGCTGATCGTGCCGCTGGCATCGCCGTTGAGGAACGTCCACAGCGACGAGGTGACGAGCTTTTCAGAAGGGGCCTCCCCGGGCGCGACTTTCATGGCGAGCAAATTCGTTATATCGCTGCCGGTCAGCAACGCCTTCATCGCCTTGTTGGCGGTTGTGGTCGCGCTTGCGTAGGCGGTCGGTGTCGATGAGACGCCTGAAACACTGGTCATGGGCTTTGTCCCTTTCTAGAAGACGCAACATATCCCCATAAAGCGCTCAGGATTCTCCCACGCGCCGAACTACACTTCTATTATCGCAGGATTTCCTTTAAGGAAGGGTAAACCATCCGTTAACATAATGTTAATTAATTTTACGCAAAAAAAAGGAGCCGGTTTCTGTTACGGAACGGCTCCTTTTGAAAAAACAAAGACACATACAGCGCTAATATTTTGCTGTGCCCTCCTTGTAGGCGCGATTCGGATTCTTGTCAAATTTTATACGGAAAATAAGACCAAAATGGCGCACGCGGCAAAGGAACTCGAAATCCTAAAGTCTTTCAGGTACAGTGAAATCCGCAATTTATCGGAAGGATTGAACGATGTCGGAAACCCCCGAAACTTATGATCTTGTGGTGATCGGCTCCGGCCCCGGCGGCTATGTGTGCGCGATTCGCGCGGCGCAGCTGGGCCTCAAAACCGCCTGCATCGAGAAGGACAAAACCCTCGGCGGCACCTGCCTCAATGTCGGCTGCATCCCTTCGAAGGCGCTGCTCAGCGTGTCGGAGAAGTATGAACAGGCGGCGCACCAGTTCGCGGGGCTGGGCATCGATGTCGGCACGCCGAAAGCCGATCTTGGCAAAATGATGGCGCATAAAGACAAGGTCGTTGCCGCCAACACGCAGGGCATCGCCTTTTTGTTCAAGAAGAACAAGGTGACGCATATCGTCGGTACGGGCGCGGTCAAGGGCGCGGGCGTGGTCGAAGTGAACGGCAAGACCATTAATGCCAAAAACATCGTTATCGCCACGGGATCGGAATCGACGCCGCTCAAAGGCATTGACGTCGATGAAAAACAGATCGTCACCTCCACAGGCGCGCTGAGCCTTGAGAAAGTGCCAAAGACGCTGGCGGTGATCGGCGGCGGGGTGATCGGCCTTGAAATGGGCACGGTGTGGCAGCGCCTCGGCGCGAAAGTGACGGTGATCGAGTTTCTCGACCGCATCCTGCCGGGCATGGACGGCGAGCTTTCCAAGGAGGCGAAAAAAATCCTCGCCAAACAGGGCATGGAGTTCAAGCTGTCCGCCAAGGTCACGGCGGCGAAAACCGCCAAAGGCAAGGTCACGCTGACGCTGGAGCCTGCAGCCGGTGGTATGCCGGGCGAAGCAGGCAAAAATAATAATCCCGAAACGCTCGAAGTCGAAACCGTGCTGCTGGCCATCGGCCGTCGCCCCTATACGCAAGGGCTGGGGCTGGACAAGGCGGGGGTGAAGGTGGACAATCGCGGCCGCATCGAGATCGACGATCATTTTCAGACCAACGTCAAAGGCATCTATGCGATCGGCGACGTCGTGCGCGGCGCGATGCTGGCGCATAAAGCCGAGGATGAAGGCGTGGTGGTGGCGGAGATCATCGCGGGGCAGACGGGGCATATCAACTATGACAATATTCCGGGCGTGGTCTATACCTTCCCCGAAGTCGCCTCCGTCGGCGCGACCGAAGAACAACTGAAAGAAAAAGGCATCGCCTACAAATCCGGCAAGTTCCCGTTCATGGCCAACGGCCGCGCCCGCGCCATGGCGGCGACGGACGGCTTTGTGAAAATTCTGGCGGACGCCAAGACCGACCGTGTGCTCGGCTGCCACATCATCGGCCCCGAGGCCGGCACGCTGATCGCCGAAGTCGTCGCGGTGATGGAGTTCGGCGGCGCGGCGGAAGACATCGCCCGCACCTGCCACGCGCACCCGACGCTCAACGAAACGGTGAAGGAGGCCGCGCTGGCGGTGGACGGCAGACCCATTCATATTTAACCGATATATATTTAATAAATATAAAGGAGGCTGAAGAATGACAGCACAAGCTGCAGGTAAAAGCGCTCTCGCCAACAAACGCGCAATCAAGGCGCCGCACGGCACAAAGCTGTCCGCGAAATCATGGCTCACCGAAGCGCCGCTGCGCATGCTGATGAACAACCTCGACGCCGATGTGGCGGAGAACCCTGACGCGCTGGTGGTCTACGGCGGTATCGGCAAGGCGGCGCGCAACTGGGAATGTTTCGACAAGATCGTCGAAACGCTGCAAACCCTTGAAGCCGACGAAACGCTGCTGGTGCAATCCGGCAAGCCGGTCGGCGTGTTCAAGACCCATGCCGACGCGCCGCGCGTGCTGATCGCCAATTCCAACCTCGTGCCGCACTGGGCGACGTGGGAGCATTTCCGCGAGCTCGACGCCAAGGGCCTGATGATGTACGGGCAGATGACGGCGGGCTCTTGGATCTACATCGGCACGCAGGGCATCATTCAGGGCACGTACGAAACCTTCGCCGAAGTGGGCAGGAAGCATTTCAACGGCAGCCTCAAAGGCAAATGGATTTTGACTGGCGGTCTCGGCGGCATGGGCGGCGCGCAGCCGCTGGCGGCGACGATGGCGGGCGCGTCTCTGCTTGGCGTCGAATGTCAGGCCAGCCGCATCGAGCGCCGTCTGGCGACGAAGTATCTTGATAAAAAAGCCGAGACGCTCGATGAAGCGATCGAGATGATCCATGCCGCGCAAGAGCCGATCTCCGTCGGCCTGCTGGGCAATGCGGCGGATATTTTCCCCGAGATCGCCCGCCGCGCTGCGACGGACGCAAAATACCGTCCCGACGTCGTCACTGACCAGACCAGCGCACACGATCCGCTCAACGGCTATCTGCCCGCGGGCTGGACATGGGATGAAGCCGAAAAGCGCCGCGTCAGCGATCCCGAAGGCGTCGTCAAGGCGGCGAAGGAATCGATGGCGGTGCAGGTGCGCGCCATGCTCGATTTCTGGAACAAGGGCATCCCCGTACTCGACTACGGCAACAACATCCGCCAGATGGCGTTCGAGACCGGCGTCGCAAACGCCTTCGACTTTCCGGGCTTTGTGCCCGCCTACATCCGTCCGCTGTTCTGCCGCGGCATCGGTCCGTTCCGCTGGGCGGCGCTCTCCGGCGATCCGGAAGACATTTATAAAACCGACAAGCGCGTAAAGGAGCTGATGCCGGATGACAAACATCTGCACAACTGGCTCGACATGGCGCAAAAACGCATCAAGTTTCAGGGCCTGCCGTCGCGCATCTGCTGGGTGGGATTGGGCGACCGCGCGCGCCTCGGGCTGGCGTTCAATGAGATGGTGGCCTCCGGCGAGCTCAAAGCCCCGGTCGTCATCGGCCGCGACCATTTGGACAGCGGTTCCGTCGCTTCGCCCAACCGTGAGACCGAAGGCATGAAGGACGGCTCGGATGCCGTTTCCGACTGGCCGCTGCTCAACGCGCTGTTGAACACCGCCAGCGGCGCAACATGGGTTTCGCTGCACCACGGCGGCGGCGTCGGTATGGGCTTTTCGCAGCATGCGGGCATGGTGATCGTCGCCGACGGCACCGAAGAAGCGGCGCGGCGCATTGCGCGCGTGCTGACCAACGATCCCGCCACCGGCGTGATGCGCCATGCGGACGCGGGTTACAAAGACGCTATTGATTGCGCGCATGAAAAAGGCCTCCAATTACCGATGGTTGAGTAATGAAAAAGCTGACGCTGAAACCCGGCGAGGTTTCCCTTGCCACCTTGCGCGCCGTGTCGCGCGGCCATATTCCGCTCGCGCTCCCCGCCGCCGCGTATAAAAAAATCGCCGCGAGTAAAAAGGCCATCGACGGCATTCTTGCGGCGGGCAAGACGGTTTACGGCATCAATACCGGCTTTGGCCTGCTGGCGAAGGTTAATATCACCGAAGACAAGCTGGAAACTCTGCAGCGCAATATCGTTTTGTCCCATGCGACAGGCGTCGGCAAATTTCTCGAGGATGATGTGGTGCGCCTCGCGTTACTTTTGAAAATCAACGCGCTCTCGCAAGGCTATTCCGGCGTGCGGCGCGTGGTGGTCGATTTTCTGCTGACGCTTTATAATAAGGAGATTTATCCCTGCATCCCCGAAAAGGGCTCGGTCGGCGCGTCCGGCGATCTTGCGCCGCTGGCGCACTTGAGCCTGCCGCTGATCGGCGCGGGGCAGGTGCGCGTCAAGGGCAAGGTTATGTCGTCCAAGGCTGCGCTCAAAAAATACGGCCTGAAAGCGCTCGACCTCGCGCCGAAAGAGGGGCTTGCGCTCTTGAACGGCACGCAGATCTCGACCGCGCTGGCGCTGACGGGCCTGTTCGCGGCGGAGGATTGTTTTTCCGCCGCGCTGGTGGCGGGCGCTCTCTCCGTCGATGCGGCGAAAGGCTCGACCACGCCGTTCGATCCGGATATCCACCGCGTGCGCCGCCAAAAAGGCCAGATCGACACGGCAAAGGTTTATATTAAATTGCTGAAAGGCAGCGCCATCCGCGCCTCTCACGCGCATGAACACGACCCTAAAGTGCAGGATCCTTATTGCCTGCGCTGCCAGCCGCAGGTGATGGGCGCCTGTCTCGACCATATGCGTTTCGCGGCGGAGATTTTTCACCGCGAAGCGAACGCGGTCACCGACAATCCGCTGATTTTCCCCGCGCAGGGGACGACGAAATCGGGCGGCAACTTCCACGCCGAGCCGGTCGCGCTCGCCGCCGATACGCTGGCGCTGGTCATTTCCGAGATCGGCGGCATGAGCGAGCGGCGCATCGCCATGCTGATCGATCACAAAATCAGCGGTCTGCCGCCGTTTCTGGTGAAAGACGCGGGCGTCAATTCCGGCTTCATGATCGCGCACGTCACGGCGGCGGCGCTGGCGAGCGAAAACAAATCTCTCGCCCATCCGGCCAGCGTGGACAGTTTGCCGACCTCCGCCAATCAGGAAGACCACGTAAGCATGGCGACGTTCGCCGCGCGGCGTCTCGGCGATATGGCGGCGAACACGGCGACGATTGTTGGCGTCGAATTGCTGGCGGCCTGTCAGGGCATCGAGTTTCACGCACCGCTCAAAACCGCCCCGCCGCTGCAAAAGGCGCTGAAGATGGTCCGCGGCCGCGTCGGCCACTACACGAAGGACCATTATTTCGCGCCCGATATCCGCGTCGCCACGCAGCTGGTCGCGGAAGGCTCGTTCCTGCCGTGGGTGCCGAAAGGTTTGTTGCCGTGCAGCTGAAGCGCCTAATACGGGGCGCGACGCCGCTGCTCATCAGCATGCCGCACATGGGCACGTTCGTGCCGGCGGACGTCAAGTCGCGCATGACGCCGGAGGCCTTGAAACTTCCCGATACCGACTGGCATGTGGACAAGCTTTACTGGTTCGCGCTCGAGATGGATGTCGGCATGCTGATGCCCACCCACTCGCGCTACGTGGCCGACCTCAACCGCCCGCCGGACGACGCCGATCTTTACCCCGGGCAGGTCAAAACCGGCCTCTGCCCGATGAGAAGCTTTTCCGGCGACAAGCTGTACAAAGACGGCGAAGAGCCTGACGAGATCGAGTTGATCAACCGCGTCGCCGCCTATTGGCTGCCCTATCACGAAGCGCTGGAGACGGAACTGAAGCGGTTGAAAGATGAATTCGGCTACGCGATCTTATATGACGCCCATTCCATCTGCTCGCACGTGCCGCTGTTGTTCGAAGGGCGGTTGCCGGACCTGAACCTCGGGTCAGCGCGCGGCCGGTCCTGCGCGCCGGAAATGGCGGCGGCGGCGTTCGCCGCAGCGCAAACGGGCGATTATTCCGCGGTGCTTGACGGCCGCTTCGTCGGCGGGCATGTCACGCGCCACTACGGGAAGCCGGAAGAGAACATTCACGCGCTGCAGATGGAGCTCACGTGGGTGAATTACATGGAGGAAAAATTTCCCTACCGCTACGACGAAAAGAAAGCGGCCAAGCTGCAAAAAACGCTGCAGGCGGTGCTGCAATCGCTGCTCGATTGGGGCGCAAAAACTTACGGCTGAAGACCCATCATTTAAAATTTCATACGGGCGGGCGCGGGAAGTAATAGCAAAGATCGCGCGGATGCTCGATGTCCCAGAGCACGACGTCGGCGACCTTGCCGGCTTCCAGCGTGCCGCAGTCGCCGTCCATGCCGAGCGCCTTCGCCGCGTTGCGCGTGACGCCGAGCAGGGCTTCTTCCGGCGTGAGACGGAAGAAGGTGCAGCTCATGTTCAGCATCAGCAGCAAAGAGAGCGTCGGCGAGGTGCCGGGATTGTGGTCCGTGGCGATCGCGATCGGCACGTTGTATTTGCGCAAGAGATCAACCGGCGGCGACTGCCTTTCGCGCAAGTAATAAAACGCGCCGGGCAAGAGAACCGCGACGGTGCCCGCTGCCGCCATCGCCTTCACCCCCGCCTCGTCGAGATATTCGATATGATCGGCGGACAGCGCGCCGTATTCTGCCGCCAGCGCCGCGCCGCCCTGATTGGAGAGCTGCTCGGCGTGCAGCTTGACGGGCAGGCCGAGCTCTTTGGCTTTTTTGAAAAGTTTTTCCATCTGTGCGCGCGAAAAGCCGATGTTTTCGCAAAAGCCGTCCACCACGTCGATCAGTTTTTCTTTATGCAGCGCGGGCAGCATGTCGTTGCAGACGAAAGCGATATAATCGTCGGCGCGGCCTGCGTATTCCGGCGGCAGGGCGTGCGCGCCGAGGAAGGTGCGCTGGATGCGCAAACCCATGTCGTCGCGCATCATGGTCGCGACGCGCAGCATCTTGCGTTCCGTGGCGAGATCGAGGCCGTAGCCGGATTTCATCTCGAAGGTGGCGACGCCTTCGAGCAGCATCGTGCGCAGGCGGCGCAAGGCCAGCTCGTAAAGTTCTTCTTCCGAGGCCGCGCGCGTCGCGCGCACGGTCGAAAGAATCCCGCCGCCCGCTTTGGCGATTTCTTCGTAAGAGACGCCCTGCAGCCTTTTTTCGAATTCGGCGGCGCGGTCGCCCGCGTAAATCAGGTGCGTATGGCAGTCGACCAGCGCGGGCGTCACCCATTTCGCGGCGCAATCGGTCGTTTCGCCCGCCTGATAATCTTTCGGCAGGTCGTCCCGCGCGCCGACGAAGGTGATTTTTCTGTCCGTGATGCCAATGGCGGCGTTTTCGATTATGCCTAAGCCGCCGGTCTTTCCGGGGACCATCGTCGCGGCGTTCACGTTGACCAGCAGCCTGTCGAAGATCATTTATATTGCCTTTTTGAAATGGTGTCTTACTATTTATAGAGAGAGGTTTTATCTATGACAACGCTTTTCGCGCCCACGGCGCTGCTGCCCGACGGCTGGGCGGACAACGTCCTCATCGAGATCGACAAGGACGGCTGGATCGTCGGCGTCGACGCTTTCAAGGCTACACCGGCGGACGGCAAGAATGTCGAGATGGTCGCGGGCGCGCTGGTGCCCGGCATGCCGAACGTGCATAGCCATGCTTTTCAGCGGGCCATGGCGGGACTGACCGAGCGCGCCGGTGGCAAAAAGGACAATTTCTGGTCGTGGCGTGAGACGATGTACCGCTTTTTGCTTGACCTCACGCCCGAAGACATGGAGGCCATCGCGGCGCAAGTCTATGTCGAAATGCTGAAGGGCGGCTATACCTCTGTCGGCGAGTTTCATTACATCCACCACAGCCGCGAGGGAAAACCTTATGAAGACCGTGCGCTGATGTCGCGGCAGGTCATCAAGGCCGCGCTGGAGGCGGGCATCGCCATCACGCATATGCCGGTGCTTTATGCTTACAGCGGTTTCGGCGCGCAGCCGCCGACCGAGGCGCAAAAGCGCTTTGTCAACACGGTGCCGGAGATGATGAAAATCGTTGCGGCGCTGGAGAAAGATTACGCCAGCGTGCCGCAGGTGACCTTGGGTTTCGCGCACCACTCTTTGCGCGCCGTTTCGCCGGAGATGATGCGCGAAGGCACGCGCGCCGCGCGCGATCTTTTACCGCAGGCGCCGATCCACATTCATGCCGCCGAGCAGACGACCGAGGTGGAAAACTGCCTCGCCTGGTCGGACAAGCGTCCGGTCGAATGGCTGCTGGAGAACGGCAGCGTGGACGAGCGCTGGTCTTTCATCCATTGCACGCATCTTGTCGCAGCGGAGCTGGAAGCGCTTGCGGCATCGGGCGTGGTCGTCGGCCTTTGCCCGACAACGGAGGCCAACCTCGGTGACGGCGTGTTTCCGCTGGTGCCGTTTTTCGAGGCGGGCGGCAGTTTCGGCATCGGCTCCGACAGTCACATCTCGATCAGCGTGACGGAAGAGCTGCGCTGGCTGGAATACGTGCAGCGTCTGGTGTTGCGCGAGCGCACGGTCATCAAGGAGCCGGACAATCCTTCGGTCGGCGCGGTGTTGTTCGAGCAGGCGCTCTCCGGCGGCGCGCGCGCGCTGGGGCGGCGGACGGGAAAAATAGAGATCGGCCACCGCGCGGATTTCCTCGTGCTTGATCAAAACCTGCCGTGCATGACCGGCAAGCTGCGCGATCACATTCTCGACACCGCCATCTTTGCCGTGAACGAAAATCCGGTGAAGGACGTGATGGCGGGCGGGCGTTGGGCCATCCGCGACCGGCATCACAAGCGCGAGGAACAGATTCTTGCCCGCTACCGCGCGACGATGTTGAAATTTAAGTAAATCACTGAAAATAAAAGATTATTCCAGATGGAGGTCGAACCAGCCGGAGAGCGTTTCGGCGAGGAAGGTGGCGTCCGCGTCGCCGCGCTCGAGCAGGTGGGTCGCGCCTTCGCTCAAAGGGAGGATTTCGGCGTCGCACTCGGCGCGGCTCTGGATTTCCGCCGCGTTACGAAACGGGACGATGTCGTCGTGCGGCGCGTGGAAGATGAAAAGCCGTTTTTTCAGCGCCGCCATCGCTTGGCCCATGTCGTAGGATTCCATGTCGTCGACCATCGTTTTTCTGACGGTGTATTTGCGTCCGGTGACGGTCATCTCCGCCATGTCGCCGTTGACGGCGATGAGGTTTTGGCTGCGTAATCCGCGCACGACATGTTGCGGGTCGGCAGGCGCGCCGAGCGTGGCGACGGCCTGCAACGACGGCACCTGCGATGCGGCGGCGAGCGCGGCCGTGCCGCTGATGCTGTGGCCGATGAGCAGTTTCGGGGCGGCATATTCCTTTTCAAGCGCGGTGCAGGCGGCAACGATGTCGAGAATGCGCGTCGAGAAGCTTGTTTCGGCGAAGTCGCCTTCGCTCGCGCCGAGGCCGGTAAGATCAAAGCGCAGCATGGCGACGTTGCAGTTCGTCAGCGCGCGGCAGACCTTGTGCGCGGCGTGCGATTCCTTGGTGCAGGTGAAGCAGGGCGCGTAAACGCCGTAAAACTAAGGCGGCGCCGCGGGCAGTTCCAGAAGTCCGGCCAGCGTCTGCCCGCGGTTGTTGCTGAAAGAAAATGGAACGGTACGGTGGCTCATAGACGCAGTGTTGTGATTTTTTGAGAGTTTGCCGTTCAAGGTGCAGCGGGCGCGGGGGATTGCGCCGGCGGCGCGCCGGCCGTCGCGCCGTTGTGTGCGAACGGCATGGCGGCTTTTTCCTGCTTTTGAGGGGGCGTGCCGCGGCCGGAGAGCATTTCATCGTGCCGCTTCAGCTCGATTTCACGGCTCAGCGGCAGGGCGCTGAACCAGCTGATCAGCTCCTGTTTCAGGTCGGCGTGCCGTTGGGGAGCCGTGTCGTCAAGATTGCGCGTGTCCTGCTCATAGAGCGCCCGCGCCGCGCGTTCATGCGTGATGGCGATATGCGCCTGCGCGGCGGGCGTGAGCGCTTTGAAAGGCATGTTTGGGGGGACCTGTTCCGCCAGCGGCGCGGCGGCGGCAGGTTGCGCGACCGGCGCGACGGCCGGCGCCGCCGGAGCCACGGGCTTTTGTATCCCGCCTGCGGCGGCTGGGGGTGTTTGGGCAAAAGCGCCGCCGCTGACAAGCGTTACCGTAAGTGCGGCGGCGATGGCGACGGGCTGGAGCGATCTTTTGATGGACATAATCTATTCCTTAAAGGATGTGAAAAAAACGGCAACGTTGCGCCCATTATCCACGGATTTGCGCGCGAGATAAAGAGCGGGCAAAAGAGAAAAGTAAAAATAGGCGTTGCCGGCGGCTTTTTACCAGAAATAAATCGCCTGCCGCGTGAAAAGATAAAAACGGCATTGTTATTCAATGAAATAACCATCCTTTTGGTGTATTCTCAAAGTGGGGGATTTTGTTTAGATGTCTTTGGGAACAAAGCTCGAAAAGCACTTTGCGGCGCGGATGAAAATGCGTCCTGCGCCGCGCGCCAAAATGCGTCTTGCCGCGCTCGGCCTGTTGATGGCCGTGGCGTCGCTCGCCGCCGCGCGCGCCGCCGAGCCGCAACTCGTCATCAAAACGGGCGGGCACCGGAATTTCGCGCGCGCGGTTTTCGATTGTCCGGAACTGACGGCCTATCGCGTCACGCAGCAGGGCAGCGTTCTGCATATCACGCTCTCCACGACGGCCATGCCGAAAATCGTCAGCACCGATACGGACAGGATCAAAAAGGTAACGGCGTCGCAAGGGGCGAACGGGACGCTGAACGTCGATATCGTCACGCGCGCGGGGGCGACCTATAAGGATTTCCGCTGGGACAATAAAATCGTCATCGATATTTACGGCGCCGTGAAAAACAAGGCAGTGGCCGCCGTGCCGCAAAAAACGCCCGCGCCGCCGAAAACGCCAGCGCCCAAGAAAGCGCAAGCGTTGGGCATGCCTTTCGGCCCTGCGGGCGCGGCGGCAACGCGCAACGCGGCGCCGGAACCGATAGCTCTCGCCCCGCAAAAGAGCGTTGCCGAAAAGGCGGAAGACAAGGTCAGCGCGCTGATCTCGAGCCTGACGGGGCATAACAAGCCAGCCAAGGCAAAACACGCCGTCGGTCCCGCCGTGCGCGCGGCGCCCGTGACGCCGGTCGACGAGGGGCGGGTGCTGTCCGATCCGGAAGCGATCGCCGCGGCGGGGCTGCCGGGCCGGTCTGAATCCTTGCTGCCGGTCTGGAATCTTCCGATCACCATGCCCGACGGCGGCGTGCTGCCCGCGGCGGTGCCCAATGCCGATGTCGTGACGCCGCCGCCTGTGCCGCCCGGCGAAGCAGACCAGACGGCGACGGTCAGCGTGTCTTCGCTGACGCCGCTGCGGCTTGCCGTTTTCGTGCGCGCCCGCGCGCTGTGGATCGTGATGGACGCGACGGGCGTGAACGTGCAGACGCCCGCCGTAACGGGGCCGATGGCGCCCATGGTGTCTGCCCCGCAAGTGTTGCCGCTGAAGGGCGGCACCGCCTTCCGTTACGTCCTGCCGAAAAGAACTTATTATCCCGTCGTGACCAAGCGGGACCTGTCCTGGAATGTGGATCTGCTGCCTTATCCGCCCTCCGGCGCGCTCGCGCCTTTGTCTGCCGAGGTGCGCATCGAAACGGAGCCGAAAACCCGCAAGGATATTCTGGCGGCCTATCTGCGCGGCGCGGGCGAGCCCCTGACCGTCGTCGATCCGGAAGTCGGCGACAATCTGTTCGTCGTGCCGACCAATCTCGCCGGAGAGGCCGTGTCCGATGCCCGCCATATGCCCGATCTGGACATCATTCCGGCCGTGACGGGCATGGTTGTCGATCCGAAAAAAGACGGCCTCAGCGTCCGCCGCCTCAGCCTCACGGATGAAGCGGAGCCTTCCTCAGCCGCGGCGAGCGACAATGGTACAGGCAAAAGTCAAAACAGCGGAAAAAATAAAGACGCGGACAAGGATAAGGATCAGACGGGGACGGACGCGCTCGCCAGCGCCGCCGCCAGACCCTACAACCACGTTGTGGTGGTCACCACGCCAAACGGTCTGGCCGTAACGCCCAACGGCGCGGTGCTGCGGCTGGTCGGCATGCCCACCGCGGCGGAAAACAACGACAGCAACCGTCTCTTCGATTTCCCCAACTGGCGGCGCGGCGGTCTGAAGTATCTGCAGAAAAATGAATCCGCCATGACCGCGCGCATCGCCGCCGCAACGATGCCGGAAGAGCGCGCCGGCCGGATGATGGATCTTGCCAAACTTTACTTCGCGAACAATTTCGGTCAGGAAGCGCTGGCCGTTCTCGATCTCGCACGGCGCGAGAACCCGCATATCGTCGAAAACCCCGATTATCTCGCCATCAGCGGCGCGGCCAACGCCGAAGCGGGCCATTACAACGCGGCGCTGGCTGATCTTTCCAATCCGCTGGTGCGCGCGTCGCCCGAAGTCGATTTGTGGATCGGCTATGCCGCGGCGGCGACGGAACAATGGAAGGAGGCCGAGCGCACCTTCCCCAGAAGCAACCGCCTGCTGCTGCAGTATCCCGACAACCTCGCCATCCCCTTCACCATCTACATGGCGGAGGCGGCGCTGCACCTCGGCCATACCACGCAGGCGAACCGGCTGCTGGCCTCGATCAACAAGACGTCCGCCACGCTCGATCCGCGCTACCGCGCCGCGATCAATTATCTGCGCGGCGTTTCCTATGCGCAGCGGGGCGAACCGGAAAAGGCCGAAACGCTGTGGGTGCCGGTCGCGGGCGGGCTCGACCGCCTTTACCACACCAAGGCCAGCCTGTCATTGACGCGTCTGCTGCTGCAGCAAAAGAAAATCACCCTGAAAGACGCCATCAACCGCGTGGACAGTTTGCGCTTCGCGTGGCGCGGCGACGGTCTCGAGGTGAGTATCCTCCATACGCTCGGCGCGCTGAAGGTGCAGGACGGGCAGATTCTCTCCGGCATGGAGGACATGAAGCAGGCGATGACCCTGTCGGTGAGCCTGAACGACGATCCGGCGCCGATCCAAAACGATCTGCAGCGCATTTTTGTCGATCTCTTTACGTCGAACGATACCGGCAAGGTCAAGCCGCTGCAGCTTGTCGCGATTTACAACGAGTTCAGCGCGCTGACGCCGGAGGGGCCGGAAGGAAACACGATCGCGCTCAATTACATCGACGACCTCATCCGTATCGACCTGCTCGATCAGGCGGCGTCGCAGATGCAATATCTGCTGCAGAACGGCGACTTGCCGGAGAGCCTCTATGCGGCGGTCGGCGTGAAGCTGACGGCCGTCTATCTCCTCGATTCAAAACCCAAAGAGGCGCTGCTTGCGCTCGCGCAGACCACGAGGCCGTGGCTGCCGCAGCATATTCTCGAAGAGCGCACTTTGCTGCAGGCCCGCGCGCTGTCGCAGATGAACAAGACCGATGACGCGATCAAGGCGCTGCAGGGGATGCATTCTCCCGATGCCGAGCGGTTGAAGGCGGACGTGCTGTGGCGCGCGCAGCGCTGGTCCGCCGCCGCCACCGCGCTGCAGCCGCTGCTCCCCGACCCGCTGACGCAGCTGAACGACAAAGAAGCGCGCTATGTTCTGAACGACGCCGTGGCGTGGAAGCTCGCGGGGAACGCCAGCGCCCTTGCGGCGCTGAAAGAAAAATATCAGGCCGCCATGGCCAAGACCAGGCTTGCGGCGACGTTCGACGTCGTGACGCGCAACGGCGGCGACAGCGCGCTCGGCGACCGCGAGCAGATGCTTAAAAACGCGGGCGAGGTCGATATGTTCAAGGATTTCCTCGAAAGCTACAAGGCGGGACTTGGCGGATCGGGCAGCTGACGCCGTGCGACGGCGCCGACAGTTGAGGCCGGATACGGTTTATCTTTAAAAATCGAAAACTTAGTCTTCGTCGTCGCCGGAAGATTCTATGCCATTGAGGCGTTCGTGCATCTTCTTGCCGATTTTGAAGAACGGCACGCGCTTGTCGTCGACATGGACGGTTTCGCCGGTGCGCGGGTTGCGGCCGGTGCGGGCCTTGCGTTGTTTGACGGAAAAAGCGCCGAAGCCGCGCAGTTCAACACGCTGCCCCGCAGCAAGCGCCTTGGTGATTTCCTCGAAAATCGTATCGACGATCTGTTCGGAGTGACTCTGGTAGAGATGCGGATTCAATTCTGCCAGGCGGAGAATCAGTTCGGATTTTGTCATGGCGTACGCACATCCCTTAAAAATTGCTCTAATAATGGCTAAGCGTGCCAATTTTAAAATCTGCCGTCAAGAAAAAATCTTTGATAATCAACAGAATATAGGCGTGTTTGCGGCTAAATCCGCTTTTTGTGCAGCGTGTCCGGTATGATTCCGGAAAGTCCCATGGCCTGACGGGCGAAATAACGCTTCAGAGGGGGGATTTTCTGAACCATCCCAAGGCCTAAGTCGCGGAAAAGGCGAATCGTTTTCAGGTTGTTGGAGAAGAGCCGGTTGAGGATGTCGGTCACGCCCGCCATCAACATCGTGTCGCCGCGCCGCGCCGCTTCGTATTGTTGCAAGAGCGCGCCGCCGCCGATGTCGAGCCCACAGCGCAGGTGCGAAACGATCAGTTCCGTCAGCACGGCGACATCGCGCAGGCTGAGGTTGAGCCCCTGTCCTGCGATGGGGTGGATGGCGTGGGCGGCTTCCGCCATCAGCGCGGCGCGTTCGCCCGTGTAGCGTTCCGCATGCAGCAGGCCGAGCGGATAAGACATTGGCTTTGAGATGTGATGCACCTTGCCGAGATGCGGGCCGAAGAGATCCTGCAGCCGCGCATCGAAATCTTCCGCGTTTAAAGAGAGAATATCTTTTATATCCCCGCCATGTTCTGTCCAGACGATGGAGGAACGGTGCTCCCTTTTTGCACCGCGCGTCATCGGCAGAACGGCAAACGGTCCGGCGGGACGGAAATGTTCGACCGCGGCGCTCTCGTGGTCCAATTCGTGCGCGACGTTGCAGACGATGGCGGATTGTTTGTAGTCGAATGTTTTCACGTCGATGCCTAGCCACTTGCGGACGGAAGAATTGCGCCCGTCCGCGCCGATCATCAACGGCGCGGTGATCTCCGTGCCGTCTTTCAAGACAACGCCGGCGGCGGATTTTTCGCGGATGAATTTTTTGATCTCGGCGGGCGCGATGTGGCGCACATGCTTTTTCAGGCGCCCGACGTTGTTGAACAGTTGATGGCGCAGGATGCGGTTCTCGATGATCCAGCCGAAGGGATTATTATTTCCGTCCGTCTCGCTGTCAAAGTGCAGATAGAGCGGGGAATTTCCGTCCGCCACGCGGATGTCGAGGATCGGCGCGCAATCGGGCAGCAACGCGTCCCACGCGCCCGCCGATTGCAAAACGAGGTGCGAGGCGTAGGAGATCGCGGTGGTGCGGCCGTCGTATTGTTCGGTCAGTTGCGCCACCGGCGGCGCGCGGTCGATGCACACGCAATCGACGCCCGCTTCGCCTAACGTGCCAGCGAGCGCAAGACCGGAAAGCCCGCCCCCGATAATCAGGACGTTCGTGCGGATGTACGCCGTTTTCGGCATGGATTAGTAGTTCGGCTTGATCTTCTTGACCGGCAGGTCGGCGGCGATCGGCTCGTCGTCGATCATCTCGATCATGCCGTTGGGCGAGAGCGAGAAGCGTGCCGAGAAGAGCGCGTTGCCGTAGAGCACCATCGCCGAGGCCTCGAAATGACCGTCGTCGGTCTTGCCCTCGAAGGCGGCGGGGCGCAGCGCGTCCTCGATCACCTTGCGGGTGGCATCGTCGATCTTGGACTGGTCGAGCGCGGGATGGTTGATGTCCTCGACGATCAGGAACGGGCCTTCGTCGCCGTGGACGAAATAGCAGAAGAATTTGAGGTATTCGAGGACTTTGGGCTCGGTGATGGTGATCGGATCGGCCTCGTTGGCGTCGTGGATCGGCGCGCTCGAGCCGTCGAGCAGGAACATGCGGCCCTGCTTGGCGAGGAACCAGAAGGGGCCGGTGTTGTCCGGCCAGGTGCTGTCGTTGATACGCACCAGCGCGATGGAGTTATAAAACGGGATCTGCGCCCACTCTACGGTTGCGGTATCCGCCCCCGCGGTGAATTTGCCTTGAATCGGGTTGATCAATTTCAGAAAAGGCTCGGCTTGCGCCCCGTTTACGGTTTGCCATTTATAGTGGTCGAACATCAGATAATACCCTCGTGGAAGTTCCTTTATATTTTCAGGATGTTGTCACGCATCGCAGCATAATGCAAGTCTTCGTGTGCCGGAATGGCCATTAAGAGGCGGCGCGTATCTTTGTGATAAGCCTATCCATAAAATTTTCACATTTCGTAATCTGGTCAATGGATACGTATTCATTGGGTTTATGCGCCTGCGTGATGCTGCCGGGGCCGCAGACGACGGTGGGGATGCCGCCATTCTGAAAAAGACCCGCTTCGGTGGCGAAACTGACTTTTTCCGCCGTATTCGCACCGGAGAGTGTCATAACGAAGTCCACCGCCGGATCGGCATTATCGATGTCGAAGGCGCTGACGGTGGCGGCGGAGCGGATTTCGAATCCGGCCTTGGGGTCGATCTCCTTCATGCGCGGCTCGATCGTCTTGAAGGCGTACTGGCGGATTTCATCGGCGAGGTCTTCGGCGTTGATTTCGGGGATATTGCGGATCTCGAAGGCGAATTCGCAGGTGTTGGGCACGATGTTGACCGCCGTGCCGCCGTGGATGATGCCGGTATGGACGGTGGTGAAGGGCGGGTCGAACTGCTTGTTGAACGGCCCCTCGGTCTGCATGCGTTTGGCGACGGACTTGATATAAGCGATCAGCTCCGCCGCGTTTTCCACCGCGTTGACGGCATAGGGCGCGAGCGAGGAATGCGCCTCCTTGCCGCGGACGGTGCATTCGAAATCGCAGATGCCCTTGTGGCCGGTGATGGCCTTCATGTCCGTCGGCTCGCCGACGATGCAGAGTTTCGGCTTCACGGGCAACGTATCGAGATGTTTGACGATGTCGCGCGCGCCGAGGCAGCCGACTTCCTCGTCATAGGACAGCGCGAAGTGCAGCGGCGTTTTGAGCGGCTGTTTCACCATGTCCGGCACTTTGGAAAGCGCGGTGGCGATAAAGCCCTTCATGTCGCAGGTGCCGCGGCCGTAAAGCCGCCCGTCGTGTTCGCGTAAGGTAAAGGGGTCGCTGTCCCAGTCCTGCCCTTCGACGGGCACGACGTCCGTATGGCCGGAGAGGACGACGCCCGCGGTGCCGGCGGGGCCGATCATGGCGTGGAGGTTGGCCTTGTTTTTCCGCGCGTCGTGGATCAGCGTCGATTCTATGCCATATTCCGCAAGATAATCGCGCACCCAGTGGATAAGCGCGAGGTTGGAGCGCGCGCTCACCGTGTCGAAGCCGACGAGGCGGCGCAGCATGTCTTTGCTGGAAAGTGTCGTTTTCGACATGGTCATTCCGGCGGCAGTTTGAAGGAGCGCAGATGGTCGAGCGTATAGGCGCAGGTGATGTCGCCGTCGCGCTCGACGGCGGGGACGTCGAAGGTGCGCTTGATGCCGGCGTAAAGGTCGGCCTGCAGCGCGTAAATGCTGTCGCAGGTGACTTGGCCGTGGGCGGTGTCGGGCGTCGGGCAGAAGAGAAGCCGCTGGCCTTTCTTGTCGAACAGGGCCTGCAGCGTCATGATGCGGGCGCTGTGCACCGCGGTGAGCGTGATGGGGGCGGGCACGCCGTCGTAAAGGGTGAAGGTCGTGTCCCTGTAATCATACCAGCTGTCTTTGAAATGCGCCGAGCCGCGGCCCGCGCGGCAATAGAGCGGCGGCGTGTCGGGCTGGACGACCGGCGTGCCGGGGACCGGCGGTTCCGGCTCGCTCGGCATCTGCGGGGTGTCCGAAGAGTGATGGAACGGGTTGATCGACGCAAGGCGCAGACTGGGTAAATGCATATCGTATGACGAGCAGCCGGAAAGGGAGACGCACGCGGCCAGCGCGGCGCAGGCGGTCGCCAGTTTTTGTATTTTAAGCGGCATCTTGGTAAACTATCCCTGTTTTTTACGGCGTTTCACCATTATTATTGCTTTCAGCAATAATGTCAAAGGCCTTCGGCGGCCTTCCAAAGGGGATAAAAGTGGCTTTCAGACGCGTGACGCTGTTTCGTTTTTTGGGCTACAAGATCAGGGCGGACGCCAGCTGGTTTTTCATCGCCGTGCTGATCAGCTGGACGATGTCGTCCAAGATCTATCCGTACGCTCTGCTCGGACAGTCGTCCTCCACCTATCAGTGGATGGGCGTGCTGACGGTGGCGGGCATCCTTTTTTCGATCATCATGCACGAGGTGGCGCACGCCATCATCGCCGAATATTACCAGATGCGCATTACCAGCATCACCCTGTTCATCTTCGGCGGCGTCGCCGAGATGGAGGGCGAGCTCAGCCACCCCAAGGGCGAATTCATGATGGCGATCGCGGGGCCGGCGATGAGCGCGCTGGTCGGGCTGTTTTTCTGGGCGGCGGCCAATCTTGACATGCAATATATCGGCTCCGGCCCCCTGTCGGTGGTCCTGAAAACGCTCGGCACGCTGAATCTCGAGATCGCCGCCTTCAACATCGTGCCAGCCTTTCCGCTTGACGGCGGGCGGGCTCTGCGGGCGGTCATCTGGCACACCAAGAACAATCTCGTGACGGCAACGCGCATCGCCTCCGCGGGCGGCGCGGTGTTCGCCTATCTCCTGCTGGGCTATTCCTGTTATAATTTCGTCGTGCTGAACGACATGGTCGCGGGCATCTGGTGGGGGATTCTGGGCTTTCTGGTGCATGCCTCCGGCACGTCCGCCGTGCAGCAGATGGAGACGCGCGCGCTGCTGGGCGTCGAGCCGGTGACGCGTTTCATGCATAACAACGTGATGGTTGTGTCGCCGGATTTGAGCGTCAGCGACCTTGTCGAAAACTACATCAACCGCCATTACCAGCGGGTGTTCCCCGTCGTCGACAACGGCCTGCTGGTGGGGGTGGTGAGCCTGTCGTCCGTTCTGTCGATCGACCGCGGCAAATGGAACTGGCTGCATGTGGCGAGCGTGATGGAGCCGCTTTCGGCCACTATTGTCATCGCGCCGGAAGCGTCCGCCGCGGACGCGCTCGAGATCATGCAGCGCCATGGCCGCGAAATGCTGCTGGTGACGGAAAAGGGCAGGTTCTCCGGCGTGATCACCTTCCGCGATATCGCCAGCTTCCTGACCATTTCCATCAAGATAGATCACGACCGTCCGGTCAAGAAAGGGCGAATCGCACACTGACGGGGCGTATCCTAGCGGAAGAGGCCGCCGCCGGGACGGTCGGGCGGCTTGAAAACCCAGAAGTTGCGCAGCAGAAAGCAAGCGCCGAGAAAGATGATCTCGATGCCGCACGCGCCGGTGGCGGCGAGCGGGGTCCACCATATGTCGTCGTCCGTGCCCAGCAGCGTGCCGCGGATATTCAGGATCCAGATGAGGCAGAGAAAGAAGCAAATGCCGACCACCGTTGCGTCGAAAATGTGCAACGCCTTCTTCGGGGCGAAACGCGGCGGGAATTTCAGATAGGCGACAAGCACGAGAAACCCGATGATGGCGAGGAAAACGATCAGTGCGCCCATGTTATGCCGCCTGTGAGGAGAAGAAACTTTCTGCGTTCATGCCGTCGAGCACGCGGTCGAACGCGCGGCGGCCGGCCTTGTCGAGCGGAGCGAATTTTACGGCGATGCCGCGGCGTGCCGCACGGACGATCTGCGCCGGCTGCAGAATGGTGACCGTATCGTGCATAAAGCGGAATTTCAGAGTGAGATGCAGCTGGTCGCCGACAGCGAGGCGCGCATCGGGCGCGGTCTCGAACGATACGCCGCCGAGGCTCCAGTCGCGGATGCTGTAGGACCTGTTGCCGACCACCACTTCCGCATGGAGACCCTGGTGGCGGATATGTTTGCGGCGAAGATCCGCCGGTGCGTTCCAGTGACCCCTGCCGATATGCAGAAAAGACAGTATGTTGTTCATTAAACGACCTAGCATTTGCGTTTTTCCCCTTAAGCTTTTGTTGCCCCCCGACAAAAATCGCGCTTGTGGATAGTATATAATAAAGCAAAGGATAATATGATGATATTCGTCGTTTAAATGGCAAAAAAAAGTGTCTGTGGACTAGGCACTTTGAAATATAACGCTATTTTCATCCCGCCGGACGCGTCTTCTAAATATTTTGTTTACATAGAGTTTATTAAATTAAAAACTATACGTAAATCTTTAATACAGATGCATATTTCTTGCTGCAGCGCAGTAGAATCATCCGCCCGTTGGTTATATATTATGAAAATTTATTTCGAACCCATTTTCCCGTGCGCGGTCTATTTTTCTTGACTCTTTCGCCATATTTCCTATAAAACCTGTCACTTGAAACGGCGCTCTGGCTCGATCCATCGCGATAGCGACAGGCTCATATTGGCTGCCTCGACCGCCACCATTGAAAGGAAAACAAAATGCCAAAGATGAAAACCCACTCGGGCGCCAAGAAGCGCTTCAGTGTCACCCGCACCGGAAAGGTGCAGGCCCGCGCGGCGGCGAAGCGCCACCGCCTGACCAGCAAATCCAAACGCATGAAACGCGAAGGCCGCTCGACCCTGATCCTGCGCGAACAGGACGGCTACAACATCCTGACCTACGCGATGCCGTATCAGGCCGGCAGGCTCTCCAACGCCCGCAAGCGCAAGGCCGCGAAATTCGCCGCAAAGAAGGCTGCTGAACAAGCTTCGAACAAGGAGTCCGCATAACATGGCACGTGTAAAAGGCGGAACCGCCTCCATCAATCGTCACAAGAAAGTTCTCAAACTCGCCAAAGGCTACTGGGGCCGCAGCAGCAAGTGCTACCGCATCGCCATTGAGCGCGTCGAAAAGGCGCTGCGCTATGCCTACCGCGACCGTCGCAACAAGAAGCGCGACTTTCGCGGCCTGTGGATCCAGCGCATCAACGCCGGTGCGCGCCTCAACGGCTTGACCTACTCGAAGCTGATGGGGGGACTCAAAGCCGCCGACATCGCGCTTGACCGCAAGGTGCTGGCCGACATCGCGGTGAAAGACGAAAAAGCTTTCGCCAAGATCTGCGAACAGGCCAAAGCCGCTCTCGAAAAGAAAGCCGCTTGAACAAGAGCTCTCTCTCTCTCTCTACAAAAAGCGCCGGCCCGCGAGGCCGGCGTTTTTATTGTTTCAGCAGGTCTTTGACTTTGGGCAGGATGTTGTCGACGATCACGACGACGCCCTGCACGTTGGGGTGGATGTTGCCGGGCAGACGGAGGTCGGCTTTGTCCCACACCCCTTTGAGAAAAAACGGGTAATAAACCGTGTGGTATTTTTTGGCGAGCGCGGGATAGATCGCATCAAATTCCGCGGTGTATTTTTTGCCAAGGCCGGTCGTCGCCTTCATGCCGGCGAGCAGCACGGGGATTTTTCTCTTTTGTAAAATCGCCAGCATTTTATCGAGGTTTTTGCGGGTGAGGGCGGGGTCGATGCCGCGCAGCATGTCGTTGGCGCCCATCTCGAGAATGACGAAATCCGGCTTTTCCTGCAGCGTCCAGTTGATCCTTGAGAGGCCGCCGGAGGTCGTTTCGCCCGAAACGCCCGCGTTGATGACGGTGACGGCATAGCCTTCCGCCTGCAGCTTCTTTTCCAGCTGCGCCGCGAACGACTGGTCATAAGGGAGGCCGTACCCCGCGGTCAGGCTGTCGCCGTAGGCGAGGATTTTCTTTTTCGTGGCGGCGGCGTAGAGTGTATGCACTGACATGACGAAAAGAGAAAACAGCGTCAGCAGGACAATCACTTTATGAGGAACGGACTTCATGCCGCCCATTCTAAAACTGGACCACGTCGATTTGCACCTGAAAAGTGAGGCGGGGCGCGTGCATATATTAAAAGATATTTCGCTCGACCTGCCGCCCGCGAAAACCGTCGGCATCATGGGGCCGTCGGGCTCGGGCAAGACGACGCTGTTGATGGTGCTGGGCGGGCTGGAAAGGCCGACCGCCGGCACGGTCGAGGTCGCGGGCACGGTGCTGGACGGCTTGAGCGAGGACGCGCTCGCCACCTTCCGGCGCGACAACATCGGCATTGTCTTTCAGAACTTCCACCTCATCCCGACCATGACGGCGCTCGAGAACGTCGCCGTTCCGCTGGAGTTCGCGGGGGTGAAGAACGCCTTTCAAAAAGCCGAAGAGGCGCTCGACGCCGTGGGGCTGAAAGAGCGCGTCAGGCATTATCCGGGGCAACTCTCCGGCGGCGAGCAGCAGCGCGTCGCCATCGCCCGCGCCTTTGTGTCCAGACCGCGGCTGATCCTCGCCGACGAGCCGACCGGCAACCTCGACGCCGCGACCGGCAAGAAGGTGATGGATTTAATGTTCGCCATGACGAAGGAACAGGGCACGACGCTGATCCTCGTCACGCATGACGAGCACCTCGCCGGAAGCTGCGACATCCAGGTGCGCATCGTGGATGGAAAGGTTTTGAATTGAGGCGCTTTCTCAGGCAAAAATTCCTCCCGCTGATCTATGCCCGCCGCGACATGCGCGCGGGGCTGAAAGGGTTTTATATTTTTCTCGCCTGTCTCGTGCTCGGCGTGGGCGCGATTGCGGGGATACAGTCCCTGTCGCGCGGGCTGGTGCAGAGCCTGCATCACGACGGGCGCTTCATTCTCGGCGGCGACATCGCCTTTCGCACCGTCTACACGCCCGCGCCGCCGGAGCAGGTGAGCTACCTGAAAGACCATGTCGGCCCGATGACGACGGTGATCGAGACCCGCGCCATGGCGCGCACGACCGACGGCAAGCGTTCGACGCTGGCCGCGCTCAGGGCCGTCGGGGTGTTTTATCCGCTCTACGGCCAACTGACCATCGTCGATGAAAAGGGCGCCCCCGTGAAGGCGAAGGGCATGCAGGACCTCATCCTGCAGAACGTCGTTCACGGCCGGCAAGATGGCAAATGGGGCGCGCTGGTCGACCGCGGGATCCTCACCCGGCTGCACATTCACCTCGGCGACTGGATTTATGTCGGCCGGCAGCGCTTTCGCGTCAACGGCCTCATCGCCCGCGCGCCGGACCGTGCGGGCGATTTCCACCTCGCGCTGGGCCCCGGCATCATCATCGCGCAGGCGGCTTTTCCGTCCACCGGCCTCGATACGCTCGGCAGTCAGGTCTATTACGATTACAAGGTGATCGTGCCCAATCTCCATACCTTCGCCGATTTGCACAAAGCCGAGCGGCGCATCGCGGAAAAATTTCCCAATGCCATGTGGCGGCAGCGCGACTTTCTCACCGCCGCGCCGCGGCTCAACCATCTCGTCGATCTTCTGACGCTGTTTCTGACGCTGATCGGCCTCGCCACGCTGCTGGTCGGCGGCGTCGGCATTTCAAACGCGGTGCGGAGCTTTCTCGAAACAAAACTGCCCAACATCGCGACTATGAAATGCCTCGGGGCGGGCGAGACATTCGTCTTTCGCGTCTATATGCTGCAGGTCTTTTTACTGGCGACATTCGGCATCGCGCTGGGCCTGGCCGCGGGCATCGGCGTTTCCAAGCTCGCGGGGGCGTTTCTGACCGCCAAGCTCAGCCTGACCGATCAGGTGCAGGTTTACCCCGCCGCGCTTTTTCTGGCTGCGGCGTTCGGCTATCTCACCACCTTTTGTTTTTCGCTGTGGCCGGTCGGGCGCGCGGTGCGCGTCGCGCCGACGGATTTGTTTCGTGACATGATCGCGCCGCAGGAACAACATCCGTCCCTCAACGTCATTCTGCTGACGGTTATCGCCGCGCAATCTCTGGCGCTGCTCGCCATCGTCACGTCGTCCGATCCGCATCTGGTGGTGTGGTTCGTCGCGGGCGCGGGCGGCGTGTTCGCGATTTTCTACGCCTATGCCGCGCTCATGAAGGCGATCGCGAAACGCATCCACATTCCCGCCGCGCCGGAGATACGCATGGCGCTCGCCAATCTCCACCGCCCCGGCAATATTTCCAACAGCGTGATTTTGTCGCTGGGGCTGGGCCTCACGGTTCTGGTCGCGGTTGCGCTGGTGCGGTTCAATTTCATCCGCCTGATCACCGACGATATTTCCACCGCCGCGCCGACGTTCTTCTTCCTTGACGTGCAGCAGGACCAGCGGACGGATTTCGCTAGGCTGATCAACGGCTTCCCCACCGCGCACGACCTCAAAATGCTGCCATCGTTCCGCGGGCGGGTGATCGCCGTCAACGGCGTGCCCGCCGCCGCCGCGCTGAAGGATAAAAACGAAAGCTGGGTCGTCAATTCCGACCGCGGCTTCAGCTACACGGACACGCTGCCCGCGCACAGCCATATTATCAAAGGCACATGGTGGCCGAAGAATTATCACGGCCCGCCGGTCATCTCCATCTCCACGGAGGTGGCCAAGGCGTTCGACATCGGCGTCGGCGCGCAGATCACCGTCAATATTTTCGGCCAGAACATCACTGCGACCGTCGCCAACGTGCGCAAAGTCGACTGGGCGAGCTTTACCATGAACTTCGCCATCACCTTCGCGCCCGGCGTGCTGGAAAACGCGCCCGCGACCTATCTTTCCACCGCGATCGTCGCCCAAACGCAAGACGACGCGCTGCAGCAGAAAATCTCCGATACATTCCCCAATGTCACGTCGGTCAAGGTCGGCGATGCGCTGGCCGAGGCGCGGGTCTTTATCCGCGCCGTGGCGCAGGCGGTCAGCATCAGCGCCGCCGTCACGTTATTGGCGGGCACTCTGGTGCTGGCGGGCGGGATCGCCGCCGCGCGCCGCCGCCACCTTTACGACGCGGTCATTTTGAAGGTTCTCGGCGCGACGCACGGGAGAATATTGAAAACTTTTCTGCTCGAATACGGCCTGCTCGGCATTTTGACGGTCGTGATCGCCGGCGGTTTGGGCACGCTGTCCGCCTGGGCGCTGCAGATTTATGTGATGAATTTGCCGTGGAAGTTCGAGGCAACGGCGCTGGTCAGCGTCACGATTTTGTGTCTTTGCATTACAATAATTGCAGGTTTTTTAGGGACTTGGCGGGCTTTACGGCAAAAGCCCGCCCCCTATTTAAGAAACCAGTGAAATTCGGACTTGAGAGGCGTATAATTAAACGAGTAGAGAAATTCACTAACAAAACTGACACGAAAGGAGACATATGATGTCTGATCCGTACAACAATCCGTCCACCCGCAGCGGTTATGCGGGGCAGGTGATTGACGCGGGGCTGCAATCCTATATGCGCAGCGTTTACCACACGATGGGCATCGGGCTCATCCTCACCGGGCTTTCCGCCTACACCGTGGCGAATATTCCGGCGCTGTTCAACCTGATTTTCCACACGCCGCTGGTTTACGTGGTGAGCTTTGCGCCGTTGCTTTTTATCTTTTTGGGCTTTACACCGAAGCGTATCGCGACCATGCCGCTGTCCCAGCTGACGACGATGTTCTCGATTTTCAGCATCCTGATGGGGATGTCTCTGGCGTCGATCTTCTTCATGTACTCCGGCGCGAGCATTGCCCGCGTCTTCTTCATCACGTCCGCGACCTTTGCCGCCACCAGCCTTTACGGCTATACGACGAAGCGCGACTTGACGGGTGTTGGCTCGTTCCTGTTCATGGGGCTGGTCGGCATTATCATCGCCAGCGTCGTCAACATATTCATGCATTCGTCAATGGTGCAGTTTGTCGTGTCTGTCCTCGGGGTCGTCATCTTCACCGGCCTCACGGCATGGGAAACGCAAAATCTGAAGGTGACCTACCGTGCGGGCGCGACCGAGGCGAACGCCAGAATGGCAGTCTCCGGCGCGCTCAGTCTCTACCTCAACTTCATCAACCTGTTTATGATGTTGTTGCAGTTGATGGGCAACCGCCGGTGAGCCTGTAAGCAGGCCGGGCGTAAAAATATTATGATGGTCCCGCCGAAAGACGGGGCCATCATGCTTTTTGCAGGCGGATTTTCCGCGCGGCGGGATACCTTGCGCCGGCGGACAAACCGGTGCCGCGCCGCGCGCGCGGCGGGCGGGAGCGCCGGCGAGCGGCGATAATGAAGATATTTCAATATCTTAGAAAATCCTTGAAAGATGACCACTTCCGGATTATGGTCTACTCCTGTTTTTCAAAGAAACGGGCCTGTAGCTCAGCTGGGAGAGCGCCTGCATGGCATGCAGGAGGTCGTCGGTTCGATCCCGATCAGGTCCACCAAATTTTCCACTATCCAGAGATTATGAAGATGAACGGTAATTCCGACAAACAGCATTTCTTTGCCCAAATGTTCTTAAAGGGATTTTGTAACGAAAACAATCAAATTTATATGTTTGATAGTAAGAAGAATAAAGTTAGCAATCCAAGAAACAAAGAATCTGTAGCACGTCAAAAACATCTATATACAATTTTTTCTGGAGGTGAGAGAGATTACACCATAGAAAAGAAATTTTCTAAAATAGAGAATCAAGCTGTAGAATTCTTTGAAAAGATTAGAAAAGAAGGTCTTGTTTCAGTTTCTTATGAAGAAATTCCATTCTTAATAGACTTTATTGTACTTACATTTGTTAGAACCCCCATATACGTGAAAACTTCTGAACAGATAATAAAAAATGAAAAGGTTCAGCAGCAGATGAAGAAGATACACTCTGAAGTAGGAGAAAAATTTATACAGAAATGCTTAGGGAGCAAAGGCCTGTTTTATGCCGAGAGTTTGGTAGAGAGTTTCGAACATAGGCATAGGGTGATAACGCATAATTTTGATCCATTTTTACTGACTACAGCAGAAGGTTCTCCACCGTTTATTATAAACGATAGATTTATGTGCATCGAGCCCCGCTCCAAAGAAGTACACTATATAGGTGATGATGTTGATTGGAGCAGAATGAATGTTATAAAACATTTTCCTATAACGAATAAACATTGTGTGTCTTTTGTTCCTAAATCAGATCCTTTAAAAAAGGGGACTAATAATGTTGATGTTCACAGAAGAAATATTTCAACAGAAGCTGTCAGAAAGATAAATGCTCATTGTTTTCAGCAAAAAGGGGAATATGCGTATTGTTCAGACAAGAACGTTTTTGATGAACTCCTTATATATTGATTTATTCAGGACAACCTATCGATAGACTTCCCACACCATCAGTCTTTCCGTGAATGGGCATGTTGGCTCTGATCAGGTGAATCGAACCGGTCTCTAGTTCCTCAACCTATACCCCGTTTTGAAAATCCACGCCGTGATGCCGAGGCAGACGGTGAAAAACGTGCCGATCACGGCGAGACTGATGCCCACGGGCACGTCGGCGTGGCCGTAGAAGCTCCAGCGGAAGCAGCTGATCAGATAAACCACGGGGTTGGCGAACGATATTTTCTGCCAGAGCGGCGGGAGCATTTTGATGGAATAAAAGCTGCCGCCCAAAAACGACAGCGGCGTGACGACCAGCAGGGGGATCAGCTGCAATTGTTCGAAGTCGTCGGCCCAGATGCCGATGATGAAGCCGAGCAGGCTGAAGGTCGCGCAGGTCAGCACCAGAAACCCCGCCATCCATACCGGATGGAGGATATGCAGCGGCACGAAAAAGAACGAGATGAAGAGGATGATCAGCCCCGTGGCGATCGATTTCAGCGCCGCCGCGCCGACGTAGCCGCAGATCACCTCGATGAACGACACCGGCGCGGACAAAATTTCGTAGATCGTGCCGGTAAAACGCGGAAAGTAGATGGCGAAGGAGGCGAAGGAGATGCTTTGCGACAAAACCGTCTGCATGATCAGCCCCGGCACGATGAAGGCGGCGTAGCTGATGCCCCCGACGGCAGAGATGCGCGTGCCGATGGCGGCGCCGAAGACGATGAAATACAAAACAGTCGACAGCACCGGCGAGACGATGCTCTGCACCAGCGCGCGCCGCGCGCGGGCCATTTCGTAGCGCAGGATGGCGCGGACCGCCCGTATGTTCAACGTCGCGCTCATGACCGCCCCACCAGCCGGATGAAAATTTCCTCGAGCGTGCTCTGGCGCGTGCTGATGTCGTTGTAGGCGATGCCGCCGGTCTTCATTTTTTCGAGCAGACGCGAGATGCCATTTTCGCCCCCGTTTTTCTCGCCGCCGCCGGTTTCGTAGGTCAGCGTAATGCGCCGCCCGCTGTCGGACAGCGTGAGGTCGAACCCCGCCAAGGCCGGCGGAATGGCGCCGTGGGGTTCCGCCAGATCGATCACCAGCTCCTTTTTGCCGAGTTTTTTCATTAGCGCGTCTTTTTCCTCGGTGAGGATGAGCGCGCCGTTGCTGATCACGCCGATGCGGTCGGCGATCTCCTCGGCTTCCTCGAGG
>JAJZFS010000061.1 GCA_021805245.1 Pseudomonadota bacterium | reverse complement strand
GCCTACACGATGTGCGGTCGTGGCGGAATTGGTAGACGCACTACCTTGAGGTGGTAGCGGGGCGACCCATGGAAGTTCGAGTCTTCTCGACCGCACCATTAAAAAAGCCCGCAAGATGCGGGCTTTTTTTGTCTCCCGATTTTTAGGGCGCTTTATCTTTTACGGACAGGTCGTAGCGTTGCAGGTGTCACCAAGGCACATTCCGGCGAGCAGCCCGGATGGCGGGGCGGCGACGGGCTGTGATTGTGCCGGTTTTGGCAAGGTTCATTCTCCTGCCATAAGTTTGATGTAGCAGACGACGCGGAGCAAGGAGCTTTTTTAGGCGTCAATTAAGTATTGTGTCCACGGAACCTTACGGTCAATCAGCATCGTGCCGCAAAGGTGAATAACCTGGAAATGCCCGACAGATCCGGATGCTAATGTGCCTTCGCCTATGAATATCAGGTGCGTTTACCCCATGGAAAGACCATAAAACCCTGTAAATACAATGGCCTTCAAAAGAGTTATTGCTATTCCATAGCAAACCTGTATGCTGATCCCGTTCGAGATTCTTAAGTTCTGACTTGTTTCTTGCCCCAAAGGCTTTTCCCAAGACATCGCTGCTTTCGAATGTGAGATCGCACAATGGTTGTGCGCATTTCATGCACGTAAGTGCGTTTTCTTAGTAAATGGAGGCCAATATGGCTCAAGGTACAGTTAAATGGTTTAACGCTCAAAAAGGCTTCGGTTTTATCCAGCCTGACAGCGGCAGTTCTGACGTGTTCGTTCACATCAGCGCTGTTGAAGCGGCCGGCATGCGTAGCCTGAACGAAGGTCAAAAGATCACTTTTGACATCGTCGAGGAACGCGGCAAATCCGCAGCTGCGAACTTAAAAGCGGCCTAAGGCTTTTAAAAGTCAAAATACCCCTCGGGTCCTCACGGATCCGGGGGTTATTTTTTTTCCGCGCGTGAAAGGAAAAGACCCGAAAAAATTTGCCCGTTTTCTGTACGCATCGTCTGAAAACGCGTATAAAATGACAAAATTTCGAGGCACCTGCCGGACGAGGCCCTTTTGAAAAGAAGCATCTCATATTTTACTCCCGGCAAAACCATCACGGTCAACGACCTGATGCAAACGGGTTATCAATACGAGCTGACGGCGCGTGCGGGCAAAGACTTCGACAAGGGCTTCAAACCGCACTTCACGCCGCAGAAGATGCTCGAACTCGGTATCTTCGAAGGCAAATACTGCAACGACTGTCAGGACGAACTCCCCAAGGAATGGTTCGCCAAAGCCCGCATCGCCGACGTGGCCGATCCCGCCCTGAATTATTTTCGCATCAAAAGCCGCCAGCCGCTCTCCGTCTGGCAACAAAAGGGCTGGATCATCGGCCCCGACCCGCGCGGCTGGTTCCAGTGGTACTGCCGCTACTGGCTGGGCCGCCGTTTGCCGGAGGTCGATGCGGTGCAGATCAAGCGCTGCCGCGCCTTCGCCCGTCACGCCGCGCAAGTGCGCATCAACTGCCCTGCACACTGCCTCACCTGCCGCCCGCGGCAAAGGCAGGCGCTGTTGCAGTGGTCTCATGATCCTTTTATTTAGGCTTGTCCGCTTAATATAAGTATATTATAATATTATTATATAATGAATAAAAGACGAATCGAAGGGCGGCAGATGGACGACAAAAAAGCCAAAAAACTGAAAGGCGCGGTGGGGATGCTCAAGCAGCTTGCACATCCCGTGCGCCTCTCCATCCTCTGCAACCTTCTGCAAAAAGGCGAGATGAGCGTCGGCGAGATCGTCGCGGCGGAACAAGGTGCGGTCGCCCAGTCGCAAATCTCCCAGTTTCTCGGAAAAATGAAGAGCGAGGGTCTGCTGGACAGCCGCAAAGAAGCACAAACGGTGTACTACAAAATAGCCTCTCCCCGCGCGGAAAAAGTTGTAAAAAGCTTGTACAATATCTATTGCGGATGACGACAGGAGTTTAAGCGCATGACCTTCAAGACCTTCATTCTGGCAGCCTTTCTTCTGCCCCCCCTCGCCGCGACGCAAGCCGCGAACACCGTATCTACGCAAGCCGCAAACACTGTACCTATGCAAGCGGCGAACGCCTTGACAGTCAAACCTGTCACCGTGCCGGATGAAAAAGCCGTCTTCGCCACCGTCGAAAGCGCCAACGTCGTCGCCGCCCGCGCGCGCATCGGCGGCACGGTCGCCGAGCTTTCCGTTCGCGCCGGCGACGCCGTGACGCAAGGCCAGATCATCGCCGTCGTCGGCGACAAGAAAATCGCCCTGCAGATCGACGCGCTTAACGCGCAAATCGAAGGCTATGCCGCCACCGCCGCGCAAGCAAAAAGCGAACGCGCCCGTCTTGAAAAACTGGTGCATGAAGGCATCGCCTCGCGCGCCGCGATGGAACAGGCGCGGAAAAATTACAGTGTCGCCGAAAGCGCCGAAACTGCGGCCAAAGCGCAACGCGACGTGCTCCGCAGGCAGATCGCCGACGGAGAGGTGCGCGCGCCCGTCGCGGGGCGCATCCTCAACGTACCCGTCACCGCCGATACCGTCGTCATGCCGGGCGAAACCATCGCCACCGTCGCCGAGCAGCATTATATCCTGCGCCTTGAAGTGCCGGAGCGCCACGCCGGCTCCATTCACGTCGGCGACCCGGTGCGCATAGATAATAGCACGTTGAAAAATCAATCCGACAAACCAGTAGCGAAAGACAAAATCGTTCCGGATGGAAAAATCGTCCTCGTCTATCCGCAGATTAAAGACGGGCGCGTTATTGCCGACGCCGCGGCGCCGGATCTTGGAAACTATTTCGTCGGCGAGCGCGTGCGCGTGTGGATTTCCGTCGGCACGCGGACAACCATCGTCATCCCGCCGGGCGATGTCTACACGCGCTTCGGTGTTTATTACGTGCGCCTGCAAATGCCGGACGGCAAAACCGAGGCCGTACCCGTGCAACGCGGACAACTCCTGTTCGCGGGGCGTGAAATCCTCTCCGGCTTACATGGCGGCGACATTGTGGTGCAGCCATGAGCGGGAATAGAAAGGCAGGTCTTGCCGGCAATCTGACCCGCGCGACGATCGGCTCTAAGCTGACGCCGCTGATCCTCATCGCCGCGATCGTCTTCGGCCTGCTCGCGCTCGCCACCATCCCGCGCGAGGAAGAACCGCAGATCAGCGTGCCGATGGTCGATATCCATGTGAAGGCCGACGGGCTGAAGGCGGCGGACGCGGTGCAACTCGTCACCGAGCCGCTCGAGCAGATCGTCAAAAGCATCAAGGGCGTCGAACACGTCTATAGCCAAACAGAGGACAACCGCGTGCTGGTCACGGCGCGCTTCGAGGTCGGCACGCCGGAAGACATAGCCCTCCTGCGCGTGCACGAGAAAATCCGCGCCAATTACGACCGCATCCCCGTCGGCATCCCTCCGCCGCTGATCGTCGGGCGCGGCATCAACGACGTCGCCATCGTCACGCTTACGCTCTCGCCCAAGCCTTCCGCTGCGGGACGCTGGACGGCGGGCGAGCTCACCCTGCTCGCCGAAAAGCTCAAAGCCGAAGTCGTCAAAGTGAAAGACGTCGGCCTCACCTATCTTTCCGGCGGCGACAAGCCCGAGATCACCGTCGAACCGCGCCCTGAAAAAATGGCCGAGTACGGCGTGACGCTGCAGCAACTCGCCGCGCGCCTCGAGGGCGCGAATGAGGAATTCTCCGCCGGAACGGTGCGGCAGGACGGCAAAGCCATGACCGTCGTCGCGGGGCAAACGCTGTTCGGCATCCCCGATATTGGCCTGTTGCTCGTCACCACCCGTGACGGCCGCCCCGTCTACGTGAAAGACATCGCGCGCGTCGTCTCCGGCCCCGCGCCGGTGGAACAACGCGTCTGGACGGTCACCAAAGACGGCAAAGCATGGAACACGCCCGTGCCCGCCGTCACTCTTGCTGTCGCCAAGCGCGCGGGGGCAAACGCCGTCGTCGTTGCAGATAACATCCTCAAGCGCGTGCACCTGCTGGAAAAACAGCGTCTCATTCCGTCCGACGTGCAGGTCGAGGTCACCCGCAATTACGGCCACAGCGCGAATGAAAAAGCCAACGAACTGCTGTTCCACCTCGCGCTCGCCACCGTCTCGATCGTTTTGCTCATCGGCCTTGCCATCGGCTGGCGCGAGGCGGCGGTGACCTTCGTCATCATCCCCGTCACCATTTTACTGACGCTCTTCGCCGCGAAAATGATGGGCTATAGCATTAACCGCGTCAGTTTGTTCGCGCTGATCTTCTCCATCGGGATTCTCGTCGACGACGCGATTGTGGTGATCGAAAACATCGCCCGCCACTGGGCGATGCCGGACACGCGCACGAAAGCCGAAGCCGCCATCGACGCGGTCGCGGAAGTCGGCAACCCCACAGTCGTCGCGACGCTGACGGTCGTTGCCGCGCTGTTACCCATGCTGTTCGTCTCCGGCATGATGGGGCCTTACATGGCGCCGATCCCCGTCAATTCAACCGCGGCAATGCTGTTTTCGTTTTTCGTCGCCGTGACCATTGCCCCGTGGCTGATGGTCAAAATCGGCAAGAATTCCGCGCTCACCGCGCACGAACATGACGGCGGCAAGCTCGGCAACCTTTACCGCCGTGTTGCCACACCCCTCATCAAAAGTAAAAAATCTGCATGGATACTGCTCATCGCCGTCGGCGTCGCCACGCTGCTCTCGATGGGCCTGTTCGCCACGCGCAGCGTGACGGTCAAGCTTTTGCCGTTCGACAACAAATCCGAGCTTTCCATCGTCGCCGATCTCCCCGCAGGCGCGACGCTTGAGGATACAGAACGCACATTGCTCGAAGCCGAGAATGTCGCGGGCAAAATCCCCGAAGTCAAATCGATGCAGATTTATGCCGGCACGCCGGCGCCGTTCAACTTCGACGGTCTTGTGCGGCATTATTATCTCCGTGAGGAACCCGAGCTGGGCGAGTTGCAGATAAACCTCACCCCCAAATCCGACCGCGACCGTACCAGTCATGCCATCGCACTTGAACTCCGCAGGCTCCTAAAGGCCGCGCCGGGTCTGAAAGGCAAACTGCTCAAAGTCGTCGAAGTACCACCTGGCCCGCCCGTGCTGGCAACGCTCCTCGCCGAAGTCTATGGTCCGACCGCGAAAATCCGCTTCGCAGTCGCGCAAAAACTGAAAAAGATTTTTACGCAAGTCTCCTACATCACCGATATCGACGATTCTTACGGCTACCCGCGACCGCATCTGCACATCGCCATCGACCAGGACAAACTGGAATATTTCGGAGTGCGCCAGCAGGATGTTTACAGCACCATCCGCATGCTGATGGGCGGCGTGCCCATCGGCTATTCGCACCGCGGCGCGGGGCATGAACCCGTTGCCATCACCATGCGCCTGCCCAGGCACGATCTCAGCTGGACGCAGCAACTCGCTGCGACACCGGTGCCCGCCAACGCCGAGCCAGGCGACAAATCCGTCGTCGAGCTGGGCGACGTCGTGCATGTGACATATGACAAGGGCGCGCGCGTCATCTTCCGCCACAACGGCAGATACGTCGATATGGTCACGGCGGCACTGGCGGGGCAATTCGAAGCTCCT
>JAJZFS010000018.1 GCA_021805245.1 Pseudomonadota bacterium | reverse complement strand
AGTAAATCGCTGGATCATGTGTTTGATTTCCGCTCCCTCTTGATTCGCGCGCCGTCGGGACTACTGATCGAACCTCCGATCATCAGTGAATCGGACAAGGCTCTGCTCATCAACGGCAGCGGCAACGAGGCGGCCGTGGCTGACAGGGTCTTCGACATCAACCAGCAGGCGCGTATTGTCACGGCGCCGCGCGATTGGCGGGAATATCTGATTCAGTCGTGGTCGGACGTGCCGCCGCCGCCGCAGGTTCTGTGGCCGAGGACGCCTGCGGAACAGGCTGCGTGGAGCACATGGGTGCAGGAAGGCTGGAATGCGGGCGTCAAACAGGCCGATCAGATTTTTCAGGATAACGTCAACCGGCTCGTGGCGGATTTCAACGGCGAGGTGCGTTATCGCGTTCTGCTCGCGCAAAATATGATTACGGCGCCTTACGCCATGCAGGAAGACCGCGGTGTGACCGGAAGCCCGAACCAGATGAAGATTGGCGATAGCGCCATTAAAATCACGGATCCCTCCCAATTCCTGAAAAAGGCGAATCTGTGGAAGCCCGCCGACCAGTAAGTCTCCTTAAAAAGGGTATTGATGATCTTAAGCAGACTTGGCCTGAAGAGCCCGATCGCTTTCTGGAGCAGCACGTCGATCCGTTTTTGCTCTGGTGCGTCGGGCGCAATGCTTCCGATATCACGTTCCAGACCAGCCGCTCCGTCTATTGCGAAATTTTCGGCACGCTATATCCGGCGACATACCGCTCGATAGACGGCGCGGACATGACGGCGATCATCAGCCGGATTTACGGCGCCGAGGCGCTGGCCATTCTGGCCGGCGGACGCGACATCGATATGTCCTACGAGATCATGACCGACAGGTTCACGCGCACGCGCTTCCGCGTCAACATCACCGCCATTCTGGCCGGCGGGCGCGACGGTATCCAGATTACCATGCGTACGCTGCCGCAGGAGCCGCCGACGATGCTTTCTCTGGGCGTGGAAGAAGAGATCATCAAAAACTGGCGGCCGCGTCAGGGGCTTGTCCTTGTGACGGGACCAACCGGCTCGGGCAAGTCGACGTTGCTGGCCGCCGGCATCCGCATGCTGGTGGAAAGTCTGCACGGGTGCGGCAAGCTGCTGACCTATGAAGCACCGATCGAATTTACCTACGATGCCGTTTTGAGCCGCCGCAGTCTTGTCGCGCAGTCGGAAATTCCACGGCACTTGCCTACCTTCGCGGCCGGCGTGCGTAACGCGCTCCGCCGCAAGCCCGAAATCATTCTGGTGGGTGAATCGCGTGACCGCGAAACCATCTCGGCGTCCATCGAGGCGGGGCAGACGGGTCACCTTGTCTATTCCACCGTTCACACGACCGGCGTCGCTGCGACCGTCCGACGGATGGTCTCCACATTCGAGCCTTCGGAGCGCTCGGAACGCGCTTATTCTCTTATGGAAACGACGCGGTTAATCATTACGCAAACATTAGTCCCTAAAATAGGGGGAGGGCGTCAGGCGCTCAGGGAATACATGGTGTTTGACGAGGAGGTGCGCGAACGTATGCTGAGCCTGCCGTTCGATAAGTGGCCGGCGGAGCTTATGAGGATGGTGCCGCAGCGCGGCAAAACAATGGAGACTTCGGCACGCGAGGCTTACGAAGCGGGCATTATCGACAAACGCTACTATCTCCTTTATGCGCAGGGAGCCAGGGCCGCGCAAAAAGCGATGGAAGAGACTGCAGGCATCGCGGCCAGAACCGAGCCCGCGCAACAGATAGAAGGGGAATCAGCGGATCTGCCCGCGCAACCGATAGAGCAGGAGGCCGCGCCTGCGCAACAGATAGAGGGAGAAGGATAGGGGGAAAACATGGCAGACGGAGAGATTACATGGCACTGGCGCAATACGATGAAGCCCGTGCGCTTTTTTATCTTTGATGCGCGCATAGGGTTCTTTCTGCTCGTGGTGTTGGTGCACTTTCGTCTGTGGACCTTGGCCTTGTTTGGAATCTTTTTAGGGATCTTCTGGATATTCGAGCGTAAGGGCCTTTCTTTTGCTGCGGCATCGCGGGCGATTAGGCTCTGGTTTATCGGCAGATACCGCCCGGCGTGGATCTTCACGCGTCGTCGCAAGATGATAGATACGGGTTCCAGTTGATTTTGGCAGCATAATCATCCTATAACCTTAAGGATGGTTTTTTCATCTTATTGTAACTTTATGCGTTGAGCAGGACGGAAATGATGACAAGAATGAATCTGAAACAGGGTGTTTCTTTGATGGCGGGATTTTCTATCGCGCTGCTTGCCAGTCACACCACGCCAGCCCGAGCGAACTTTACATGGCTGCCGCCGGTGCAAACGCCCGTTGCCGCGCCGGTGCATCAAGAGGCCGCGTCTGCCGCCAATATGAATGGTGTCCCGCAAATGCCGGCACAGAAAGTCGCGCCTATTCAGGAAGCGCCGCTGTCTGTCGCGCCTCCGAAAAATGTGCCGCCGCCCGTTGAGAACATTTCCGGTTTCGCATCCGATGTTCCGCTCAGTCTTGCGCTGGAGCAGGTCGTGCCGCCCGGATACAAAGTCGTTCTGGCGCATGGCGTGAAGTCGGGCACGAATGTTTCATGGAAGGGCGGACAGCCGTGGCAGCAGGTTTTATCCGCTATGCTTGCGCCTGTGAAACTTCATTTCGATCTGCAGGGGAATGACCTGACGATTAAGAAGGGTGCGCAATCATCGCAATCCGTTGCGTCGTCCGCGCCTATTCCGGTTGCGCCGTCTGCGGAAGACACATCCTCTGAAGTGATGGCGCCGCCGCCGTCGCCGGGCGTCATCCCTGAGGCGCCGGCAAAAGCCGCTATCGCTTTGCCTGTGATGGCTGCGCCGGCAACGTCCGAAGCTCTGCCGCCAGTCGCGCCGGCACCCGAAGCTGCCGCACCCGCAGCGTCTTCGAATCAGGAATCCGCACAATCGGAGCAAGCCGATGTTATTCCGCCCGCGTGGAGCGCGCAAAAGGGCGAAACATTGAAGACAGTGCTGGGCGCATGGGCCAAGGCCGCGCATGTGCGCCTTTACTGGGCGATCGACTACGACTACCGCTTGAACAAGGACGTTGCCTACGGCGGCTCTTTCGCTCAAGCGTCTGCCAGACTGTTTAATATGTTTGCCGATGCTGCTCCCCAGCCTTATGGACAGTTATACGCAAATTCAGCATCCGGTAACGTTTTGGTTGTTAGAATTTACGGAAACAATAACTAACCATATGATATAGCTAGAATCTTTTGTAAAAAGAATCATATTTAGCTAAAATGTGATACAATGGAAGGATGTGGCTTCTAGCTGGGGAACGCTGTTTGCCGGGGTGTCAGGTGCATGCGTAAGCGAAACGTATTTCGACGATATTTAATTTTGCTGACGGTTGTCGTTTTTCCGCTGGCGGGATACCTGACGGTTGGGCGGGTCACGATGTGCAGAGCGCAGCTCTGTCCGTGTAGCGGCACGCCCTGCATCATGGCGAACAGTCTCCAGCAGGCGCTCAGCCAAATTTACAGCAGTATCATCAATCCCGACCTGCTGCAGACGGTAAAGCCGGAGCTGGCTGCCTATACGGGGCCGCTTCAAAACATCTTCAGTAAAGGGATGCAGCCGGTTCCCGACTGGATGATGCACCAGATGGAGGCTCTTTACGATACGCTCTGGTATTACGATATTTTACCGTCGATGGAAAAGATGACGCGCGAACTGACCCTTGCCAACGGCACGCAAGCAGAGGAACTTGGCGCTTTCGAGGATGCGAAGAATATAAACAAAACGAACGCGGCGATCGCCGATATGCAGATCCAGGATCACCGCGCGTTGCGGCCTAACGGCGGCATGTGCATGGCAGGCACGATGATGAGCGCCTTGTTGCGGTCGACAAGCTTCAGCGACGGATACAATACGGCGGCGGCCGTCGGCAAGGTTTGGCGCTCGGCGAACAACTTCGGCTTCCCGGCGGCGGGCGGCATGGCGCTTGATATGCAGTATACGTGGCAGCACCAAGATACTCTTAACAGCAGCACGGCGGGATATGTCCCTTACTGGTGCAACATGAATTACAACGACGGCAATGCCGGCTGCGCGGCGAACGGCACATATTTTGACCAGGACATCGATGTTGCGGGGATGATTTTCGGAGGCACGGGTCTCGACACCATTCCGCTGACGACCAACCTTCCGGCCAGCCCGCCAAACACATGCGTAACGGATCCAACGGCCACGCTTTCGCTGGCATGCAACAGTCCCACGGCGATCAATCTCGACAGACTGATCGTCAACCTTGCGGAGCCTTTCGTGAAAGATCCGGTGACGGCCAATCCCGACAAGGGCGGCAAGGCGGCCATTCTGCAGAGCGTTTCCTACAAGGCGCGGCGGCAGGTCGTGTATGACGGGCTCAATTACGTTATTTCCCGTCGCGTTCCCGCAGGTTTATCGCTCGCCGATGAGAAAAAAACAAACCAGAATACGAACACCCTGCTAGGCAATAGTAATCTGCCGGTTCCGCCCAATCAGGCAAGCGGCGAGCCTGATTTTCAGCCGCTTCTGAAGGAAATCCGCACTCTGACCGGCGAAGCGATCACCACGGCGCCCAATCCCAGCCGTGACGAAATCCTGCGCGCGCTGATGACGCAGCGCTTCCGCAGCGGTCTGTATTCAAGCGGACAAATCACCGAGCCGGAGAACAACCAGCGCGAAATGGTGGTGGATCAGGCCCTGCAGGTTATACAATTGAGCGACGACCTTGATATTATGGATCACCAGATGCTGTTGCTGGCCGCGCAGGTCAGCAGTGAAGTCGAACACCAGTACAGTTTCACCAATGCCTCTGTAGGAGCGCCGATGAAATGACGGAGAAGGGAACATCTATGCGCCTGAATCCGGTTTTGGCCTTTCGTTGGCGCAAAGCTTTTGCCGCCGTCTTTCTGGCGATGTTCGTGCTGGGGTATAACCTGACGTTGGCGCAGATCCAGCCGTCCTATGCGAATTACTCGAACACCGCGCCGACGCCGGTCCCCAACAGCAGTCCGCCGAGCGTGCAGCCTACGACCTGTTCGACGGGGTATTGCTGCCCCAGTGAATGCAGCACCAATCCTTGCGAAGCTCCGGGCATATCGCAGCAGGTAGCCAACCAACTGATACAGAATCTTCTGCAGGATTTGAAAAACGCGTCGAATACGCTTGAGACCTGGATGTGGAATTACATGAACAACGTCATGCTGGGCGCCTATGACCAGCAGCAGTGGTTCGAGCAGAAGATGATGGATGGGTGGGACACCTTCTGGTATTACAACCTCCTTCCCGGATTGCAGTCCATGACGCGCCAGTTGAACGTGGGCCTTGCCCAGCAGGCGTTTCAGATTCAGGCAAACGAGGACGTCGGCGAGGCGCAGTCGCTTGCGCGCGACCTTGCAAAGCATGAGCAGCAAGACAGAGGCGTGCACGGCGGCGGAAAGATGTGTATCGCGGCGACGATGTCCGGCGGTTTCGTGAAGACGCAAATGCTCGGGCGGGACATGCGCGTGGCGTGGGAGAGAAACAGCCTCGCGGCCGGGTTGAACGAGAAAACCGACGGGCATAACCAGCCTTATCCCGGCGCAAGCTCGCTCATCGGGAGTTACGCGCAGCAGTACAACGATTATC
>JAJZFS010000004.1:4715-5874 GCA_021805245.1 Pseudomonadota bacterium | reverse complement strand
CATCATCTCCAAGGGCATTTCCGCAGGGCGGTCGAACAATACCTATCGCGGCCTTGTGCGCATTTCGGGCCGCGCGGACAATGCCCGCAATTTCACGCAGTGCGACAGCCTGCTGATCGGCCATGACTGCGGCGCGCACACCGTGCCTTACATCGAAAACAAAAACATGAGTGCGACGCTGGAGCACGAGGCCTCGACCTCGAAGATCGGCGAAGACCAGCTCTTTTACTGCCGTCAGCGCGGCATCGGCGAAGAAGAGGCGGTCGCGCTGATCGTCAACGGCTTCTGCCGCGAGGTGCTGCAACAAATGCCGATGGAATTCGCCGTCGAAGCGCAAAAGCTGGTCGCGATTTCTCTGGAAGGGGCCGTGGGATGACGATGCTGAAAATAGAAAACCTCCATGCGACCGTCGGCGGGCGTGAAGTTTTGAAGGGAATCAACCTGACCGTGAAGGCGGGCGAAGTGCATGCCGTGATGGGGCCGAACGGCTCCGGAAAATCGACGTTGTCTTACGTTCTCGCGGGGCGTCCGGGTTATGAAGTGACAAAGGGAAAAGTCACGTTCATGGGCGAGGATCTGCAGGCGCTTGCGCCTGAAGACCGCGCCGCGGCGGGGATGTTCCTCGCGTTCCAGTATCCGGTGGAAATTCCCGGCGTCAGCACCACGGCGTTTTTAAAAACCGCGCTCAACGCGGTGCGCAAGAAGCGCGGCGAGAAGGAGCTCTCTCCGGTCGATTTCCTGAAATTGCAAAAAGAAAAGATAGCGCAGCTTGACATGGATACGGAAATGCTCAAACGCGGCGTGAACGTCGGCTTTTCCGGCGGCGAGAAAAAGCGCAACGAAGCGCTGCAAATGGCGATGCTTCAGCCGAAACTTGCCATTCTCGACGAAACGGACAGCGGCCTCGACATCGACGCGCTGAAAGTTGTAGCGGAGGGCGTCAATGCCCTGCGCAGCAAAGACCGCGCGTTCCTCGTGATCACGCACTATCAAAGATTGCTCAACCATATCAAGCCGGATGTCGTGCATGTTCTGGCTGACGGAAAAATCCAAAAGACCGGCGGGCCCGAACTGGCGCTGGAACTCGAAGAAAAAGGCTATGCGGAATTTAGCGGCGACGCCGCCCTCCGCGCAGGCGCAAAATCAAAATGAACGCTTT
>JAJZFS010000004.1:0-4705 GCA_021805245.1 Pseudomonadota bacterium | reverse complement strand
TGTAATCGCTTCAAAGCGAGCTCAGTCGAGTGATGCGAAGTAAATGTTTCAAAACATGGTCTATTCAAACGCTTTCCTGCAAACAGAAGCCGTAGACGAAACCACGCTCCCGTGGCTTGAGGACGCGCAAAAGCTGGGCGAGCAGCCTGCGGCGGACTGGGTCAAGGCTTTGCGCCACACGGGGGCCGAGGCCTTCGCGCATACGGGGTTCCCAACGCCCGCGTGGGAGGGTTGGCAGTATACCCATCTCCGTCCGCTGACGGGAACGGGTTTTCACTATGCCGTTGAAGCGCCCGCGTTTGATGTCAATGTCCTGCCGCCGCCGCTGTTGAAAGATTCAGCACGCGTCGTTTTGATCAACGGCAAATACAGGCCGGAGCTGAGCGATGCGCCCGCGGGCGTAACCGTCATGAGCCTGATGGATGCTTCGGTGCAGATCGCGGGCATCGAGGAGCATCTGGTCACCGTCGGCGATCTCGGCAAGACGCCGTTCAAGGCGCTCAACGCGGCTTATACGCATGACGGCGTGGTGGTGACCGTCAAGGACGGCACGGACGTCACGCAGCTGCTCGAAGTGTTGTTTTACAATATCGGCTCTGCCGATCATCCTCCCGCACTGCATCCGCGCTGCCTTTACTGGCTCGGGAAAAACAGCGGCCTGACCGTCATGGAACGGCACGCCGGTTCGGGCGTTTACTTTAGTAATATCTACGCGGGAATCGCGCTGGAGCCGGCATCGCGGCTGAAATTCTACAAGTTCGAGGAAGAAAGCGCGCAGGCCTGCCATTTTTCTTATACAGCCCTGCAGCAGCAAAAATGTTCGTCTTTTGAAGGGTTTAGCTATGCAGTCGGCGGAAAATTATCGCGTCAGGAATATCAAAACTTGTTGATTGATTCTGGAATTTCAAGTATGTTAGCTGGCGCTTATTTATTAAAAGATCAGCAATGTCACGATTTCACTGTTTTGACTGATCATTTTGAACCGGACGGAAAATCCGTCCAGCATTTTAAAGGAGTGGTCGATGATCAGGCTCGTTCAGTTTTCCAAGGGAAAATACATGTACGTCGTGCTGCACAAAAAACAGATGGCAACCAACTTAATCATGCGTTATTGCTGTCCGAAAAAGCAGAAGCAAGCTTTAAGCCGGAACTAGAAATCTACGCCGACGACGTGAAGTGCAGTCATGGCGCAGCGTCGGGACAGCTTGATGACGAAGCCCTGTTTTATTTGCAAAGCCGCGGTATTCCGCAGCAGCAAGCCAAATCCCTTTTAATCGAATCATTTCTGAACACCGCGCTGGCGGAGGTGAGTTTTCCACCCGTGCGCGCAGTTTATGAGGAGCGGATCAGGGCATGGCTCAGGCATTGAATACCGTCACGCAAACGCGCGACCTGAAGAGCGACTTCCCCGCGTTGGCGCAAACCGTTAGCGGCAAGCCGGTCGTTTATCTCGACAGCGCCGCCTCGGCGCAGAAGCCGCAATCCGTCATCGATGCGATGGGCCGCGTGATGCAAAAACATTACGCCAACGTCCACCGCGGCGTTTACACCTTCGGTGCCGAGACGAGCGCGGCTTTCGAATCTGCACGCGGCAAAGTCGCGCGGTTCATCAACGCGGCATCGGAAAAAGAAATCGTTTTCACCCGCAATGCCACCGAGGCGATCAACCTTGTGGCGTCGTGCTTCGGGCAGTCCCTGAAGGAAGGCGATGAAATCATCATCACGGAGCTGGAGCATCACGCCAACATCGTGCCGTGGTATTTCCTGAAAGAACAAAAGGGCGTGGTGCTGAAAGTCGTGCCGGTAAAACCGGACCGCGCTCTCGATATGGAAGCGTTTGAAAAGCTGCTTGGTCCCAAGACGAAGATGGTCGCCGTGACGCAGATGTCCAACGTGCTGGGCACGATTGTCGATGTCGCAAAAATCGCGGACAAGGCGCACGCCGTTGGTGCGAAAGTGCTGATCGACGGCAGTCAGGCGGTCGTGCATTTCGATGTGGACGTGCAGGCGCTCGGTTGTGATTTTTATGCGTTTACGGGGCATAAACTCTATGGCCCGACAGGCATCGGCGTGCTGTATGGCCGTTATGACGCGCTCGACGCCCTGCCGCCCTATCAGGGCGGCGGCGAGATGATCGAGCATGTGGCGTTCGATAAAATTACCTATAAAGAGCCGCCGATCCGCTTCGAAGCCGGCACGCCCGCGATTGTCGAGGCGATCGGTCTTGGTGCGGCCATTGATTATTTGAATGGCGTCGACCGCGTGGCGGTGCATGCGGGAGAGATGGAGATTCTTCATGCGGCGGAAAAACAACTCGCAAATATTGACGGCGTAACGGTTTATTCCACCGCGCCGGAGCGCGCGTCGATCATTTCGTTCTCGGTCGATAAAATCCACCCGCATGATGTGGCGACGGTGTTCGACCAACTCGGCATCGCGGTGCGCACGGGACATCATTGTGCCCAGCCGCTGATGAAGACGCTCGGCGTGACGGGCACGGTGCGTGCGTCGTTTGCGCTCTACAACACGATGGAAGACGCGGAAAAACTCTGCAAGGCCGTGCAAACAGCGAAGAGGTTGTTTGCATGATGAAGCAGGTGGCAGACGAAGAAATGTTGCGCAACGCCTATAGCGACGAAGATATGGAGAAGCTCCAGCAGCCGCCCTATACCGAGGCGAGCCGGGATCATAAGCTCTGGCCGCTGGTGCAGGCGGCGCTGCGCGAGGTGTATGACCCCGAAATTCCGGTCAACATTTACGAGCTGGGGCTGATTTACAAGGTCGATATCGACGATAAAAACGGCGTTTTCGTCGAGATGACGCTGACCTCGCCCGGCTGCCCCGTTGCGGGCGAGATGCCGGGGATGATCGCGGACGCGGTGCGGACGATCGAAAACGTCGGCGAAGTGACGGTCGAAATTATCTGGGATCCGCCGTGGGACCCTTCCAAAATGGCCGAGACGGCGAAATTGCAACTGAACATGTTTTAAAATTCGGAAAAAAAGGAGAACGGAAATGGCACAACAGGTTTTAACACTGACAGACAGCGCTGCGGCGCAAGTGAAGGCGCTCATCGCACAGGCACCGGAAGGGCAGCCCGTTATCGGCCTGCGCATCGGCGTGCAGCCGGGCGGTTGCTCGGGGTTCAGCTACTTCATGGAATATGCCGAAGAGCAAAACCCGATGGAAGAAGTGGTCGAAGACAAGGGCGTGAAGATCTTCGTCGATCAGCGCGCGCTGCTGTATCTTGTCGGCACGGAGATGGATTATGCCGAAGGCCAGTTTGAATCGGGTTTTGTCTTCAAAAACCCCAACGAGACAGGTCGTTGCGGCTGCGGTAAGTCCTTCTCGACGAATTAAGCCTTCGGGCTTAAGCCTTAAAAGCTGGACAGGGATGGCGCATGTTCGCTAGGCTCTTCAGGTGTGTAACGCAACCCCGTTAAGAGGTGTTATGTTCCAGAAACCAGTGCTTCCGCCCAGCAGGTATTATATGTGGCTCTGCCTGCTTTCCATCGCGTGGGAGGACGGCGGTTGCGACGAGAAGGAAGTCGATTATTTTTCGAAGGTCTTTAAAAATCTGTCCAACGATTACGCCCTGACGCCTGCGCAGCGTGACGGGCTGGCGGACGCGCTTGAAAAGCAAAGCGCGGAGCCGGAAGCCTTCTTTCATAAGATTACCGACCACGAGGCGCGCGAGGCGCTGGTGATGTATGCGCACGACCTGATCAGGCTCGATGGCCGCGACCCCGATGCGGAGGCGATCATCAAAAGACTAAAGATGTGGGAGCATCCGGACAGTGATAATGAGAAGCTAAAGGCGGAAGTGCACGCGGTCGTTTCCAAAGACAGGCAGCAGCGGGATCACGATGAGCTGGTGACGCACGATCAACTCGAGGCCAATCCGTTTTTCAAGGCCACAGACAAGTTGCTTGGCTTGCTGGGCATTGATGCTACGTCGCTGTTTGACTGATGGTCTTTTCCGCGCTTTTACTTCGTATGCATCCTTAACGTCGGAAACGCGATCACGTCGCGGATGCTGGCCGAACCGGTGAGCAGCATGACGAGGCGGTCGATGCCGATGCCGAGGCCGCCCGTCGGCGGCAGGCCGTATTCCAACGCTTCGACGAAGTCTTCATCGAGCATCTGCGCTTCCTCGTTGCCCTTCTCGCGCGCTTCGACCTGCTTTTTGAAGCGGTCGAGCTGGTCGAACGGGCTGTTGAGTTCCGAGAAGGCGTTGGCCACTTCCCATGCGTTGACGTAGGTCTCGAACCGTTCGGTGAGGATGTCGTTGTCGCGGTGCACCTTGGCGAGCGGCGAGATGTCTTTCGGCATGTCGGTGACGTGGATGGGCTGGATCAGCGTCTCTTCGACTTTCTCGCCGAACACGGACTCCACCACTTCACCCCAGTTGGAGCCGGGCTTGACGGAGACGCCGAGTTTTTCGGCGGCTGCGGCGGCCTTGGCGGCGTCGGTGATCTCCATGAAGTCGACGCCGGTTTTGTCCTTGACCAGTCCGGTCATGGATTTGCGCGGCCACGGTGCCTTGAAGTCAATCTCGTTGTCGCCGTATTTGACTTTGGTTTCGCCGTTGTGGGTCGCCTTCACCGCGCCCACGATCAGCCGCTCGGTCAGGCTCATCATGTCGTTGTAGTCGGCATAAGCCTGATAAATTTCAACCGAGGTGAACTCGGGGTTGTGCTTGACC
>JAJZFS010000038.1 GCA_021805245.1 Pseudomonadota bacterium | reverse complement strand
CTGGTGCTGAAGGATGTCGGACAGGAACTGCCCGGCATGCGCGTCGAATCGAGCGCCGACGTCGCCAAAATCTCCATCGTCGGCATCGGCATGAGGAGCCACGTCGGCGTGGCGCAAAAGATGTTCACCGTGCTGGCGGAGAAGGGCATCAATATTCAGGTGATCACCACCTCGGAAATCAAGGTCAGCGTGCTGATCGCCGAAGAATACACCGAGCTGGCCGTGCGCTCGCTGCATACGGCCTACGGTCTGGATCATGGAGACGGCAAGGCATGACGTCAGGCGGCCTGAAAAACCGGAACGAGCTGACGACCCGCGCCGCCGCAGGGCGGGAAGAGTCCGTCTCGGCTTCTGCCGCCCCCAATGACACCGAAGAGCATAAAATTTCCGGCGTCTCTTTAAGCCGCGGGCTCGCGCTTGGCCACGCCGTCCTGTATGCGCCGCATATTGCGGACGCTGACATTCTTGCCGACGACACAGCCGCGCAAATCCGCCGGCTGCGCGCCGCGGTCGAGGGGATGCACGTGGCGATCGACCGTATGCTGCATCACAGCGCCGCGCCACCGGCCGCCGAGACGCGCGATATTCTCGAGGCCTACCAGATGTTCGCACGCGACCGCGGCTGGCTGGCCAGCATCGAGCAGGCGATCCGGCGCGGTTTGAACGCGGAAGCCGCCGTGCAGCACATCCTCGCGGAAACCCGCGCGCGCATGGCCGAGGTCAGGGACGTCTACATCCGCGAGCGCCTGCACGACATAGAGGATTTGAGCCACCGTCTGCTCAGCCACCTGAAGCAGCACAGCCAAAACGGAGAACGGGTGCCGTTGCCGGAGGAGATCATTCTCGTCGCGCAGACCCTCGGCCCCGCGGCGTTGCTGGACTACGGCGACCGGCTGAAGGGCGTGGTGCTTGAAAAGGGCGGCTATTCCAACCACGTGGCGATCGTGGCGCGCTCGCTCGGCATTCCCGTCGTCGGGCAGTGCGAAGACGCCTTGCGCTTCGCCCGCGCGGGCGATCATATCATCGTTGACGGCGACCGCGCCGACGTTTACCTGCGCCCGTCGCAGTATGAAATCGAGCTTTACACGCGCAGCCTCGAAGCGCGCGCGCACCGCACCCACATGTACCGGAACCTGCAACAGCAGAACCAGCCGTCCGTCACCAAAGACGGCGTCAAGGTCTCAGTGCAGATGAACGCGGGGCTTTTGTCGGAGATTCCATCGGTGCTGGCGACCGGCGCGGAGGGGATCGGCCTTTTCCGTACCGAGCTGACCTTCATGGGCTGGAAGAAATATCCTCTAGTGGTGACGCAGGCCGAGCTCTACGGCAAGGTGATGGACCGCCTCGGCGACAAGCCCGTGGTGTTCCGCACGCTCGACATCGGCGGCGACAAGCCGCTGCCTTACTTTCAGGCGCCGTTCGAGGAAAACCCCGCGCTCGGCTGGCGCGCGGTGCGTATCGGCATCGACAGGCCCGCCGTGCTGCGCACGCAGTTCCGCGCCTTTATCCGCGGCGCGAAGGGCCGCGACCTCAAGATCATGCTGCCGATGGTGGCGGAAGTTGCGGAATACGACCGCGCCCGCGCGTTTTTGGAGATGGAAAAAGACCGCGCGCGCAAAAGCGGCATCCCCGTGCCGGAAAAGATAGAACTCGGCGTGATGCTCGAAGTGCCGGCGCTCCTGTGGCAGCTCGAAACGCTGTTGCAGACGGTGGATTTCGTTTCCGTCGGCACCAACGACCTGATCCAGTACCTCTATGCGGCGGACCGCGGCAACGATTCCATGCGCCGCCGCTACGATGTATTGTCTCCTGCCATGTTGCGCGTGCTGAAAACCATTGCCGATCAGTGCCGCGCGGCCGGTGTTCCGGTGAGCGTGTGCGGCGAGATGGCGGGACACCCGCTGGAGGCCATGGTGCTGGTCGTTTTGGGCTATGAAACCCTGTCGGTGACGGCGCCGCAGGTCGAGACCGTGAAAATGATGATCCCGACCCTTGATACGGGGCTGCTTCTGCCGTATCTTGAGCAGCTTATGAAGTCCCGCGAGCATTCCTTGAGGGAACGCTTGTTGTCGTTTGCGCACGACCATCGGGTGCACATCACGCAAGATATTTGATTTTAATAAGGAACTGTTCAGGGAAGAGGACTGATGGCCGAACGCAAGAAAGCAAAAAAAACCGAAACCTCCGCCGCCAAGCCGGAACCGGCTTTTGTGGGGGCGACCTTGCGCGCCGTACGGCTGGAAAAGAAGATGAAGATCGATGACATTTCCCATGCCATCAACATCCGGCCCTCGCAGATCAAGGCGATTGAAGAAAACGACATCGAATCCCTGCCGGGCATGACCTATGCCGTGGGCTTCGTCCGCGCTTACGCGAACTTCCTCGGACTCAACGGCGCAGACATCGTACACCGTTTCAAGGCCGAGCAGGGGCACGAGCAGCCGCAGGCCGACTTGAAATTTCCCGAACCGATCACCGAAAGCCGCGTGCCATCGCCGGTCATGGTGGGCATCGGCGCTTTTCTTGCCGTGGTCGTGCTGGTGGGATGGACGATTTATTCCAACATGCATAATGCCGATAAAACCGCGACGCAGGTGCCGCCCGCGCCGGTCGTGGCGAGCATGACAAGCGCGCCTGTGGCACCGCCTGCGCCGATCGCGCCGACCGCACTGACCGCGGCACCTGTTGTGACAGGTGTAAATACGCAGGCCGCAACGTCTGTTGCGACCGTGCCTGCAGCGCCGCCGCCGCCCGCAAAGCCGGCAACCGCGGCGCCCGTCACAGCCGCGGCTGAAGATAATGCCGCCGTGCCCGCGGTGCAGGCGACGCAAGCCGAAACCGTGCCGGTCAAAACGGTTTTAACGAATCCCGCGCCCGTTAAAAAGGCGGCGGTGCGGAAAAAGAAACAAGCGCCCGTCATCCGCATTCGCGCGCCGAGAAGCCGCGTCACGCTGCGCGCGACGGAAGCCAGTTGGGTGCAGGTCAGCACGCTGCAGGGGCAGGTTATTTACAGGAAGGTTTTGCGCCAGGGCGAGCAATATGATGTGCCCGACCAGCCGGGTCTGGTGCTGGATACGGCCAACGCCGGCGGGCTGGAAGTGTTCGTTGACGGCAAAAGGGTGCAAAGCCTCGGCAAGGAAGGCGCAATCCTGAGCGGTGTGGATCTCACGCCGGCATCGCTGAAAATCAAGCGCGAGGCGATCAGAGGGTAAGATGTCCTACGCCGTCCGCCCATACCGCCAGATCCAGCGCCGCAAATCGCGGCAGATCATGGTCGGCAACGTGCCTGTGGGCGGCGATGCGCCGATCACCGTGCAATCCATGACCAACACGCTGACTGCCGATGCGGCGGCGACGGTTGCGCAAATCCGCGCCATGGAAAAAGCAGGCGCGGACATTGTGCGCGTCTCCTGTCCCGACGAAGCCTCGACCAAAGCGCTGAAGGACATCGTCAGGCAGGTTTCCGTTCCGGTGGTGGCGGATATCCATTTCCACTACAAGCGCGCCATTGAGTCGGCCGCTGCGGGCGCGGCGTGCCTGCGCATCAATCCCGGCAATATCGGCTCCGGCGAACGGGTGAAGGAAGTGATCAAGGCGGCGAAGGATCACAATTGCTCGATCCGCATCGGCGTGAACGCGGGATCGCTCGAAAAGGACCTGCTCGAGCAATACGGCGAACCATGCCCCGAGGCGATGGTGGCTTCTGCGCAGCGGCATATCCAGATTCTCGAAGATCACGACTTTTTCAATTTCAAGATCAGTTGCAAGGCCTCGGACGTATTTCTCGCCGTCGCCGCCTACCAGCAACTGGCCGAGGTTTGCGATTATCCTTTGCACATCGGCGTGACCGAGGCGGGCGGTTTGCGCTCCGGCACGGTGAAGTCCTCCATCGGCATGGGCAGCCTTTTGTGGGCGGGTATCGGCGATACGATACGGGTTTCATTGTCCGCCGATCCGGTTGAGGAAGTGCGCGTCGGTTTTGACATGCTGAAGGCGCTGGGCTTGCGTCACCGCGGCGTCAACGTCATTTCCTGTCCGTCCTGCGCGCGCCAGCAGTTCGACGTGATAGAGACTGTGCGTGTTCTGGAAGAACGGCTCGCGCATATCTCGACGCCGATGACGGTCTCGGTGATCGGCTGTGTCGTCAACGGCCCCGGCGAAGCGCTGATGACCGACATCGGCTTTACCGGCGGCGGGCGCGGCACGCATCAGGTCTATATCAAAGGCCAGCCCAGCCACCGCCTGAAGGATGAAGACGTCGTCGCGCACCTCGTCAAGCTGGTCGAAGAGAAGGCCGCGGAAATCGAGCGCCAAAAAATCGTCTCCGCCGCCTAGAGACCGCATCATGTCACATGCAATCACCGTAAGGCTGTTCAAGCCGGATGAATGGGCGCTTTATAAAAAGGTGCGGCTCAAAGCGCTGCAATCCGACCCTGCCGTTTTCGGCTCCCGCTATGCGAAGGAGGCGGCTTACGGCGACAAAAAATGGCGGGAAGATCTTCTCAAGGCGGATCTGGGCGTATTCGGCGTTTTTGACGGAGAAAAACCTGTGGGGATGACGGGCGTTTATATCAGCAAGGAAGACGCAACGTCTGCGGGCTTCTGGGGTTCGTGGCTGGAAAATACCTATCGCAGCAAGGGAATCTCGCAGGATATGTATGCGGCGCGGCTGGCATGGGCGCGCGCGCGGCCCGAGGTGAAACGCGTGGTCGTGTCCCACCGTGAAAGCAACGCCGCATCTAAAGGCGCGAACCGGAAACACGGTTTTGTTTTTACGCATGGCGAAGAGCGTACGTGGCATGACGGCGTCACGGAAACGGAACATTTTTATGAATTGAGGCTGTAATGTCGCTGGATAATAAACTTGATCAGGTCTTAAGCCGGTTTCAGGAGATCGAGGCGCTCATGGCGGCGGGGACTCTGCCTGCCGAGCGGTTCACAAAACTCTCGCGCGAATATGCCGACATGACGCCGCTGGCGGAGAAAATCCGCGCCTTCAAAAAGGCCAAGGTCGAGATGAAAGATCTGGAAGAACTGATGGCGGGCGGTGACAGGGACATGAAGGCGATGGCGGAAGAGGATTTCTATGCTCTCAAGGAGCAACTGCCGCAGCTGGAGCGCGATATTCAACTGGAGCTGGTGCCGAAGGACGCGGATGATACGAAGAACGCGATCCTTGAGATCCGCGCCGGCACGGGTGGGGACGAGGCGGCTTTGTTCGCGGGCGATCTGCTCAATATGTACAAAAGATATGCCGCCTTGCACGGCTGGCAGTTCGAAGTGCTGGAGATGTCGGAGAGCGACCTTGGAGGTATCAAGCAGGTCGTTGCCGAAGTTTCGGGGCGTGATGTCTTCTCGCGTCTCAAGTTCGAATCCGGCGTACATCGCGTGCAGCGGGTGCCCGCGACCGAAGCGTCGGGGCGCGTGCATACCTCTGCGGCGACGGTCGCCGTTCTGCCCGAGGCCGAAGAAGTGGATATGGACATCAATAACGAAGACTTGCGCATCGACGTGTTCCGCGCCGGCGGCGCGGGCGGGCAGCACGTCAACAAGACCGAGTCTGCCGTGCGCATCACGCATATCCCGACCGGCGTCGTCGTCGTCATGCAGGATGAAAAATCGCAGCATAAAAATAAAGCGAAGGCGATGAAGATTTTGCGCTCAAGGCTCTATGAAGCGCAGCGCGCGAAGCTGGCCTCCGAACGCGCCGCCGACCGGAAGGAACAGGTCGGCTCGGGCGATCGCAGCGAGCGCATCCGCACCTACAACTTTCCGCAAGGCCGCGTCACCGATCATCGCATCAACCTCACGCTTTACAAGATAGACCGCATTGTGAGCGGCGAGTGTCTGGACGAAGTCATCGATCCGCTGATCTCCAACGATCAGGCGGAAAAGCTCGCGGACATTTCATGGTAACCGCGCCCGTCACCGTGCGCGAGGCCTTGCGCGGCGTGCAGGAGAGGTTCC
>JAJZFS010000046.1 GCA_021805245.1 Pseudomonadota bacterium | reverse complement strand
GCGGTCGGCTACTTCCCCGCCTACGCGCTCGGCAACATGATCGCGGCGCAGCTTTACGCCGCCGCCACCAAGGCGCACCCCGAAATCCCCAAAGAGCTCGCCTCCGGCAACTTCAAGCCCCTGCGCGACTGGCTGAAGGACAATATCCACTCCAAAGGCTCGGAACTCACCACCGACGAGCTGCTGACCGCCGCCACCGGCGAGAAGCTCAACGCGAAATACTATCTCGAGCACTTAAGCCGGAGATATACCGGCAAGCCTTACGCGCCGGCAAACACGGCCAACCTCAACGTCAGGCCGAAGACCAAAAAGCCGGGAACGTGAGGGCGTGAAGCTTAAATCTCGCCGGTGATTGTGCGGCACGATCCGGCATGTGCGCTACAGGATTCTTTGCAGTCGCTGATCCTTGCCAGGCGGCTTCGCATGATCTTTAGGCGGAGCCCGTCCTTAAATGCGAGAGAGACAGAAAAAGGGCTTCCAGTTTCACGACATCCTTCCGCTCGTCTTCCGACAGGCTGTCCCACTCCCGCCGCAACAGGGCCATCGGCGCCGCCATGGCGGAGCGCTCGCCGAGCGTGGCGTATTTCTCCAGTTCCCGAATATGACCCTGCAAAGACGCTCCCGACCCGGTATCTTCCATCATGGGCTACCCCCTTTTTAAAACCATAATCGAGTATAGCGGCAAATGGTAACTGAAAGGTTAATGGAACACGGCCTGAAGCAGCGCCTGCCCTTTCGGCATCACGCTATAGAAGCTGTGCAGCTTGCCGTCCTTGGTGATGATGTACATGAGCGGGAAGCGGCCGGGCATGGCGTAGCCGTTTTGCTGCGCGTCCGAGGCCATGACGACCGGATAATCCACCAGCGCGTCGACGTTCTCCACCATATACCTCAGCTGCGGCGGATCGGCGGAGAGCGCGATGACCGCAAGGCCTTTGTCCTGATATTTGTTGTAGAAGTCGCGCAAGGTGTACAAATCCTTCATGCAGGAAGCGCACTGGGTCGTCCACAGGTAGAGGATCACCGTCTTGCCTTTGAGCTTCGCGAGATCGACCTTGGCGCCGCCCACGCTTTTCGCCACCAGCGGCGGCGCTTTTGCCCCGAGGGTCATGACGACCGCGCGCGCGGGCAGGGAAAACAAAACAACCGCGCACAGCGCGCCTATGAAACTTTTAAACGACATGGAGGCACCTTAGCAAAAAAGCGGGCGGCAAAAAAGCCCGATGCTGAAAAGCACCGGGCTTGATTGTTTTTTCAGTGTCCTGAAAGGCTTAAGCAGCTTGCAGGTTGGCGGCTGAATTGCGGCCTTTTTCGCTTACGATGTCGTAAGTGATTTTTTGACCTTCGTTCAGGCTGCGCAGACCGGCACGTTCAACGGCGGAGATGTGAACGAACACATCCGGACCACCGGCTTCAGGCTGAATAAAGCCATAGCCTTTTTGAGCGTTGAACCACTTAACTGTACCTTGTGCCATACTTTTGGCCTCCTTTAGAAAACGCACTCTTCGTGCAAAAGGCCTACACAACCATTGTGTAAGCCAATATCCGAATAACCGTTTGTCTTGGGAGAAAGCCTTGTATAGAGCCGCACACAAGTCAGAACCGATAGATCTCGAACTCCCTTACCATATAGGTATTGGGGATAAAATTCAAGTGCTATAAATGGTTTGGCGGCGTTATGTCGTTTTACACCTTACATCCGCGGCGGTTTGGGAGGCTTGCGCGCCGCACCATGTTTCGGCGGCGGCAGGATTTTGATGTCGGTCAACTTTTCTATAAAGATATGCGGCAGACCCGACAGGGGGATGCCTTCGAGCTCGACGGTCTTGCCGACCAGCGCGTCGAGCGCCAGCTCGTGAAACGGATTGCCGTTTTTGAGGCGCAGTTCCAGACAGCCGCCATAGCCCTGATCCAGCACGACAGCGTCATGTTCGCTCTTCGAACCGACGGCGACGCGCCTGCGCTTGACGACGCCTCTGAAGGTTTGCTTTTTCATGGGTGGCCTCCTGCTCTTTGCGATGCCCCTCTTTAGCCCATGTCCCCGCGGTTTGCAATGGAATAATTATGTAAAAACGAAAGCGGTTGACGAAGCTGTCCCCAAGTTCCACAGTCCCCCTATGACAAACCCGACTCACGCTTTGAAAGCGACCCCCGCCGCAGACCTGACGCAGAATGATTCCGCCAGCCTGCGCACCCGCCCTCTTCGCACACGTATGCGCCGCAACCGCCGCACGGAATGGCAACGCCGCCTGGTGCGCGAAAACGCCGTTTCGGTGGACGATCTCATCTGGCCGGTCTTCGTGACCGAGGGCAAAGGCGTGACCGAGCCCATCAAATCCATGCCGGGCGTGAGCCGCTTCTCCATCGACGTGCTGGTGAAAGAAGCCGAAGCCGCGGCCAAGCTCGGCATCCCCGCGATCGCGCTCTTCCCCGTCACGCCCGCCGAGAAGAAAACGCCCGACGGACGCGAAGCCTACAACTCCGACAACCTCGTCTGCCGCACCGTGCGCGCGCTGAAAGACGCCGTGCCGGACGTCGGCCTGATCTGCGACGTCGCGCTCGACCCCTATACCTCCCACGGCCATGACGGCGTGCTTGGGCCTGACGGCTACGTTCTCAACGACGAAACCGTGGAGATCCTCGTCAGGCAATCCCTCGTCCAGGTCGAGGCGGGCGTGGACATCGTCGCGCCGTCGGACATGATGGACGGGCGCATCGGCGCGATCCGCGACGCATTGGACGCGCAAGGCTTCACCAACGCCAGCATCCTCGCCTACGCGGCGAAATACGCTTCCGCCTTCTACGGCCCGTTCCGCGACGCGGTCGGCTCCGGCAGCGCGCTCAAGGGCGACAAGAAGACCTATCAGATGGACCCTGCCAATTCCGACGAAGCCTTGCGCGAAGTCGCGCTCGACATCGACGAAGGCGCGGACATGGTCATGGTCAAGCCCGGCCTGCCCTATCTCGACATCATCCGCCGCGTGAAGGACGAATTTCAGGTCCCGACCTCCGCCTACCACGTCAGCGGCGAATACGCCATGCTCCGCGCCGCCGCCGCCAACGGCTGGCTCGACTACGAGAAGGCGATGATGGAAACCTTATTGTCATTCAAACGCGCGGGCTGCGACGCGGTGCTGACTTATGCGGCGGTGGACGCGGCGAAGATTCTCAAGGCTTAGCGTTTCATCTTGCAGACACCTCTGTCCGGCGGGTGGCGGCTGGAGCGACGTCGGGCAAAAACTGTTCAAAAATGTTTTGGCTGTTTTTGTTCTGTCGGCTGAACTGCTATGCTCAATTTCTTCATGGCATCATCCACCATACACTTGAAAAGTGCGCGGGCGGGACGATTGTCACCGCGCGCGTAGATGGAAATGGGCGCGTGGACAGATCCCCAGGAGAACCTTTTAATCTGAAACTCGCCGAGTTTTATGCCCGTCTCATCTCTGACAACGACATTCGGTTGCGTTTTCTCCATCCCAAAAACGTTTTTGCTTTTCTCGGCGGTCAGCGTGTACTTGCAGGAACCTTTCTTGTAATCGAGTTTTATAACTGCTTCCAATTCACTTTTGTCGGTGAAGGTGTATATGTTGCTTTGCCCGTCCAGTCGTTCCATGTACCAAAGAACATTAAGAAAATTTTTCTTGAAGTCTTCGCTCTTTTCAGCCGCGGAACTGAATAAGTTTGATATCGCTTTCATTTTATCACTCCTGTTGATCTGCGTCCTCGCGTCTTATTGTGTATGGTAAATATAGATTAACGGAAAAGAACCAGTTTAGGTAAGCCGCGGCGCGCCGGCGGGAAGTTTTGCACCGACATAGCCGGGCAGACGCGACGCGCTTTTGTCTTGCGCCATTTCAAACGCCTTTACGCAGGCGTCCTCGAATGAATTTTTGACCTGCGCCAGAGGGATGCGCTTGCGGAAAAAATTCGCCCAGCAGAACTCCACAAAGGGGATCTTCACCTTTTTGAACCCGCCCTCCTGACGCACGAACCACGCAAGGCTGCGGTACGGGTCGTCGCGCAGGCCGTCGAGCGTTTGCGGCAGGTCTTTCAGGTCGTGTTTTCTTTCTTTTTCGTCGTAGGGATAAAAGAAGTGTTTTTCCAGCATCTTTTTCTGGAACTGGTCGTGATCGAGATGCGAGTAATCACGCAGCACTTCGATGGGCGCCTCGGTGAAGCCCTCGCGCTGCAGAGCCAGCGCCAGATGGTGGTGGTCGACGATATAGGCTTCGTCGTCCGGCCCCATCACAACGAGGATCGGGCGCGCCTTCAAATATCTTTTTAAAGTGTCCGGATCTTTCATCGCCTTGTGCAGGTGCCTTTGCTTTTCCTCGACCTCGCGCATGCCGACGAGCATCTGGGTCGGCTTCATATGCGCCAGATCGTAAAAATCGAACGCGGAGAGCTTGTTGAAGCAGGTGACTATATTTTGCTGCCTTGTTGCCATGGCATAATTATACATAATAATATAAAAACAGCCAAGGCTATTTATTATCCATTTGATAATAAATGAAAAAAAAGAGGATCTGCTCAGGCGACCCAGGAAACAGGCGCTTCGGGAATGATGCCGTCTTCCCTGTTGCGCTGGCGGAGCGATCCTTCCCGCACCTGAATGACGATGGAAAGAAGATCCTCCCCGCCCGTATTCCGCATGCAGCGCAGCCCGTCCGGCGCGATGCGGACAACGCTGCCTTCTCTGACGGGAACAATCTCGCCATCGACCTGCATCTCGCCTTCGCCGCCGAGGAAAATATAAACTTCCTCGTTCTCCTTGTGCGCGTGAAAGAAAGGAACGCTTTTCCCCGCCGGCAGAGCGTTGAGCGAAATTTCGCACCCCGTGCTGCCGATGATATCCTTGAGAAACCGCTTACCGAGAACGGAACGACCATCCGGAAGCTTCAACTCCGCTTTTGCCCAGTCGCCAAAGGTGCCGGATGCGAAAACGGAAAAATTTTTCTCTGTCACGCGTGTCTCCTTAGAACGAAATGAACAGACCGCCGTTGGCCGAAATGTTCGCGCCGGTGATGTAGCCCGCGCGCTTGTCGGCGAGGAAGCCCACCACGTAGGCGATTTCGTCCGGCTCGGCGAGGCGCTGCATCGGCACTTGCGCGACGATCTGCTTCAGCACGTCTTCGGGGATGGCCTGCATCATCGCCGTGTTGGTATAGCCCGGCGAAACGCAGTTGACCGTCACGCCCTTGCGCGCCACTTCCTGCGCCAGCGCCATGGCGAAGCCGTGCATGCCGGCCTTGGCGGCGGAATAGTTGGCCTGGCCGAACTGGCCCTTCTTGCCGTTGACGGAGGAGATGTTGACCACGCGGCCGAAGCCCGCTTCCGTCATGCCGTCGATGAATTGCTTGGTGACGTTGAAGACGCTGTCGAGGTTGACGTGCAGCACCGCCGCCCAGTCCGCCTCTTCCATCTTCTTCAGGGTCTTGTCGCGCGTGATGCCCGCGCAGTTGACCAGCACCTGCACGGTGCCGAATTTTTCCTTGATGGCCTTCGCCATGTCGGTGCAGGACGCGAACGACGCAACGTCGCCCGAGACGATGCCGATGTCGAGACCGGCGTTTTTCCATGCTTTCTGTTTGTCTTTGGCGCGCGCTTCTTCCGAGGGGTGGTAGTTGGCGAGAACCTGATAGCCGCGTTGCACCAGTTCCTCGCAGATGGCGGACCCGATGCCGCCGACGCCGCCTGTCACGAGAGCGAGTGTTTTTGTTGTCATTCTGTTGCTCCTTTATCTTCTTCGTCTTCGAAAAAAAGTCATTCCGGACATGGAAAGATCGACGATCTACCACATCCGGAATGACATGCCCTATTACAAAATAGCCAGGTGCTATTAAGCGGTTTTACGCGCCTTGGCAGCGGCCGATTTGTTTGCGGCGCCGTTAGCGGATTTCAGAGCGTTTTCGAACAGGCTGGTGTAAACCTTGCCCGCTTCGGCAACGATGTCCGCGCAAGCGCGGCCGCTTTCGACGATTTTCTTGGAGTACTCTTGAGCGAGTTCAGCCTGCCATGCGGCGACGTCCTTGAGGTCTTTCGCTTCCGTCACGTCTTCGGCTTTTTCCGAAGCCGCTTCGAGCAGGGCGTTGGTCAGCTCAACTTGTTCCTGCAGCAGCTTTTCGCCGATTTGCAGGTTGGTTTCGCCGAGCTTCTTGAAGTTTTCAAGGGTAAGCGCGGTGATTTTCTGGAAGTTCTCGAGAATATCTTTTTGCATTTTCAGTCTCCTAATGGGTTTTAAAGAATCAATGCTGCACTGCATCATTGTTGCACTGCACAATGCGCCTTTTTTAGGCACATGTCAAAGATTATTTAATTACATATATAAATCAAACGGTTAAAAAAAACGCTCCAAAGTAATTAAATTATGTATTGACATATTACATAATAATATTTATGTATATATAGTCCCGCACCGGCCCTAAAAAAGGAGTACGCCGCATGGCACAGAAGAAGCTTTCCCCCCTCGCCAATTCCAGCTTTGCAAAGCACGGCCTCGGCAAAAAAGGCGAATTTTCTCTTGGGATCAGCCCCCAAAAGCTCGACGACATCGTCGCCAACAAGATGCGGGTGATGGACTTCGGCACGCTCGACGACGCCTACGGCAAGCTCACCCCCGCCAACCAGCACGCGCTTCTTCACCTCGTCAAGGCCGCCGCGATTTTGAACACCGCGTTTCTCAAACAGGACCACCCCGACAACATCCGTGCCGAACAGCTGCTCAAGAAAGCCGCCGCCAAAGGCGACAAGGTGGCCGAAGACGCGCTGACCCTGTTCACGCTGCACAACGGCCTCGAAGGCAAGGACCTTTACGCCGCGAAAACCAAGCCGCTCGACATTTTCAAAAACAAGAAGCTCGGCGCCGGCAAAGGCTTTTACCCGCAGGACCTGACCAGGAAGGAACTGGCGCAATACATCGTCAAGCATCCGGAGCAGGCCTCGGCGATCTTCAGCAACAACACCATCGTCCGCCGCGAGGGCCAGAAACTGATCGCCCTGCCCTACTCGGTCGCCTTCCGCGACGAGATGGAAGGCGCGGCGCTAGAACTGCTTGCCGCCGCCAAGGAAACCGACCACGCCGGCCTCGCGAAATATCTGCGCTGGCAGGCGCAGGCGCTGGTCAACGACAGCGATGCGGAAATGACCTTCAACGCCGACAAAACCTGGGCCAATCTCGAGGATTCGCCGCTGGAATTCACCATCGGCCGCGAATGCTACGACGACCGCATGAGCAGCGCCGTCTCCGCCGACCCGAAGGTCAAGGCGGTTCTCGACGCCAACGGCATCAAGGCGAAATCGAAAGACAGCATCGGCATCCGCGTCGGCATCGTCAATCAGGAGTCCTACGCCGAGATCGCCGACTACCGCAAACATCTCGACGGCTTCAACGCCCTCATGCCGCTGAAAGACCAATATCAGGACCAGACCGGCGGCAAGGAAGCGAAAATGACCTTCGCCGACGTCGACCTCGTCTGCATCGCCGGCGACTACGCGGCGGTGCGCGGCGGCATCACCATCGCGCAAAACCTGCCCAACAGCGACAAACTGGTCGTGCAGATGAAAGAGGGCAGCCGCCTCGTCTTCCACCGTCAGGTGCGCCAGAGCGGCGATCCCGCGCAGCAGCAGAAGTTCCTCGACGCGCTGGTCGACCCCGCCCAGCACAAGCTTTACGATACCAACGCCGACTTCCTCTTCACCGTCGGTCACGAGCTCGGCCACTCGCTTGGGCCCCGCTCCACCAGGGATGGCCGCGACAAAAACGCCGCGCTCGGCCAGTGGGGCAGCATGCTGGAGGAAAACAAGGCCGACGTCATCTCCATGGCCATGACGGGGCATTTCCTCGATATCGGCAAATTCGACGAAGAACAGGCGAACAAGATCTTCCTCACCTGGGCCGCGCGCGAACTGCCGACCAAGCAGCCCTCGACCGAAGAAGCGCACCGCTCGCGCTCGATCATGCAGCTCAATTACTTCCGCGAAAAAGGCGCCATCGTCTTTGAAAAAGGCGGCAAGCTTTCCATCGTGCCGGACAAGATGGCCGAAACGGGCATGCAGATGCTGGCCGAAGTCGTGCAATTGCAGCTCGACGGCGACCCGAAGAAGGCCGAGGCCTTCGTCAAGAAATACGCCGCGTGGAACGACGCGCTGCAGTATGCCGCCGACGAGCAGATGAAGCTGAAGCCGAAGCTCTACCGCCTCGTCAAGCAGCCGCTGCGCGACAAATTGCTGAACGCCAAGCCGTAATTATTTAACCGTATTTGAAAGCGCCCCGCCCCGCTTCCGGCGGGCGGGTGTCGTTTGCCGCCGGATGCGCGCCCTTGCCTTCTTCGAAGGCGGACTTGAGCGTGCCGGACGGCGGAACAACGGGCTTGAGCGGCCCCGTCGCGGGCTGCGGCGGCTTGAAGGATTCCTTCGCCGCCGCGGGTTTTTGCTTTTTGCCGCCGGAAAGCTTTTTGGCGATAAGCCCCGGCGCGCGCAGGAGCGGCGCGATGATCGGGTTATAAACGAACTTGCCGAGGCCGTAGCCGACCGGCGTGGCGATGGCGAGCTGCGCCATGTCCGGCAGGGCGTTGAAGAGATGAACGGCGCTCTGCACCGCGGGCGCGGCGGCGGACAAATGCGGCAGCGCCAGCGGCACCAGCGGAATTAGCCCGTGGCTGATGATCAGCGCGCCGCCGATGGACATGAGCGCCAGCTTGCCGACGAGACTGAAGGTCGGGTCGATTTTTTTGTCGATGAATTTCAAAGCGCGGTCAAAGCGCGTTTCCTGACGCTGTCCGGCGTCGATTTTCTTCTGGTTCTTGCCGATGAGATTGCGGAGCTGGCGCACGCCGTAGGCCGTGCCCCAGACGATGCCCGTCGCCGCCAGCGCCACCACCGGCACCAGCCCGACCGTGGCGGCAATCCCCGCCGCGCCCGCCATGGCAAGGCCGCTGGCGCCGAGCGCGACCGCGGCCAGCGTCATCATTTCCATCTCGAGCGCGACGTCCATCTGGATGGTACGCCCGAGGATGCGGCGGTGCTTGGCGGGCAAACGGCCCAGGAATTTCTTCGCGCCGGGGAAGACGTTCATCATGCCGTCGGTCCACAGGCGGCCTTCTTTTTTGTTGTCGTCTTCGCCGCCGTCGTCGTCCTTCTCGGCGCTTTTGCCGCAGAGCCAGAAGGCCAGCGGCACAAGGCCGTAGGTCAGCACGGCGGCCCCGCCGGCGAAGCTCAAAGCCGCCGCCGCCCCGCCGAGCGCGAGCGCGACCGCGGCTTTGGGCACCAGCGACGCGCCCGCGGCCTTCAGGTAAAACTCGCCTTCCGACATGGGTCTGCCTTTGTGCGGCGTGGGAAGATTTTCCAGCGGCGCGCCGGGATTTTTGACTTCGACTTCGATCAGGTTGGCGGCGGCGACGGGAATGTCGTCGAGAATCAGCGCTGTTTTGGAGAGCGCCTTTCCTGCTGCCTGAATGAAGCCCATCGCCATCATATAAATCCTTTGTCATAAATTGATATGAGGCAGTATATTATGCGGACGCAGCCGTTTTCAAGCAAAACCGGACATGATCCGCATGAAGCCGGTAAAGCCCTGATATCAGGCGAAGTTATAACGCCGCAAGTCTACGCGCTGGCCTTTTTGCCCTCTGCGACCGCATAGGCGGCGCGCATGGTCTTGGCGGCGCCGACGAGGTTCTTCAGGCAGATCTTGGTTTCTTCCCACTTGCGGGTCTTGAGGCCGCAATCGGGGTTGACCCAGATCTGTTCGGGCTTGAGCACGGCGACGGCTTTTTTCAAGAGCGCTTCCATCTCGGCCTGCGGCACGACGCGCGGGCTGTGGATGTCGTAAACGCCGGGGCCGATCTCGTTCGGGTACTTGAAGTCCTCGAACGCGCCGAGCAGTTCCATCTGCGAGCGCGAGGTTTCGATCGAGATCACGTCGGCGTCCATTTCGGCGACCGCTTCGATGATGTCGTTGAACTCGGCATAGCACATGTGGGTGTGGATCTGGGTTGCGTCCTTCACGCCGGCGGAGCACAGGCGGAAGGCGTCCACCGCCCAGCGGAGATAGGCCTGCCAGTCCTTGCGGCGCAGCGGCAGGCCTTCGCGCACGGCGGGCTCGTCGATCTGGATGACCTTGATGCCGGCCTTTTCGAGGTCCTGCACCTCATCGCGCAAAGCCAAGGCGAGCTGTCCCGCCGTGACAGAGCGCGGCTGATCGTCGCGGACGAACGACCATTGCAGGATCGTCACCGGCCCCGTGAGCATGCCTTTCATCGGCTTGCCGGTGAGGGATTGGGCGTAGACCGACCAGTCCACCGTCATCTGGTGCGGGCGCGAAATGTCGCCGAAGATGATCGGCGGCTTGACGCAGCGCGAACCATAAGACTGCACCCAGCCGAACTTGGTGAAGGTGTAGCCGTCCATCTGCTCGCCGAAGTATTCGACCATGTCGTTGCGCTCGGCTTCGCCGTGGACGAAGACATCGAGGCCGATGTCTTCCTGAATCTTGACGCAGTTGGCGATTTCCTGTTTCAGGAACGCGTTATATTCGGCTTCGGTGACGGTCTTCTTTTTGAAGTCGGCGCGGTGCTGGCGGATTTCCGGCGTTTGCGGGAAGGAGCCGATCGTCGTGGTCGGGAACAGCGGCAGGTTCAGCGCGCTGCGCTGCGCTTCGACGCGGGTGGCGAACGGGTGCTGGCGTTTCAGCATTCCCGGCGCAACCTTGCTCCAGCGCTCCTGCACCGCCTTGTTGTGGATGCGCGGCGAGGTTTTGCGCGCGGCGGCGGCCTTATCGCTCGCTGCGAACATATCTTTTACGCTCGTTTCGGGCGTTGCGGCGTCTTTTTTGCCGTTGGCGGCGGCGGCGATGGCGGCAACTTCCGCCAGTTTTTGCTTGGCGAACGCCATCCACGCTTTCAGCTCGGCGTCCAGCGCGGTTTCGTTGTCGAGATCGACCGGCGTGTGCAGCAGAGAGCAGCTCGGCGCGACGATCACGCGGTCGCTGCCCAGTGCGGCGACGGCCTTTTCGACCGGCTTCAGCGCTGCGGAGAGATTGGCGCGCCAGATGTTGCGGCCGTCGATCACGCCGAGCGAGAGAACCTTGTCGCTGCCCGCGGCCTTGATCGCGGCATCGAGTTGTTGCGGCGCACGCACCAGGTCAATATGCACGCCCGCGACCGGCAGACCGAACACGGCGTCCAGATTTTCCTCCAGCGCGTCGAAGTAGGCCGCGACCATGATTTTCGGCGCGACCTTGGCAAGACGCGCGTAAGCCTTTTTGAGCGCGGCGCGCGCGGGTTCCGGCTGGTCGAGCACGAAGCACGGCTCGTCGATCTGCGCCCATTCCGCACCGAGGGATTTCAGCTTGGTCAACACTTCTTCGTAAACCGGCAGCAGCGCGTCGAGCAGCGACAGCGCATCGCCGCCATCCTTCATCTTGCCGAGCAGCAGGAACGACACGGGGCCGAGCAGCACGGGGCGCGTCTGGATGCCGAGCGCCTTGGCTTCCTCGTAGTGGCGCACGGCCTTGTCGCAGGCCCACGCGAATTTCTGCCCCGCCGAAAATTCCGGCACGAGATAGTGGTAGTTGGTGTCGAACCACTTGGTCATCTCCATCGCGCCGACTTTTTTGTTGCCGCGCGCCATGGCGAAGAACGTGTCGAGATCCACCTTGCCGCCTTTCCACTCATAGCGTTCCGGCACCGCGCCGGTCATCGCGCACGTGGACAGCACACGGTCGTACATGGTGAAGTCGTTGGAGGGAATGTGATCGATGCCCGCGGCCTTTTGCAATTTCCAATGGCGTGCGCGCAGTTCCGCGCCGACTTTGTTCAGCTCGTCGAGGGGGATTTGTCCCGCCCAGTAGGCTTCCTGCGCCTTTTTCAGTTCGCGCTTCGCGCCGACGCGGGGGAACCCGAGGTTTGCCGAGAGTGCCATGTTATCTTTCTCCTTCTTTTTTGAAACTTATGCGTTGCTTTTCTTGCGCATCGCCGTGGACACCGACCGCAGCCCCAGCATGTGGCAGATGGCGAGCGTATGTTCCGCGCGGTTGAGCGTGTAGAAATGAAACTGCCGCACGCCGTTGGCGTACAAAACGCGGCAAATCTCCGCCGTGACCGTGGCGGCGACAAGCTGGCGCGTGTTCGGCTGGTCGTCGAGCCCTTCGAACAATGTCTCGACCCAGTCGGGAATGCGCGTGCCGCAAGTGCGGGCGAACTCGACCGCCTTGGCGAAATTGATGATGGAAAGGATGCCCGGCACGATCGGCACATCGATGCCCGCCGCCACCGCGCGGTCGCGGAAGCTCAGGAACAGTTCCGGCTCCATGAAAAACTGGCTAATGATGCGGTCCGCGCCCGCATCGATTTTCTTTTTGAGGTTGGCCATGTCTTCGAGCGCGTTGGCCGCCTCGGGGTGCGTTTCGGGATAGCCCGCGACGCTGATCTCGAACGGCGCGATCTTCTTCAGGCCCGCGACAAGGTCGGAGGCATATTCATACCCGCCCGCGACCGGCGCATAAGCCTCGCCCTTCGGCGGGTCGCCGCGCAGCGCGACGATATGGCGGATGCCGCTCTCCCAGTATTTTCTGGCGATCCCGTCGATTTCTTCCTTGGTCGCGCCGATGCAGGTCAGGTGCGCGGCGGCGGGAATGCCGGTTTTCTCGTGAATGTGCGTCACGATCTCGTGCGTGCGGGTGCGGGTCGTCCCCGCCGCGCCGTAAGTCACCGAGATAAACTTCGGCTTCAGCGGCGCCAGCAGGCCGATCGAATCCCACAGCACCTCCTCGCTCTTCGCCGTATGCGGCGGGAAGAACTCGAAGCTCACCTCCAGATCACACAATCGGGGGGAGATGAAGGGCAGCGACATACGCGATCTGTCTTCCTGTTGCCACATTCTGAAAAATATCCGTTTGTTTCAAATAAATTTGTGCAGAGCATCATAAACAGCTTATTTCATAAAACCAAGCGTTTTTAGTCTCAATTTCTTGAAAGCGGGGCGGAAAACCCCGATACTGTCGGGCACTTGGCGCAATTCCATTTTTTAAAGCAGAAAGAGGCGATCATGGCTGATTTATTTAATAACCCGATGGGGACGGACGGTTTTGAATTCGTCGAATATGCGCACCCGCAGCCGGAAGAGCTGGAAAAACTTTTCACCAGCTTCGGCTTCAAAAAAACCGCCACGCACAAGTCCAAAAAGGTCGCGCTCTACCAGCAGGGCAAAATCAATTACATTATAAATAGCGAGCCTGACTCCTACGCCGCCAAGTTCGCCGGCATCCACGGCGGCGGCGCCTGCGCCATGGCCTTCCGCGTCAAGGACGCCCCCAAAGCCTACAAGCACGCGCTGGACAAAGGCGCGAAACCCGTCAAGGTGCCGACCGGCGCAGGCGAAAACAAAATTCTCGCCATCGAGGGCATCGGCGAGACGGCTCTGTTCCTCGTCGACAAATATGACGACAAGGGCAGCATTTATGAGGCGGACTTCAACTTCATCGACAAAGCGCCGCACAAGGGCGCGGGCCTCACCTACATCGACCACCTGACCCACAACGTCCGCCGCGGCAATATGAAGACCTGGGCGGATTTCTATACCGACCTCTTCAACTTCCGCGAAATCCGCTACTTCGACATCGAGGGCAAGCTGACCGGCCTCAAATCCAAGGCCATGACCAGCCCCTGCGGCAAGATCCGCATTCCGCTCAACGAATCCTCCGACGACAAGTCGCAGATCGAGGAATTCCTCAAACGCTTCAACGGCGAGGGCATCCAGCACATCGCGCTCGGCACCGACAACATCTATGAAACCGTGGAGCGCCTGCAAAAAACCGGCGTCGATTTCCAGACCACGCTCGACACCTACTACGCCAAGGTCAACACCCGCGTCCCCGGCCACGGCGAAGACCTCGCGCGCATGCAAAAGCTCAACATCCTCGTCGACGGCGCGCCGACCAAGGGGCAAGGCCTCCTGCTGCAAATCTTCACCAAGGACGCCATCGGCCCCGTTTTCTACGAGATCATCCAGCGCAAGGGCAACGAAGGCTTTGGCGAGGGCAACTTTCAGGCGTTGTTCGAAAGCCTGGAAGAAGACCAGATCCGCCGCGGCGTTTTGAAGGCGTAAAATCATGAGCCTCAAATATCAATCCGGCTTCGGCAACGAGTTTGAAACGGAAGCCGCGCGCGGCGCGCTGCCGAAAAAGCAGAACTCGCCGCAGCAGCCTGCAAAAGGCCTTTATGCCGAACAGCTGAGCGGCACCGCCTTCACCGTGCCGCAAAAAAGCAATCAGCGCACGTGGCTTTACCGCATTCTGCCGTCGGTGAAGCACCTGCCGTTCACGCTCTATCAAAAGCCCGATGAAACGCCCGCCCCCGCGACGCCGAACCAGCTGCGCTGGGACCCGCTGCCGCAGCCGAAAGCGAAGACCGACCTGGTCGACGGCGTGGTGACCATGGCCAAAGGCGGCGATCTGCATAGCTGGGCGGGCCTCGCCGCGCACCGCTACGCGCTCAACGCGCCGATGAAGAACCGTTACTTCTACAACGCCGACGGCGAGATGCTGTTCGTGCCCGAACAGGGCGGAATGACCTTCCGCACCGAGATGGGCGTGCTGGAAGTCGAACCCGGGGAAATCTGCGTCATTCCGCGCGGCGTCAAGTTCGCCGCCGACCCGATGGAAAAGACCGCACGCGGTTATATCTGCGAAAACTACGGCGCGCCCTTCACCCTGCCCGATCTCGGGCCGATCGGCGCCAACGGCCTCGCCCATCCGCGGCATTTCCTTTACCCGGTCGCGGCTTATGAAGATAAAAAGGGCAGCTTCGAGATGGTCGCCAAGTTCGACGGCGCGCTGTGGACGGCGAAGATCGGCCATTCGCCGCTCGACGTCGTCGCGTGGCACGGCAACTATGCGCCTTACAAATACGACCTTGCGCTGTTCAACGTCATGAACACGGTGAGCTATGATCACGCCGACCCGTCGATCTTCACCGTGCTGACGTCGCCCTCGGGCACGGCCGGCGTCGCCAACGTCGATTTCGTCCTTTTTCCGCCGCGCTGGTCGGTGGCGGAACATACCTTCCGCCCGCCCTACTTCCACCGCAACATCATGAGCGAGTTCATGGGGCTGATCCTCGGCGTTTACGACGCGAAGGAAAGCGGCGGCTTCGTGCCGGGCGGCTGCTCGCTGCACAACTGCATGTCGGCGCACGGCCCCGATGCGGGCGTGGTCAAGCACGCGTCCACCGTCGACCTCGCGCCGCTGCGGATGAAAGACACGCTGGCCTTTATGTTCGAGAGCCGCTTCGTCATGCGTCCGGCCGCCGGCGCGATGAAGCACACGCTGCAAAAAGACTATTACCAGTGCTGGCAGAGCCTGCAAAAAATGTTCAGAAAATGACCACGGACACGGACGGAAAAACAACGCGCAAAGCGTTCTGGATGCTGTTTTTCATCGCCGCGCCGCTGGCGGAGATCTTGTCCGGCAACGTGCCTGTTCTGAAATTCATCTTCCCGCCGGGATTCATCTTTCTGACGCTGGTCTACGGCCTGCCCGTGGTGCTGATCCGCGAATTTGCCGTCGCCAAAAGGCTCAACATCCTCGGCATCATTCTCCTCGGCCTCGGCTACGGGCTTTTCAACGAGGGCGTGCTCGCCAAAACGCTGACCCAGCTTTCCGGCCAGCCGGTGGGGCCGTTCGCCGGCTACGGACAGGTGGGCGCGTTCGAGGGCGGCTGGGCGGTTTTCATCGTCTTCTGGCACGCGCTGCACAGCGTCCTCTATCCCATCCTCATCACCCACTGGACCTTCCCCGCCGCGGCGAAAAAACGCTGGATGTCGCCGCGCGCGCTGAAAATAGCCCTGCCGCTATTTGCCGCGCTGTACAGCTTGCACTTCATTTTCAAAAACCGTCCGCCCGTGCCTGCGGCCTTTATCGGCTATCTCCTCGCGACGGCGCTGTTCGCCGTGATTGCCGTGCGCTTGTGCAGGCAGAAAACAGAGCCCGCCGCGGCGGACACAAAGCCTTCGCTCAAGCCCGTCTGGATCGGCATGGCGACCGTCTTTTTCTACATCGCGCACTATGCATTGGCGGCGAAAAGGCCGTTCCCCTTCCCGGTCTTCGCGCTGCTCGCCGCCGGCATTATCGCCTTCACCGTCTGGCGCATCGCCCGCGCGGGCTGGCGGCCCACGCCGGAAATTCTGCTCTTCGGCCTCGGCGATGATCTCGCCTTCAGCACCCTCGCCGGCATCGGCACCATCGCGACGCACAACGCGCCGGTGCAGCACGGCATCGCCGCCGTCTGCTTTGCCGTTATCTTTATAAGGCTCATCCGCGCCGTGCGCCGCGCGCCGGCGGGACGCGGCACCGCAATCGCCCCACCGCAAGGAGAAACGGCATGAAACTCGCATCGCTCAAACACGGCCGCGACGGGAAACTGGTCGTCGTCAGCAAAGACCTGACAAAGTATGCCGATGCAGGCGCGATCGCCCCGACGCTGCAGGACGCGCTCGATGACTGGGCGGCGGCAACGCCCCGGCTGGACAAGCTTTATCAAGACCTCAATGCGGGCAAGGCCGAAGCTTCCGGCTTCGACGCGGCCCAATGCTCAAGCCCGCTGCCGCGCGCCTATCAGTGGCTGGACGGCAGTTCATACGTCAACCACGTCGAGCTGGTGCGCAAATCGCGCGGCGCGGACATGCCGCCGAGCTTCTGGACCGACCCGCTGATGTATCAGGGCGGCTCGGACAGCTTCCTCGGCCCCCGCGACGATATTCTGATGCAAAGCGAAGACTGGGGCATCGATTTCGAGGGCGAAGTCGCCGTCATCACCGACGACGTGCCGATGGGCACGCCCGCCGCCGCCGCCGCAAAGCACATCCAGTTGCTGATGCTGGTCAACGATGTTTCCCTGCGCGGCCTCACCAAGGACGAACTCGCCAAGGGCTTCGGCTTCCTGCAATCCAAGCCCTCGAGCGCCTTTTCGCCCGTCGCCGTCACGCCCGACGAGCTGGGCGGCGCGTGGAAAGACAATAAAGTCCGCCTGCCGCTGGTTTCGACGCTCAACGGCGCAAAATTCGGCAGCCCGAACGCGGGGGTGGATATGGTGTTCGACTTCGCGCAGCTCGTCGCCCACGGTGCGAAATCCCGCCCGCTCGCCGCCGGAACGATCGTCGGCTCCGGCACGGTCTCGAACGTCGACCGCAGCGCGGGGTCGTCCTGCATCGTCGAGCGGCAGCTGCTCGAAAAGATCAACGACGGCGCGGTCAAAACCCCGTTCATGAAATTCGGCGACACCATCAGGATTGAAATGTTCGATCGGGACGGAAAATCTATCTTCGGCACGATCGACCAGACGGTGAAACAATATAAATACGGCGGCCAGCCCTTATAAATGTCCCGCCTCAAAGCCGATTTTCTGTTGCTGCTCGCCGCTATGATCTGGGGGATCGCCTTCATCGCGGAAAAAGTCGCCCTCGACAACGTAGGCCCTTGCACGTTCGTCGCGGCGCGTTTTTTCATCTCGGCGCTGCTGGTGCTGCCGTTCGCCTTAAAGGAGAGAGGGCGCGCCGATGCGCCGGCCTTCTCCAGCAAAAAAGACCTGTGGCTGATCTGCGCCGCCTTCACGGCGGCGGTCATTCTGCAGCAGGTCGGCATCGGCCTGACGACCGTCACCAACGCGGGATTCCTGACCGGGCTTTATGTCGTGCTCGTGCCGGTGATCTGCGCTTTCATTTACCGGCAAAAGCTCTCAAAGTGGATTTTCCCGGCGGCGCTCCTCTCAGTCGCGGGAACGGGGATGCTCTCGGGCGGGGCCCCGAGCGGATTTTCGGCGGGCGACGCGCTCGAATTCGCCTGCGCCATCGGTTTCGCCCTGCAGGTGGCGCTGGCCGGAAAAATCATGGCGCAGACCAAAGCGCCCTTCACGCTCTCCTGCCTGCAATATGCGGCCGTGACGCTTGCCGCCGTCATCGGCGCGTTATTGTTCGAGCACCCGACGCTCGCCGGCCTCCGCGCGGCGACCTGGCCCATCCTTTACGGCGGCGTGATATCCGGCGGGATCGCCTATACGCTGCAGATCATCTGCCAGCAGCATACGCCCGCCTCCGATTCCGCCATCATCCTCAGCAGTGAATCCGTCTTTGCCGCCATCGCGGGCGCGCTGCTGCTCGGCGAGCGCCTGACGCCGCTGGCGTACGGCGGCTGCGCGCTGATCGCGCTTGCCATCGTCATGACCGAGATGATACCGTTTCTGTTTAAAAGAAGAGGGAAAACATGAAAAAACTTCTATTCGTTATTATGCTGATGTCGGCGGCAACGCCGGCCATGGCCAAAAACTATACCATCCGCGCAGTCACCGATCTCAAGAGCACGAAGCATTATTATTTCTCGCCCGATCATCTGACCATCCAGCCCGGTGACAGCGTCACATTCGTCAACGCGCAGAATGCCGCGCATGACGTCATGTTCGACGACGTGCCCAAAGAACTGAAAGACAAAGCCATTGTAAGCCCCATGCTGACGAAAAAGGGCGACAGGTGGTCGCACACCTTCACCGTGGCGGGAAGCTATCATTTTCACTGCCACCCGCACGAGGCCCTCGGCATGCAGGGTGTTCTGATTGTCGGCCACGCCTCACTGCCAGGCGCCACGCGGCACGTCAGCCACGAAGAAATGGAACGCCATATGAAGGCCATGCCTGGCAGCATGTGAACGGCGGCGCGGCTTAATTGAAATTGAGAATCAAACCTTCTCGACCTGCGTGAATTCCAGCTCGACCGGCGTGGAACGGCCGAAGATCGAGACCAGCACCTTGAGGCGGCTCCGGTCTTCGTCGATTTCCTCGACCGTGCCGTTGAAGGAATTGAACGGGCCGTCGCAGACGCGCACCTGCTCGCCGATGTCGAAGGTGATGCTCGGACGCGGACGCTCCGCGCCTTCGATGACCTGCTGCAGCAGGCGCTGCGCTTCCGTTTCGGTGATCGGGGACGGCTTGTTGCCGCCGCCGCCGAGGAAGCCGGTCACTTTCGGCGTGTTCTTGACGAGGTGCCACGCGTCGTCGTTCATCTCCATCTTCACCAGCACGTAGCCGGGGAAGAATTTGCGCTCGGCGTTGACCTTCTGGCCGCGGCGCACTTCGACGACTTCCTCCGTCGGCACCATCACTTCTTCGATATACTGGTCGAGGCCGCGTTTTTCGGCGGTTTCTTTGATGCTCGCCGCAACCTTCTTCTCGAAACCGGAATAGACATGCAGTACATACCAACGTTTGCTCATTATTTAGCCCCTAATGCAAGAATCAGTTTTATGGCTTCGGAAATCAGTCCGTCCGCCGTCATCAAAAACAACGCCACGATCGCGATCATGATAAAGACGATGATCGTCGTCACCGTGGTCTCCTTTTTCGACGGCCAGGTGACCTTGCGGCCCTCCTGTTTCGTCTCGCGCGAAAAGCGCGCGGCCCAATCAACCAAACTCATATCTTTATCGTTCCTTCTCTCGTCTTTGCATGGCAGGGGCGGAGGGACTCGAACCCGCAACATCCGGTTTTGGAGACCGGTACTCTACCAATTGAGCTACACCCCTTTAAGTGCCTTGCCCCCTCCTAGCAAACCCCGTCTCCGAAAGGCCGGATTGGGAAGGTTTTCAACTGTCAGGGGATATGCCCAGTGTTGTAACCCAAGCCCCTTTGGAAATCCAGAAAAATAATCCAGAAAACGCCGGCCCGCCTCCGCCGCGCCCGGAACCGCCCCGAAAGACACGCGGCAGCGGACGGAAACGCTCTAGAATTTTTGATAAGAACGAAATATTATTTTAATTTTGCTATTATGTATAGAATATATTTACAAACGGTGCCCTAATAAAGCAATATTCTACAACGCAGTGATTCAGTACAATTTATTATTCCCAATTCTGGAGGACATGATGTCTGATTTGAAGCCCCTGTTTGACAACAACCGCCGCTGGGTCAGAGAACGTCTGCTCGACGATCCCGACTACTTCAAACGCCTTGCGGACTTGCAGGCGCCCAAGTACCTGTGGATCGGTTGCTCGGACAGCCGCGTGCCCGCCAACCAGATCATCGGCCTGATGCCGGGCGAGGTCTTCGTCCACCGCAACATCGCCAACCTCGTCGTCCATACCGACCTGAACGCCCTCTCCGTCATCCAGTTCGCGGTGGAGTATCTCAAGGTCGAGCATATCATCGTGTGCGGCCACTACGGCTGCGGCGGCGTCAAGGCCGCCTACGAGAACAAGGAACTCGGCCTGCTCGACAACTGGCTGCGCCACATCAAGGACATCTATCACGACCACAGCGATGAGCTCGAATCCATCGCCGACCCGAAAGGCAAAATGGACAAGCTCTGCGAGCTTAACGTGCTGGAGCAGGTCAGCAACGTCTGCCACACCACCATCGTGCAGAACGCCTGGGCCAGGGACCAGAAGCTCTCCATCCACGGCATCATCTACGACATTCACAACGGGCTCTTGCAGGATCTCTCGATCCGCGTCGACGACCCCGCGCAGCTCGACAACATCTACCAGATGATGCCCAAAAAAAAAGTCGCGTGACGTAAAGGATAAGTGAAAACTCTAAGCCTTGGTCACCTTCGCCATGTCCGGATGCAGGCGCGGGGAGATGACTTTGCGCACGAACAGGATCGAGAGAAGCGCGAGCGCGACGCCGCCCCATAAGTCCGCGAAGTGGTGCCCGCCGATCGACGGCGTGGACAAAAACAGCAGGATATTGACCTCGACCAGCAAGGGGAACAGGAACGGCCTGCCGCGCGCGGCGTATGTCAGCACCAGCGCCAGCGCGACGTGGAAGGACGGAAACTGGATGACGCCCTGTATCGACTGGTCGCCGATGGTCTTGATCGTGCCGTTGTGCAGCCCCATAAAGACCTGCACGTAGGCGCGGTTCGCCTCGATCTGGTAGTAGCCGAAAGCGCCCTCCGCCGGCCAGATGCCGGACAGAATGATGCAGCCGGCGCAGGACGTCACCAGCAGCCAGATCGTCTCCCAGCCGCGCGCGCAGAGCCCGTGGAAATTGAGCACGAAAATCACCGCCAGCAATTGCGGGATCAGCGTGACATAGGCCATAAAAAAGGCCGCCTGCACATAAGGGTGCGCCATCACCCAGTGGTACTGGGCGACCCAGTGCAGCCCCATCGCGCGGTCGATATGCGCGAGCTCCACATCGAACAGTGGGCGGGGCAGCGTCGTCACGATATAGCTGAGAATCGACACCGTGCAGGTGAAGGCGAGGATGATCGCCGTCATGTGCGTCATCTCCGAGATGCGCATGCGGGGGCGGATGTAGCGGTAGGCGAAAGAGATGGAAAGGATAAGCAAAATCGCGATGACGTTGGACAGCAGCGCCATGAGCACCAGCGACATGCCCTGCACCTGCAGCCCGATCGCGTCGAGCAGCGCCAGCGCGGCGATCGTCCCCCAGATCGCGCGCGTGTTCGCCGCGGGCTCGATTTTACCGATGCGCTTCTCTTTCCAGGCCTTTAACTTTTTCCACATTTCCCCGTTCCCATATGCCGGACGTATTCTATCCCGCGGTTCTGCCGTTTTTCAATCCCCGCAAACATGTTACAGTCAAACGGCCGGTTGTGACCATAAATTCTTCTGAAAGGCATAAAATGAGTTATATTGAAAACGACCTTCTCGACGGCGAAAACATTCTTTACAGCGGCCACCTGCACTGGCGGATTTACGTGCCGGGATTGTTTCACCTGTTCCTGTCGCTGGTCCTGTTCGTCGCTTCGAAGGAGCTGCATCTGCCCGTCGGGCTCCTGCTGGCCGCCTTCTTCGTCCTCCTGTCGGTGTTCTCGCTGATCAACGCGGCGATCACCAAAAGCTCGACCGAGCTCGCCGTCACCAACAAGCGCGTGATTTTCAAGACCGGCCTCTTCAGCCGCCGCACCATGGAGCTCAGCCACCACCGCATCGAGAGCATCCGCGAAAACCAGAGCATCATGGGACGCATCTTGGGCTATGGCACGATCATCGTCGAGGGCACCGGCGGCGGGCAGGAATCCCTCAACAACATCAGCGACCCGATGGCCTTCAAAAAGCACGCGCAAGCCGCCGCCGAAGCCGCCGTCACTGCCGAAATCCCGAAATGATTTAAAACGCCGTCACATCCGGCGGGAGGCAAGATGGAACAAGACCGGGAACTGGAAGACTGCCAAAAGAAAATTCTGGAGATACTCGACGCCGCGGACAAGCAAGCGGAGAATGCGGGCGAGATCGCGGCCGGCAGCGAAACCGCGCGGGAACTCGCCGAGCTTTACAACCGCATGGGCAAAATTTATCTGGCCCGCGCGGAACTGGACAAAGCGCTCTCCTGCTGCGAGGCGGCGGGGGAGATGAATCCCGCGTCCGCCGAGACGCGGGCGCTGCTCGCGGACATTCAGGCGCGCTTGCCGCGGCCGCCCTTCGGCCCGGAAACGTTCGGAAAAAACATCATTATGTGCGTGACGACCGGACGCAGCGGCACGAACCTGCTGGAAAAACTGTTCGCGCTCGCGGACGACACCTGCGCCCTGCACGAGCCGGAGCCGGGCTTCCAGAACGTCCTCCGCGCCGTGCGGCAAGATCCAAACGCCGCCGTTGCCTTTATGCGGCAAAGCAAGCTGCCGTTCATCGCGGCGCAGCCGCAAAAGAACTACGCCGAAACGAGCCATGTGTTCAGCAAAGGTTTTTTCGAGGCCTTTATCAAGATCGGCATCCCGTTCCGCACCGTCATCCTCGACCGTGCGCCGCGCGCCGTGGCCAAAAGCTACTGGCGGCTCAAAACCATACCGCACCGCACCGAACTCGGCCTCAATTGGCTGCTCGATCCCGCGCAAGGAGGCGTCGTCGCGCCTCAGGGCTGGGAAAAGATGTCGGACTACCAGCTCTGCTTCTGGTATTGCCTGGAGATCGAGCGGCGCAAAACGCTTTATATGGAGGAATGCCGCAAACGCGGCCTGCCCGTGGCCGAGATCTCGCTGCACGGCCTCAAAGACTGGGGAAAATTCAAGGACTTGTGTGCGGCCTGCGGTCTGACGGTGTCCGACGACGCCAGGGGAAAACACGCCGCCATCACTGCGCACAAGGTCAACACAAAGGCCTCCCCCCTCAGCGAAGAAGAACTGAAAGATTGGAAAAAATTTCAGGCATGGTTTGCAGACAATGGTCTGGAACTCCCCCCCGACGCCGAGAAAAACCACGCCGCGTTAGTCGCGCGCGGCATACCGCCGGAGGCGATTTTCACGGAAAAGGAACCGGACATCCCCTTCGCGGAACAGGAAGAAGCGGTCTGGCAGGCGCTGGGGCCCGTAGGGACAGCGCTGCGCGATGTCGTCCGCGCACGCTATGCGGGCGATCCGGAATTCAAATAGGCTGAAAATCCGCCACTGCCCTGAAAACTTATTTATAAACAAGAGCTTGCAAGCCATCGTCCGCGCCCTTGCGCGCCTGAAGGGCTCTTTTGATCTTAGGATTGATATTATATGGAAAAGTGATATGATCTATTCCCATGAAAACAGACACAACGTCCATTGTAAAATTCGCGCAGGCGCTGATCCGCACGCCCAGTCAGGGCGGCATCGACCCTTATGCGCCGGTTGTCGATCTGGCTTATGAGTTCGCCAAAACGCAAGGCCTGTCCGTCGTCAAGCTGCTCGACGACAAAGGCGGGCCGGTGGCCGTCGTCGCAAAGGTCAAGGGCGGCCATGCGGGAAAAACCTGGGCCGTGAACGCGACGCTGGATACGGCCCCCGCCGGCGACCGATCGCAATGGCATGACGATCCTTTTTCCGGCACCGTCGAAAACAATGTGCTGCACGGCCGCGGCGCAGGGGATTCAAAGCTCGCCGCGTCGATGTTTCTCCACCTCGCCAAAGAGATGCAGGACAAACAACAAGACCTCCACGGCGATTTTCTGGTGATCCTCGACGCCGACGAGCATACCGGCAAATTCGAAGGCATCAAGGCCGCGCTCAAAGCGGGCTACAAGCCCGACGGCATCATGATCGGCTATGCGGGCGATGATAAAATCGTCGTCGGCTCGCGCGGCTTCTCCCGCTACAAAATCACGCTGTCGGGCAAGAGCGCGCACAGCGGCGCCACCGCCGCCGCCGCAGACAACGCGCTGGTGCGCGCCGCCGACATCATACAGGATTTAAGCCAACAGCCGTCCGCCGCAACGGCAGCGGACTTCGACAAGCCGCCGAAAGTGACCGTGACGCAGATGGAAGGCGGGAGCGGCTTTTCCGTCGTGCCCGCCAGCGCGGAGATCTACGTCGACACCCGCCTCACGCCGGCTTTCGACGAGGCGGCGGCGGACCGCCATATCCGCGGCATCGCGGCGGACCACGACCAGCGGCATCATGTCCCGCCAGCGCGCGCAACGACGGTCGACAAGATTTCGTCCGAGCCGCCGTTCCTGACGCCTGCAAGTTCCGCGCTGCGCACGGCGCTGCGGGAATCGGTCGAGGAAATCACCGGCAAAAAAGTGCCCGAGGTCATCGCCGGCCCTTCCAATATCGGCAATTTTCTGGCTAAATCCGGCATCGAAGTCACCGCCGGATACGGCGTGCCGGCGAAGGGCGTGCACGCCAGCGACGAACGCGCGCAATTGAGCCGCCTGCCCAAGGTCTATTCCGTCTACCGGCAGACGCTGCGCAAGCTGCTGAAAGTCGCGGCATAACATTTAAAGAGTATGCGTACATGCCTTCCCCCGAACACTCCCGCAAACTGATCACGCCGCAGTTCAACGCCATGGCCGGGCTCATCAAGGAGTCCTACGACCGGAAAAGTCTCAGCGACATCGAGAAGCTTCTCGGCC